>JBJMQX010000118.1:0-59233 GCA_045802455.1 Phenylobacterium sp. | reverse complement strand
GTCGACCGCCCAGCCGCCCGCGCCCGGCGCTGCGGCTCCTGCGGCCCCCGGCGCGACGCCGCCGGCGACGGCCGAGGCTGCGCCGGCCCCGCCCAGCCTGCCGACCACCGGCACCGGCGCTGTGCTCCTGAACATCGTCGAGAAGATCTGCGTGCCGCTGGTGCGCGGCGGCAACCTCGACCAGCTCGCGCCTCAGGTGCAGGGCATGAAGAAGAACCGCCGCGACGGCACCTGGTCCATGCCCCTGGGCGCCGACAAGAACTACACGGTCACCATGTATCCGGTGGGCATCAACAAGGACGTCTGCCGCGGCGAGGTGCACTACGCGCCCGACGACGAGAAGGCCATCGTCTCTGCCTTCAACATCTGGGCGTTCCTGCACCAGCCGGAGCTGATCCTGCAGGCCAACTACGTCTCGGTGAACGCCGACAACATCAAGCGCGTGCAGAAGTCCTGGGAGCACCTGGACTCCACGTCCTCGACAGCGGTGAACTTCACCACCTGGACCAAGCCGGACGACACCCCGCTCAATCCCCGGTATTCGACGGGCGAGATCTTCTACCAGGAGCGCAAGCTCTAGGCGGTCCCAACCATGCGGTGGACCGACGCCGCGGGCCTGGTCGGCGTCCTGATGATCCTCGTCGCCTACGCCGGGGCCGCGCTGGGCCGGCTCGATCCCAAGGGCGCCGCCTCGCTGGGCGCCAACCTGGTGGGCGCCTGCCTGATCTTGGTCTCGCTGCTGCTGGCCGACTTCAACCTGGCCTCCACCGCCATGGAAGGCGCCTGGGCGCTGATCGCGCTGCTGGGGCTCCTGCGTCTCGCGCTCAGGCCGCGAAGCTGACGGTGCTGGCGACCCAGGCCAGGGCGGTCTGGGCGACGGTCTCCCACCCCGGCTCGCCCGGCAGCCAGTGGCTCATGCCGGCCATCTGCTCGAACCCGGCCCCGATCCGCTCGGCCACCGCGCGTCCGGTCGCCGGCGAATGCACCACGTCCCGCTCGCCGGCGATCACCAGGCTGGGCGTGCGCAGCGGGCCCGGGCCCAGGCTGGTGGTCATGAACGGGTCCAGCCACCAGTTCAGCGCCTCGCGCACCGCCTGGGCGCTTTCCGGCCGCAGCCGGGCCGCCACCGCGTCGCGCTCGGCGCGCGGCATGCGGTCGAGGCTGTAGTGGCGCATCAGGGCCCGGTCCGGCTCCAGGGCGCCCGACGCGAACGGTCCCAGCATCTGCACGCCGAAGGCGGTCGCGGCCTCCTCCAGGCTGCCGGCCGCGACCCCCCACGGCGGCGAGGGGGCGAGCAGGATCAGCCCGGCGAGCGGGGTCCGCCGCGCCGCCATCTGGGCCACCAGGCCGCCCATCGAATGGCCGAGCAGCACCGGCGGCGCGTCGAGCCGACTGCAGAGCGTGGCGATGTCCTGGGCGTAGTCGGCCATCGAGGCCCCCGCCACCGCGCTCGCCGCCTCGTCCACGCCGTGCCCGCGCAGGTCCGGCGTCATCACCGCGAAGCCGGCGGCCTCGAAGGGGACGCGGAACCGCTCGAACGCCCAGCCGCCGCAGAAGGCGCCGTGGACCATGACGATCGTGGTTGGTTTGGCGCTCACCGCGGTGCCGACCGCGCGGCGAACACGCCGAAGGCCGTAGCCATCGCCTCGTAGGCGGCCCGCTTGAACGGCACCACCAGGTCCACCGCTTCGTCAAGGTAGGCCCAGCGCCAGGCCTCGAACTCCGGCGGTGGATGGGCCGCCAGGTCGAACTCGCCCTCCTCGCCGTCGAACCGCAGGGCGAACCACACCTGCTTCTGGCCTTTCCAGCCGCGCGCCGCCTTGGCGCCGCCATAGCTCTCGGGGAAGTCATAGGCGACCCAGCCTTCGGTCCGGCCGAGCACGCTTGCGCTCACCGCCCCTGTTTCCTCAGCCAGCTCGCGGCGCGCCGCCGCCTCCAGGTCCTCGCCCGGGTCGACGCCGCCCTGCGGGAATTGCCAGCACCATGGCCCCGGCGTCGCGGCGCGCTTGCCCAGCCAGACCCGCCCGTCCGGATGGAACAGCACGACGCCGACGTTCGGCCGATAGAGGTCGAGGTCCTGGCTCATGTGCCCCGGGTATTAGCCTAAGGCTGCGCCTTGGCTAGGGCCTCGTCAGGGCGGACGCCGGCGCGAGTTGGAATCCCCGCTGGTCGAGCCCGCGGGACCACTGGGCGACCTTCTCCAGGGTCACCGGATAGGCGAAGCCGGAACCGAGCGCCGACCCCCGCTGCAGGGCGCCGGCCTCCAGCGCCAGCAGCTGCTGGTCGATGGCGGCCTGGTTGAGCTGGTCGTCGATCACCCGCTCGGCCGAGGCCCGCGCCACGCCGCCGTCCCGCCGCAGCGCCGCCGAGCCGTCGTCGAGGAAGGCCAGGCCGCGTCCGCGCAGCGCGGCGGCGAAGGTCTGGTATCCGCCCTCGGAGGTCAGGAAGCGCGAGCCGAGGTAGTTGGTCACCCCGAAGTAGCCGGTGGCCCGCGAGAGCACCCATTCCAGCTTCTTCACGGTTTCCGGGCCCTGGCTTTGCGCCATCAGGGTGAAGGCGCCCGGGTCGTTGTCGGGATAGTCGATCGGCTCCATCGGCGCTTCCAGCAGCACCTCGTGGCCATGCGCCCGGGCCATGTCGATCCAGCCCTGCAGGCCCTCGGCGTAGGGGCTGAAGCTGAGCGTGATCTCGGCCGGGAGGGTCTCGATCGCCTGCTGGGTGGCGCGCGAGTTTAGGCCCAGCCCGCCGACGATCAGGGCCACCTTCGGGCGACCGTTGGCGACGAAGGGCCGCCGGTAGGCCTCGAACGGCGTGCGGCCGTCCGGCGCGATGATCGGCAGCGGCCCGCCGGGGCCCGGCGCGAAGAAGCCGGCGAAGGGCGCGGGCGGCAGCGGCTGGCCGGGCGCGAAGGCGGGCAGTCGGCTGAGCGGCTGGTTCCAGGTGACGCCGGCCAGCGGCGCGAGCGGCCGCTCGGAGAGCCGGATCACGTCCTGGCTGAATCGCATCGATCCCTTGAGCGGCAGCAGCGCCTCGCGCCAGCCGGGCGGCGCATGGGCGAAGGGGCGCGCGAGCGGGACCTTGATGGCGTTTGCGTCATGGGCGCCGGGGCGCAGCAGGGCGAACAGCACGAGCCCCGCGACCGCCAGCGCCGCCGTCGCCGCGCCCAGCCGCACGGCGGAACTGCCGACCAGCGCCTTCCAGGACCGCAGGGGCAGGGCCGGGACGCTCAGGCGGGGAAGTTCGATACTGGCCACGGCTTCGGGTGCTCCTCGCGAAGGAGCCTCCCAAAACAAGGTTAACGAGCCTTTCCCGTGCGGCGCCTTTCAGGCGGATCGAGGCCGGCTGTGCGTCCGGCCTCGATCCCGCGGTCCACCTACTTGTTGGTGGTCGCCGGCTTCACCTCGGCCACGCGGTCCTTGGTGCCGATGATCGCCGCCATCCGGGCGGTCGGCTTCGGCAGCTTCGGAGTCGCGGCCACCGAGCCGTAGCGGAGCACGTCCTCGGCGCGAGCCAGCTGGAAGTCCTTCTTGGCGTCGAAGGTCTCGGGCGGCGCCTCGGCCGGGGTGTGCGCGGCCTTGCGGACCTTGCCCTCGTCGGCGTTGAGCGCGTTCTTGAATGAGGCCTCCGAGAAACCGAAGGCGCGGTTGGCGATTTCCTGCGCCTCCTCCTTGGTCGCGGCGACCTCGAGGTCCGGCTCGATGCCGGTCTTCTGGATCGAGCGGCCGGAGGGCGTGTAGTAGCGCGCCGTGGTCAGCTTCAGCGCCCCGTCCATACCGCCGCGTAGCGGAATCACCGTCTGCACCGAGCCCTTGCCGAAGCTGGTCAGGCCGACCAGCTCGGCGCGCTTGCGGTCCTGCAAGGCGCCGGCGACGATCTCGGCGGCCGAGGCCGTGCCCGGATCGATCAGCACCACCATGGGCAGGCCGCCGGTGATGTCGCCAGCGCGCGCGTTGTAGCGCTCCACGTCGCGCGGATCGCGGCCGCGCTGGGAGACGATCTCGCCGCCCTCGAGGAACAGGTCGGAGACGCCGACCGCCTGGTCGAGCAGGCCGCCAGGGTTACGCCGCAGGTCGAGGATCAGGCCCTTCATCTTCGGGTTCTTGGCCTTGATCTCCGCGAAGGCGGCCTGCGCCTCGTCGGTGGTCTTCTCGTTGAAGTTGGAGATCCGCAGGATGCCGTAGTCGCCTTCCAGCTTGGCGGTGGCGGACTTGGGCTTGATCACCTCGCGCACCAGCTTGACGTCGAACGGGTCCGACTTCTCGCGGGCGATGGTCAGGGTGACGGTCTCGCCGGGCTTGCCGCGCATCTGCTTGACCGCCTCGTTGACCGAGAGGCCCAGCACGCTGTCGCCGTTGACGGCGGTGATGTAGTCGCCGGGCTTCACGCCCGCCTTGGCGGCCGGGGTGTCGTCCATCGGCGAGATCACTTTCACGACACCGTCCTCGCTGGTTACCTCGAGGCCCAGCCCGCCGTACTCGCCGCGCGTCTGGTCGCGCATGTCGTCGAAGCCCTCGGGATCGAGGTAGCCGGAGTGCGGGTCGAGCGAGGTCAGCATGCCGTCGAGGGCGGCGTGGATCAGCTTGGTGTCGTCGACCGGCGTCACGTACTGGCGCTCGACCGTGTCCAGCACGTCGCCGAACAGGCCCAGCATCCGATAGGTGTTGGCGTGCGGCGTGGCCGCGGCCATGGCGTGCTGGCTGACGTAAGCCATGGAGCCCGCGCCCAGCACGAAGGCGGAGACGCCGATCAGGAGGTACTTCTTCATTCGCCTGCCAAGGCTCCCTATGCGATCGACAAGACCGCTCTGAAATCGGGCCCCCTTGCAAGCGGTTTCCCCCAACGGAAGAAGACGCTTAGCCCGTCTTGTTTAGCCAACGCCCCGGGTCTACCGGCGCGCCCTGCTCGCGAACCTCCAGGTAAAGTTCCCTGGGGCCCCTGGAGCCTCCTGATTGTCGGTCATCCGGCATCCAACCGACAGGCTCCCCCGCCGCGACAGATTGCCCGACCGAGACCGATGTTCGTTCGAGGCCAGCAAGCACCAGATGGTATCCACCTGCCAGTCTTAATATCAAGATGACGCCCCATCCCTTCACGGGGCCGACATACTGCACTGCGCCGGCGCCGGGACTGGCGACCTGCGCCCCGTTCGCCACGGCGATGGTCAGGCCGTTGGCGCGTCCGCCGGACGCCAGGGCCTCCCCGAACCGCCGCACGATCGGGCCGCTGGCCGGTATGGAAAGGCTTTGGGGCGGCCTGATGGCGCCGCCGGGGAGCTGCGATGGCGTGGCGCCGCGGAGCGCGCGCTGCGCCGGCGGCGGCGTGGCCTCCGCCCGCTCGCTGTCGTTGGTGAACAGCGCCTCGCTTTCGACCGCCGCCAGCCGGCGCAGGCGCATCATCTCGGACGCCTCGTGGGCGTAGCCGTTGGCCTGCGCCTGCAGCCCCGGCGTCATGGCCTTGACCACGATCGCGGCGCGGACCGCCGCCTTGGCGTCCTTCGGCGAGACCAGCAGGGCCGGCGGCGGGTCGCGCTTCAGCTGCTCGAGCACCGAAAGCAGCCGGGCGAGCTGGCTCATGTTGCGGGTCTGCTCGGCGGAAAGCTGGGTCTCCTCCACGTTCAGCCGCGCCAGCTTCTCGCCCGTGGCCGCCACGGCGACGGCGGCCAGAGCGAACAAGCTAAAGGCGGCGGGGATGGCGAGGCGTGGGGTCATCTAGTCCCGATGATAGGGCGAACCGGCCAGGATCGTCACAGCGCGATAGACCTGTTCGGCCAGCATGGCGCGGGCGAGCGCGTGCGGCCAGGTCTGCGGCCCGAAGGCGAGTTGGCTGTCAGCCTGCGCCAGCAGCGCCGGATCCAGCCCATCCGCGCCGCCGACCAGCAACACGATCCGGCGCAGGCCCCGGTCCCGGAGACGCGCGATCTCGTCGGCAAAATCGCGGGAGGTCCGGGTCTTGCCGCGCTCGTCGCAGGCGATGACGTGGGCGCCCTCCAGGTGCGGCCTGAGCGATTCGGCCTCGGCGGCCTTGCCGGGCTTGCGGCTCTCCACCTCGACGACCTCGACAGGCCCGAGGCCCAGGGCCCGGCCGGCCGCCGTGGCGCGCTCCGCATAGGTCTTCACCAGCTGCGCCTCCGGCCCGCGGCCCAGCCGCCCGATGGCGACGATGGCGATCTTCAACGGGTCCTGGCCGATGGCGGTTTGCCGCCGTGACCAGGCTTGCGCGGAAGAGGCCTGACCGCCTGCAACGGCGGCAGGGGCGTGGTCTGGTCCCAGGCCTGCATCAGCGCCAGCACCAGGCGGCCGATCGACGAGGCGGTGTAGACTTGGCCCACGCTGTCCCCGTCGCAAACCACGCGGAAGGCGGGCCGTGCGTCCACGTCGTCACCGTTCGCGGTCCAGTCGGCGCTGGCGTTGTCCTTCTTCAGGAGCTGCGCGCCGAAACGCGAATAGGCCGCGACGCTCTTCCAGCGCATCTGGCGCTGCTGGCAGTCGTATTCGTTGAGCGTGCGCACATAGCCCGGCTGCGGCGCGCCGCCGGAGACCAGGTTCTTCTGCACCGTCACGGTGACGGCGCGGCGCAGGCCGCCGGCCACGGTCTCGATCGCCGCCGGGTCGATGACGGTGACCTCGTCGGCGCTGGAATGGATGACCGAGAAGTCCGCGGCCTCCGCCGCGCCGGCGGAACCCAGGAGCGCGAGCGCCGCCGCGGTCGCCCCAGCCATCGATAGCGTCCGTCCTCGCATGCGTCTCAGACTAGCCTTTCAGCCCTCAAGCCCAGGTTACCCGATCCCTCTCACGGCTTCTTCTCCGGCGGCGGCTCCGCGGTCCAGCTGCCCGCCGCGCCCGGGAACACGACCGGGCTCTCATAGCCGTCCGCCGACACCGCGCTGACCCCGAAGAACCAGTCGTCGATGTTGACGTCCTTCAGCACCGCCTGGCCGGTCGGGGCCGTCTCGCGGGCGTAGCGCCACTGCGGGTCGGTGGTGGCCCGCCACCAGAGCCGGTTCCTGGCCGCGTCGGGCGCCGGCGTCCACTTGACCGTGGTGTCGTCGGAGACCGCGCCGGAAATCTCCACGCGCCTCGGCGGGGCGGGCGCGGCGGCGAGCGCGGCCATGCTGACGACGTTCAGGCGGGTCACATTGGCCAGATAGGCGAAGTCCACGCCCTCGATAACGTCGCCGTAGCGGATCCCGTTCTCGACGCGCAGGTCCTGGTGCTGGCGGTTGTAGTTCTCGTTGGCCTCGGTGACGCGGACGGCCGGGAAGCCCGCCTTCAGCATCTCCGTCTGGTCGCCCCCGCGGCCGAAGCGGTCGGTGCGGTAGACCATGGTGACCCGGAAATTCGCGAGATAGGTGTCCGCTAGCCCCTGCATGAACCGGGCGATCTGGCGCGAAGGGCTGTCGACCTCGCCGCCATTGTACCGGCGCTTGTCCGCCTCCTCGCCGGTCTCCACGGCCTTGGTGCCTTCGGAGAAGACCCGCACACGGGTGGTCTCCCGCGTCCCGTTGAGGCCTTCGGAGTTGCCGACGATGTCGTTGTTGAGGTCGGCCTCGACGCGCCAGCCGTGCGCCTTGGCGTAGTCGGCCAGCACCTTGCCGCCGTTCAGCCCCTGCTCCTCGCCGGACAGCGCCGCGTAGACCAGGGTCGCGGGGAACCGGTGCCTCGAGAGCACGCGCGCGGCCTCCATGACCGCGGCGACCCCCGAGGCGTCGTCGTTGGCGCCCGGCGCGTCGGCCGTGGCGTTCATGACGTCGGTGACGCGGCTGTCCAGGTGGCCGGAGATCACGATCACCCGGTCCGGGTCGGTGGTCCCGCGCTGGATCGCCAGCACGTCCATCACCTCGGTGGGATTGGGGATGCGCCGGCCGGTGAACACCTGCGACGGGGTCTCGACGGCCAGGCAACCGCCGCAGTCCTTCGACATCGCCTGGAACTCCGCCGCCACCCAGCGCCGCGCCGCGCCGATGCCGCGGGTCGGCGAGGTCGTGTCGGACAGCGTGTGACGGGTGCCAAAGCCGACCAGGCGGGCGATGATCGCGTGCTGGCGTTCCGCCGAGACCTGGGCCGCCAACTCGTGCAGCAGGGGGTGCTCGGCAGGGGAAGGTTGCGCACGGGCGGCGGCGGGCAGCGTGAGGGCGCAGGCCAGGGCGAGTAGCAATCGGCGACGCAAGGACAAGGCTCCGGACCAAAAACGCGCGCGACATTCGTCCGGGGACAGCGACCGCGCAAGAGTTCAGCGCGGGTTCAGCGCGGGGAGTAGTACCGCGGATAGTAATAGGGGTCCGGGGCCGGCGGCGGGGACCGGTCGCGGTAGTAATATTGCTGGGCGTAGCGCTCGCGCTCGACCTGCGCCTCGCGCTCGCGCTGCTGTTCCGCATAGGCGCGCGCCTGGTCCGCCTGGGCGGCGAGCGCCTCGGCCTGGGCGTTGGCCTTGCGCGTCTGGGCCTCGGCGGCGGCGGTCTGCGCCCGGGCCGCGGCCAGCTGCTCGTCGGCGAGCGCCTTGGCGCGGGCTTCGCCGGCCTTGCGGGCGCGCTGCATCTCCAGTTCCGCGTCGCGCGCCCGGCTCTGGGCGGCCACCTGGGCGCCACAGGTGCGAAGGTCCGCGATGCCTTGCGCCGCGCCGGCCAGCGAGCCGCCCACAGCCTCGTCCGACAGCCAGGCGATCTGCAGGGTCTTGCCGCGCTTCAGCGCCGCGAGCGACTCGTCCGAGAGGCTCATCAGCTGGACGCCCTCTTCGCCGGTGCGCCGCACCAGGTTGGCATAGGGCTTCTGGTCGATGCGGATCGGCAGGAAGGCCTCGGCGGGCGCGCCCTCCCTGGCGAAGCGCAGGATCACGTGGTCGCCGTCGGAGACCAGCGCCACCGGCGCCACCGCCCCCGAGCGGCTGGTGAGCTCAAGATCGGTGCGGCAGGCGCCGTCCTCCGGCGCGATCGCCCACGCCGGCGCCTCGAGAGGCGCGGCCGCGGCCGGCGCTGCGGAACCGAGCCCCGCCGCCAAGAGAATGAAAGCCCACAAAGACGCCCCTGGCGCCCCCGACCGTCGCATCAGACAGCTCCGACAAAGCCATCCCTCAACCCTAGGGTAAACCTGAGACGTGCGCTCGCCTAGGCCTTAGGCGGCCTGAGAGGGCTGCGGCGTCAGGCCGCGCGGCCGATCGGGTGGACGTCGGCGCCGAGGCCGGCCTCGAAATCCTGCAGCAGGTCCAGGAGCTCGCCCATCGGGGCCAGCAGCGGCTTGCCCTTCGGGAACCGGAAGCGCCAGAAGCTCGCCACGTGGCTGATCGTGCCGGCGCCCTCGCCCAGCGCCATGAACATCTCGGGCGATTTCAACAGGAAGTCGCGGAAGCCGACCGCGTTGCCGTCGCCGGTGAGCCCCTGGAAGACCTGGTCGTAGGTCCTGAGGTAGCCCATCACCTGCTTCACTTGGTGCTCCAGCGCCTGGCGCAGGCGGACCTTCATCTCCTCCACCACGATCATCAGGTCGCGTTCGCGCGGCCCCACCACCTTCACCTGGGCGAGCTCCATGAGCACGTCCTTGAGCTGCGGCCACAGCGTGTTCAGCACCCACTTGTAGTAGAGGAAGCCCTTCCAGCTGAAGATGCCCTCGCGGTAGCTCTCGCCCTCCAGCTGCAGGGTGAGCCGAAGCGGCTCCAGCCGTTCGTCGGTCTTCGAGGAGAGCAACGCCTCCACGAGCTTCTTGCTCGCCCCGCCGCCGGCCCCGGCGCCGCCGTACGCCAGCTCGATCAGGCGGGCGATCTCGCCGCCGACGAACTTCTGCATGCGGTCCACGTCGGCCTGCGAGATGTCGAAATAGGTCGTCGAAACGTCGAAGCCGCGCCGCTTCAGGTGCTCGCGCAGCACGAAGGGGTCCAGCGACGGCAGTTCGTCCAAGGCCTCCAGGATCTCCACGTCCCGCAGCATGTCGTCTGTCGACCCGCGCAGCGCCTCCAGGATCGGGGTCCAGCCCCTCTCGCCCACGAACACCGCGCGCCCGCCCAGCGCCAGGTCGGCGCGGTCGAAGGGCACGATCAGCTTGGTGGCGGTGCGCGTCAGGCCTTCGAAGAGGTCAACCTCCTCCGGCCGCAGGCGGTGCTTCAGGATCACCGCGCCGTTCAGCACCGCGCTCTTGAACATCGGCCGCTCGGAATGTTCGGGATTGCCGTGGTGACGCACGGCCAGGGCGGCAAGGTTCAGCACCCGGCTGGTGGAGGCCGTCTTCTCGAGCCCGCGAAGGCTGCGGTAGATTCGTTCCTGGTTAGACGCCACGCTGGACCATCCGGTCATCGGACTGCTTCTGCAGCCGTTCAAGGCCGGTTATGCCCGCCAAAGCCGAAGGGACCGTTAAGGACGCTACGGTTTGCAACCCGCGATTGCCGGCGTCCGCCTAAGCCTTTGTGCCGCCCTCATTATTTCGCGCGAGACATTCACCGGCAAAACCCGCCGCGGAAAGCATGCCGCATAGCCCGCCTTTCGTAATGGCGGTATATCAGCGCCCGCGCCGACGCCATTTCCCGGCGCAAGCACATTTGGAGCCAAAGATTTTGACCCGCGCCGCCATACTCGCCATCGGCACAGCGCTCGCCACCGCCACGGTCGCGATCGCCGCTCCGGCCTTTTCCGCCGACACCGCCGCCAAGGCCGCCCCTGCCGTCAAGGCCGCGGCCGCATCCAAGAGCTCGTACAAGGCCCCCCGCCTGGCGTTCGGCCAGCCGGACCTGCAGGGCTACTGGTCCAATGCGACCCTGACCCCGATGGTGCGCCCAAGCTCGTTCGGGACCCGCGGCGTCTACACGCCCGAAGAGGTCAAGAAGCTGGAGAAGGGCGTGCAGGAGGAGGTCGCCGAGGGCAACAAGCCCACCGACCCGAACGCGCCGGCCGAGGCCCCGAAGGTCGATCCGGCGAAGATCCGGCCCGAGTTCGCCGCCGCCGGCGGGGACGTGGGCGGCTACAACCGCGGCTGGCTGGATCCGGGCGCCTCGGTCATGCGGGTTGGCGGCGAGCCGCGCACCAGCTTGATCACCACGGCCAACGGCCAGCCCCCGCCGCGCAAGGCCGGCGGCGACGCGGGCGGCTTCCGCCGCGGCGGCGGCATGGGCTCGTTCGACAACGCCGAGAACCGTTCGCTGGGCGAGCGCTGCATCATCGGCTTCGGCCGCAACGGCGGCCCGCCGATGTTCCCCAACGGCTTCTATAACAACGACTACAACATCGTGCAGACGCCGGACACGGTGGCCATCCAGGTCGAGATGAACCACGACGTGCGGATCATCCGGCTGAACGCCACCCACCGCACCGACGACACCCGCCCCTATTTCGGCGACTCGATCGGCCACTGGGAGGGCGACACCCTGGTGGTCGAGACCACCAACCTGCCCCAGTCGCAGAACTTCATGGGCTCGTGGAAGAAGCTGAAGGTCACCGAGCGCTTCACCCGCGTCGCCAAGGACCGCCTGCGCTACGCCTTTACGGTCGAGGACCCGGACACCTGGGACAAGCCCTGGGGCGGCGAGTACGAGTTCGGCCCGATGCCGGGGATCATCTACGAATACGCCTGCCACGAGGGGAACTACGCCCTTCCCGGCATGCTGGGCGGCGCCCGGCGCCAGGAAAAGGAAGCCGCCGCGGCCAAGAGCACGGCGACCTCCGGCGGCGAATAATCCTGCCAGGTGTGATCTGGAGAGGGCGCGGTGCAAGCCGCGCCCTTTTCCTTTGCGCTGTCCTGCAGCTAGGCTGGGCCGGTTCCGGAGGCCGCACATGAAGCACGCCGTCCTCGGCCTGGCGCTCGCCGCGCTGCTCGCTGGCGGTGTCCGGGCCGCGCCCGCCGACGGGGAGCTCGTCTCGGCCCGCCCGTGCGTCCGCACCCACCGCACCTATGAGGCCTATGTCGCCGGCGCCGTACGCGCTTACCAGGACGAGGCCGACCTGGGCGCCAAGGCCGGCGTGCGCGTCCCCGCCGCCGACCGCCTGCAGGCCGTCCTCCTCACCCCCACCGAGTTCGAGGCGCAGGACTCCCGCCCCAGCGTCTGCCGGCAGGTGGTCTACCGCTCGGACGGGCTCAAGGTCGCCGGCTACATCTGGGAGCCCGCCGACCTGCGTCCCAGCGCCAAGGCCCCGGCGATCGTCGCCTTGCGCGGCGGCAACCAGGACTTCGGCAAGTTCACGGCCGACAGCCAGGGCGGCATGGCCGCCTTCGTGCGCGCCGGCTTCATCGTCGTGGGCGTGCAGTACCGCGGGGTGGATGGCGGCGAGGGGCGCGAGGAGTTCGGCGGCGCTGACGTGCGCGACGTGCTGGCCGCCGTGGAGCTCGCCCGGCGCCTGCCCGAGACCGATCCCGCCAACATCTTCCTTTACGGCGTGTCGCGCGGCGGCATGGAGACCCTGCTGGCGCTGTCCCAGGGGGCCAAGGTCAACGCCGCCGCCATCGTCAGTCCCTTCACCGACCCCGAGCTGGAGGCGAAGGCGCGGCCGGAGATGGTCGCCAATGTCTGGGCGAAGCTGATCCCGGACTTCGCCGCCCATCCGTCCGAGGCGCTGGCCGCGCGGTCCGGCGTGCGCGTCGCCCGCACCGTCGATCTCCCGCCGCTGCTCCTGTTGCACGGCACGGCCGACTGGCGCGCCGACCCGAAGAACAGCACTGAGGTCGCCGACGTGCTGAAGGCCCGCCGCAGGCCCTACGCCCTGCACATCTTCCCAGATGACGTGCACGGCCTGCAGTGGAACTGGCGCGAGCGCGACCGGCTGATCGTCGACTGGTTCCGCGCCCACATGCGGCGATAGGGCCTTGCCTGCGTCCCGCGCGCGCCCACGTAATGATCTGGTGAGCCTCCCCGAAGGACCCCCATGGCCGTCCGAACGATCCTGATCGCTGGCGTGCTCGCAATCTCCGCAGCTGCCGCCTACGCTGAGCCCGCGCGGCCCGACAGCGCCGCCGCGCTCAAGGCCGCCGTCTTCGCCCAGGCCGCCGCGACCAAGGGCCAGGGCATGGCCCGCACCTCGATCGACCACCGCTTCGAGGGCAAGGCCGCCACCGGCTCGCTGGGCTTCCTCTGCGCCCGTCCCGACAGCCTCGACGAGCGTGCGTCCGCCAGCCCGCTCGGCTCCGATCCCCACGGCCGCTTCGTCGGCGCCCGGCTCGCCTTCGCGTTCCGCTAGAGGCCGCCAGGACGGCGCTCATCCGCGCCTTGACCTCGCCGCCCCCATGCGTATAAGTCCGCCCCCTCGCCCGCGGGCCATCTCGCGGGCGCATTCCGTTTTGCACAGATATCCAGTTTCGAAGGCGCGAACGATGTACGCGGTGATCAAGACCGGCGGCAAGCAGTACCGGGTCCAGCCCGGCGACCTCCTGGTCGTCGAGAAGCTGGCCGGCGAGCCCGGCGCCGACGTGGCGTTCGGCGAGGTCCTCGCCGTGGGCGAGGGCGCGGCCGTGACGCTGGGCGCGCCGCTGGTCTCGGGGGCCTCGGTGACGGGGACCCTGATCGAGACCCGCCAGGGCGAGAAGGTGAAGATCTTCAAGAAGATCCGCCGCCAGGGCTATCGCCGCACCAAGGGCCACCGCCAGCTGGAGAGCGTGGTGCGCGTCACCGCCATCGCCGGCGCCGACGGCAAGCAGACGAAGTGGGACGGCAAGGTGGACCTCACCACCAAGGCCGAGCTCAACGCCCGCTCGCGCAACCTGAAGCTCGCGGTCCCCGCGGCGGCCGAAGCCAAGCCGGCGAAGGCCGCGCCCAAGGCTCCCGCGAAGGCGCCGGCAAAGGCTGACGTGAAGACCGCCGCCAAGGCCGCGCAGGTCAACGCGCCGGTCGTCGAGCCCGAGGCTCCGAAGGCCGAGGCGGCGCCGAAGGCGGAGGCCAAGGCTCCGGCCAAGAAGGCCGCGGCGCCGAAGGCGGAAGCGAAAGCCGAAGCCAAGCCGGCGGCCGAGAAGAAGGCTCCGGCTCCGAAGGCTCCGGCTGCCAAGGCCGCGGCTCCGAAGGCCGAAACCAAGACGGCGGCGGCTCCCAAGGCCGACGCCAAGCCGGCTGCGCCCAAGAAGGCGGCGGCCCCCAAGAAGCCGGCCAAGTAAGGCCGGGCGTAGCAGGTTCAGGAGAGCACCATGGCTCACAAGAAATCGGGCGGCTCCTCGCGCAACGGGCGCGATTCCGCCGGTCAGCGGCTCGGGGTGAAGAAGTTCGGCGGCGAAGCGGTGCTCGCCGGGAACATCCTCGTACGTCAGCGCGGCACCAAGTTCTGGGCCGGCGACAACGTCGGCATGGGTCGCGACCACACCCTCTTCGCCACCGCCACGGGCGCGGTGAAGTTCATCACCAAGCGAGACGACCGCACCTATGTGACGGTGGTCCCGGCTCCGGAGATGAACGCCAACAAATAGGCGGGACCTCCTTTCCGGTTCCGCCAGCTTCAACGGCGGACCGGACAGACGAACCTAAGCGGGGAGTCCGGCGAGCCCGGGCTCCCCGCATTCGTTTCGGGCCTGAATCCAGGCCAAGGGAGGTAGACATGTGCGCCATCGAAGTGACCCCCGTCGTCTCGACGGAACGGCTGATCCTGCGCGGCCCGGTGCGGACCGACGCCATCGCGCTGGCCCACCTCCTCAATGACGTGAACGTCGCCGGCATGACCTCGCAGATCCCGCACCCCTACGGGATGGCGGACGCCGAGGCGTGGCTGGACCGGGCGATGAAGTGCGGCTTCCAGCACGACGCCGACTTCGTCATCGAGCACCGCAACTTCGGCGTTGTCGGCGGCCTCAGCTTTGATCCCGCCGACAAGTCCAAGGGCGAGCGCTCGGAGCTCGGCTACTGGATCGGCCGTCCCTACTGGAACCGCGGCTACGCCACCGAGGCGGTGCGCGGGGCGATGAAGTGGGCGAAGCGCGACTGGCGCCGCAACGTCGTGGTGGCCGGCCATTTCGCCGACAACCCGGCGTCGGGCCAGGTGCTCTGCAAGGCGGGCTTCCTCTACACCGGCGACGTCGAGCGCCGGACGAGCCTCGCCCGCGGACGCGCCGACGTCCCCACCCGGATGATGGTGTGGCTGGCCTAGGCCGGCCAATGCCCTCGTCATCCCGCGGTCAGCCGAAAGGCTGATTTGGGGACCCAAGCCGACTCTCGAAAGAGCCAGCTCAGCTTGGGTCCCCCGGACCGCCTCTTCGGGCGGCCGTGGGATGACGGCGGGCGGTGTGCTATCGCCCATTGCCAACAAGGCCATCGACCGACCCCATGAAATTCCTCGACGAAGCCAAGATCTACGTGCGCTCGGGCAACGGCGGCGGCGGCGCGGTGTCGTTCCGCCGGGAGAAGTACATCGAGTACGGCGGCCCGGACGGCGGCGACGGCGGCAAGGGCGGCGACGTCTGGATCGAGGCGGTCGAAGGGCTGAACACCCTCATCGACTACCGCTACCACCAGCACTTCAAGGCCGAGACCGGCGTCCACGGCATGGGCAAGAACCGCCATGGCGCGAACGGCGCCGACGCGGTGCTGCGCGTGCCCGTCGGCACCCAAGTGCTGGACGAGGACAAGGAGACCCTGCTGGTCGACATGGACCAGCCGGGCAAGCGGGTGAAGCTGCTCACCGGCGGCAACGGCGGCTGGGGCAACAGCCGCTTCAAGGGCCCGGTGAACCAGGCGCCCCGCCACGCCAACCCCGGCCAGGAGGGCGAGGAGCGGTGGATCTGGCTGCGGCTGAAGCTGATCGCCGACGTGGGCCTGGTCGGCCTGCCGAACGCCGGCAAGTCGACCTTCCTGGCCGCCGCCAGCGCCGCGCGCCCGAAGATCGCCGACTACCCGTTCACGACGCTCGCGCCCAACCTGGGGGTCGTCGACCTCTCGACCAACGAGCGGTTCGTGATGGCCGACATCCCCGGCCTCATCGAAGGCGCCAGCGAAGGCGCCGGCCTGGGCGTCCGCTTCCTGGGCCACGTGGAGCGCACCGCGGTGCTGATCCACCTGGTCGACGGGACCCAGGAGGATGTCGCCGCGGCCTGGCGCACGGTCCGCCACGAGCTCGAGAGCTACGGCGACGAACTGGCCGGCAAGACCGAGATCCTGGCGCTCTCCAAGGTCGACGCCCTCGATCCCGAGACCCGCAAGGCCCGCGCCGCGGCGCTCAAGAAGGCCGCCAAGGCGCCCGTGCGCCTGGTCTCCGGCGTGTCCGGCGAGGGCGTCACCGAGCTGCTGCGCGAGGCCTTTGCCCAGGTCCGCGCCCGCCGCGGCGAACCGGCCGCCGACAGCGACACTTCGAACGCCGCCGAAGGCTGGGCGCCGTGACCGGCCTCGCCGGCGCCCGCCGCGTCGTCGTCAAGGTCGGCTCGGCCCTGCTGGTTGGAGCCGATGGCGCCGACCGAGCCTGGCTCGCAGGTTTCGCCGCCGACCTCGCCCGCCTTCGCGCCCGCGGCCAGCAGGTGCTGGTGGTCTCTTCCGGCGCCGTCGCGCTGGGCCGCCGCCGCCTGGCGCTCACCCGGCACGCGCTCACCCTGCCGGAGAAGCAGGCCGCCGCCGCCGCCGGCCAGTCGGCCCTGATGCGCGCGTGGGAAGAGGCGCTGGAGCCGCACGGCCTCGCCGCCGCCCAGGTGCTGCTCACCCGCGACGACACCGAGGTCCGTAGGCGGTGGCTGAACGCCCGGGCCACCGTCGAGACCCTGCTGGCCCTCGGCGTCGTCCCGGTGGTCAACGAGAACGATACGGTGGTCACCGAAGAGATCCGGTACGGCGACAACGACCGCCTCGCCGCCCGCGTCGCCCAGATGATCGGCGCCGACGTGCTGGTGCTGCTCTCCGACGTCGACGGCCTCTACACCGCCGACCCGCGGCGCAATCAGAACGCCGAGCACATTCCGCGCGTCATGCGCCTGACGCCGGAGATCGAGGCCATGGCCGGCGGCGCCAACGCCGAGGCGGCGGTCGGCACGGGCGGCATGGCCACCAAGCTCGCCGCCGCCCGGATCGCGTCTGCCGCCGGCTGTGCGACCGTCATCACGCTCGGCCGCCGCGACGCCCCGCTTCAGGCGGTCGAGGCCGGCGAGCGGGCTACGGTCGTCGAGCCCTCCACCACGCCGGCGGCCGCCTACAAGGCCTGGATCGCCGGATCGCTAGCCCCGGCCGGCGCGCTCCACGTCGACGAGGGCGCGGCCCAGGCGGTCAGGCGCGGCAAGAGCCTGCTGGCCGCGGGCGTGCGCCGCATCGAGGGCCGCTTCGACAAGGGCGACGCCGTGGTGATCCGCGACGAGGCCGGCCACGAGATCGCCCGCGGTCTGGTCCGCTACGACGCCGCCGACGCCGCCCGGATCTGCGGCCTCAAGAGCGAGGCCATCGAGCCCGCCCTCGGCTACACCTCAGGCCCCCTCGTCCACGCCGACGACCTGGCGCTGGGTGCGCACACACCCGCCTAGCCCCTCACCTCGTCATCCCCCGGTCGTGCGAAGACACGATCCGGGGGACCCAAGCCGACTCGCGAAAGAGCCCAACTCAGCTTGGGTCCCCCGTATCGCCTTTCAGGCGACCGTGGGATGACGGCTCGGAGGGCAATAGGTCATCCTGCGTATCGACGTCGAACAGCACCCCGTCGTCGGGGCTTTCCACCAGCGCCAGCTTCTCGCCCAGCCCCTGCAGCACGCCGCGGGCGCCCGCGTCGCCGGTGAGCGCCAGGAGCTGCGGGAAGAGCTCGCGCGACAGCAGCACCGGATTGCCGCGCCGGCCGCGGTAGACCGGCGCCGCCGCCAACGCGCCCTCATAGAGCGCGCCGGCCATCTTCCGCAGCAGCGGCGGCGGCACGCGCGGCATGTCGCCCAGGAAGACGAACACGCCCTCGGCGTCGGACGGCAGGCTGGCGATGCCGGCGCGCAGCGAGGCGGCCATGCCTTCCGCATAGTCTCGGGCGTGGACGATCAGCGCCCGCGGGTCGAAGTCCCGGGCGGCGGCGGCCACGGCCTCGGCGTCGGCGCCGATCACCACCGTGACGCTGCGCACCGGGGCGGCGAACGCGGCGGCCAGCGCGCCCTCCAGCAGCACGCCCGCGCCCCAGGCCGCGGTCAGCTTGCCGCCGCCGAACCGGCTGCCCTGGCCGGCGGCCAGCACGATGGCCTCGAGCGCCAGTTTCTGCCCCGCCCCTGTCGCCAAGCCGCCTTCCCCTCTATGTTCAGGGCTGCATGACGCCCTATGACGCCGCCTCGCCGCAAGGCCAGCCTCAGCTGATCGACGGTTTTGGCCGCCACGTGACCTATCTGCGCCTGTCGGTCACCGACCGGTGCGACCTGCGTTGCGTCTATTGCATGGCCGAGCACATGACCTTCCTGCCGAAGGCCGAGGTGCTGACGCTGGAGGAGCTGGACCGCCTGGCGACAGCGTTCGTCGGGCTAGGCGTCAGGAAGCTGCGCATCACCGGCGGCGAGCCCTTGGTGCGCAAGGGCGTCATGGGCCTGATCGAAGGCCTTTCGCGGCACGTGAAGCGCGGGGCTCTCGACGAGCTGACCCTGACCACGAACGGCACGCGCCTCGCCGAATTCGCCGGCCAGTTGGCCGCGGCGGGCGTGCGGCGGATCAACGTCTCGCTGGACACCCTGAAGCCGGACCTCTTCCGTCGCCTGACGCGCGGCGGCGACGTCGCCAAGGTGCTGGCCGGGATCGCAGCGGCCAAGGCGGCCGGCATCCGCATCAAGCTCAACGCCGTCGCCCTGAAGGACGACAACGCCGCCGAGCTGCCGGAGATCGTCCGCTGGGCGCACGGCGAGGGCCACGAGGTGACCCTCATCGAGACCATGCCGCTGGGCGAGATCGAAGCCGACCGCACCGACCAGTACCTGTCCCTGACGGCGCTGCGCCGCGAGCTTGAGAGCTTCTGGACACTGAAGGACCTGACCGTCACCACGGGCGGGCCCGCGCGCTATGTCGAGGTCGCCGAGACCGGCGGGCGGCTGGGCTTCATCACCCCGCTCAGCCACAACTTCTGCGAGGCCTGCAACCGGGTCCGGCTGACCTGCACCGGCACCCTGCACACCTGCCTGGGCCGCGAGGACGCCTCGGACCTGCGCGCAGTGATCCGGGCGGGCGCGAGCGACGAGGGCCTCGTCGAGGCGATCCGCCTGGCCGTCGACGCCAAGCCCAAGGGCCACGATTTCCAGATCGAGCGCGCCCGGCCGGCCGTGGCGCGGCACATGTCGACCACGGGGGGCTGAGGTGGCCCGCGTGCTGCTGTTTGGGCGGCTCTCCGATGTCGCGGGCTGGCGCGACCGGGTGATCGAGGCGCCGTCGCTCTCCGCGCTCCGCGCCCGGCTGGCCTCCGAGGACTCAGGACTTGGCGAGGCGCTGGGCGGCCGCGGCGTGCAGGTGGCCCTGGACCAGGTGATCGTGCGTGGCGACGCCCCGCTGAACGCCGGGACCGAGGTCGCCTTCCTGCCGCCGATGAGCGGGGGCTGAGGTGAGCGAAGTCCGGCTCACCTTCGACGCCTTCGATCCCGGCGCGCAGCTCACCGAGTTCTGCCGCGGCCGCAGCGAGGTGGGCGCGGTCGCGACCTTCACCGGCATCGCCCGCGCCGAGCAGGGCGCGACGGTCGCGCTGGAGCTGGAGGCCTATCCCGGCTTCACCGAGGCCGAGATCGGCAAGACCGCGATCCAGGCCAAGGCGCGGTTCGGCCTGGACGACTTCGCCATCCTGCACCGGGTCGGCAAGATCGCGCCCGGCGAGCCGGTGGTCTTCGTCGCCACCGCCGCACGCCACCGCCGCGCCGCCTTCGAGGCCTGCGACTTCCTGATGGACTACTTGAAGTCCCGCGCGCCCTTCTGGAAGAAGGAGCACGGTCCCGACGGCGCCCGCTGGGTCGAGCCGCGCGCCGAGGACCACGCCGACCTCGCCCGTTGGGAGAAGGAGCCCTCCTCATGAACGCACCTGTGCTGAGCCCCGGCGGCCGGATCGACGAGAAGCAGCCGATCAAGGCGGTGCGGATCGCCGTCCTGACCATTTCCGACACCCGCGACGAAGAGAGCGACACCTCCGGCCACGTGCTGGCCGAACGGGTGAAGGCCGCGGGCCACGAGCTCGCCGACAAGGCCATCTGCCGCGACTCGATCCCGGAGATCCGCGAGAAGATCGAGGCTTGGGTCGCTTCGGGATTCGTCGAGGCGATCGTGACCACCGGCGGCACCGGCATCACCGGCCGCGACGTGACGCCGGAGGCCGTCGAGCCGCTGTTCGACAAGAAGCTCGACGGCTTCTCGGTGATCTTCCACCTGGTCAGCTACCAGTCGGTGGGCCTCTCGACCCTGCAGTCGCGGGCGACGGCCGGGATCGTCAAGGGCGTCTTCGTCTTCTGCCTGCCGGGCTCGAACGGTGCGGTGAAGGACGGCTGGGACAAGGTCATCTCCGCCCAGCTCGACAGTCGCCACGGCCCCTGCAACATGGTCGAGCTGATGCCCCGGCTCTTGGAGTCTTGAGCAAGCTCAGCCACATCGGCGAGGACGGCCGCGCCCGGATGGTGGACGTCTCCGGCAAGGCGGCGACCGCCCGCGAAGCCGTCGCAGAGGGCTTCGTGCGGATGAGCGCAGCGACGCTTGCGCTGGCCGTCTCCGGCGAGGGCGCCAAGGGCGACGTGCGCGCGGTGGCCGAGGTGGCCGGCGTCATGGCCGCCAAGCGCACCGCCGAGCTGATCCCCATGTGCCATCCGCTGGCGCTCTCCAAGGTCGAGGTGCGCGTCGAGCCGGCCGAGGGCGGGCTCGCCGTCACCGCGCGGGTGAAGACCACCGGCCCCACGGGCGTCGAGATGGAGGCCCTGACTGCGGTCAGCGTGGCGTGCCTCACCCTCTACGACATGCTCAAGGCCGCCCAGAAGGACATGGTCATCAAAGCCGTGCGCCTCGTCTCCAAGACCGGCGGCAAGAGCGGCGACTGGAGCGCCTAGCCGGGCCCTCCTACGCTCGTCATCCTCCGGTCGCCCGAAGAGGCGATCCGGGGGACCCAAGCGATCTCCTTCATTGATCCAATTCAGCTTGAGTCCCCGGATCAGCCTTCGCCTGACCGGAGGATGACGGCGAGTGTTGATGGCGAGGGGACATTGAACGAGCAGCGACAATGGGTTTGATGGCGCGATGAAGCTCCTAGCGGTCGGTGACGCCCGGGCCAGAATGCTCGCTGAGATCCCGCTCTTGGGCGCCGAGGCCGTGCCGCTCGCGCAGTCCATCGGCCGGGTGCTGGCCGAGGACGTGGCGGCGGTGCGCGACCAGCCGCCGTTCGCCGCCTCCGCCATGGACGGCTGGGCGGTGCGCAGCGCCGACACGCCCGGCGCCTTGCGCATCGTCGGCGAGAGCGCCGCCGGGCATGGCCATGAGGGCGTCGTGGGGCCCGACGAGGCGGTGCGGATCTTCACCGGCGCGGCCCTGCCCGACGGCTGCGACGCCATGGTGATCCAGGAGGACGCCCAACGAAACGGGGACACGGTGCAAGTGCCGGGCGTCGAAGCCGGCCACTACATCCGCCCGGCCGGCGGCGACTTCAAGGCCGGCGAGGTCCTGCTGCGGCGCGGCCAGCGGATCGACCCCTGGCGGCTCTCACTGGCGGCTTCCGCCGGCCGCGCCGAGGTCCAGGTGGCCCGCCGCCCGCGCGTGGCGCTGCTGTCCACCGGCGAGGAGATCGTCGAGGCCCCCGCTGAGCCCGGGCGGTTCCAGATCCACGACTCCGGCTCGCCCGCCCTGGCGCAGATGGTGGAAGCCTGGGGCGGCGCGTCGATCCGCGCGCGGCCGGTGCGCGATGAGCTCGACGCCGTGATCGCGGCGCTCAGGGATGCCGACGCCGATCTCGTGGTGACCGTCGGCGGCGCCTCGGTGGGCGACCACGACCTGGTGCGCGCGGCGGGCGAGGCCTTGGGGCTCTCGATGAAGGTGGAGAGCGTCAACGTGCGGCCCGGCAAGCCCACCTTCTTCGGCGTGCTGGCCGACGGGCGGCGCATGCTGGGCCTGCCCGGCAATCCGGCGTCTGCGTTCGTCTGCGCCGAGATGTTCCTGAAGCCGATCGTCGCCGCCTATCAGGGCGCGCCCACCGAGCTCGCGACGGTCACCGCCAGGCTATCCGAGCCGCTGCCGGCCAACGGTCCGCGCGAGCACTGGATGCGGGCGAAGCTGACCTATGCCGAGGGCGCCGTCAGCGTGCGCCCCTACCGCGATCAGGACTCTTCGCTGGTCAGCGTGTTCGCCGCGGCCGACGCGCTCATGCGCCGCTTGGCCGGCGCGCCGGCGGCCGCGTCCGGCGACGTGGTCGAGGTGTTGCCGCTGTCGCGGGCGTAGCGCAGCGCCATGATCTCGCCGATTACCGAGACCGCGACCTCCCAGGGCGCCTTGCCGCCGATGTCGAGGCCGATCGGCGCATGCAGCTTGGCGAACAGGCCCTCGGCCGCGCCCTCGGCCCTGAGCGGCGCGAGCCGGTCGGCGATCCTGCGCCGCGCGCCCAGCAGACCGACATAGCCGGCGGGCGACGGCAGGGCGGCGCGCAGGGCGGCGCGATCGGTCTCCAGGTCGTGGGTGGCGATGGCGATCGCGGTCCAGGGATCGACCCCGATGGCCTCGAAGGCCTGGGCCGGATCGTCGCGCCGGTAGCCGACGCCGGCGATCGGCGGCCCGTCCACCGGGCCCTTCGGGCGCACCAGCGTGGTCTCCAGCTCCGACTGGGCGCCGAGCTGGGCGATGGCGAGCGCCGTCGGGTCGCCGCCGACGACGATCAGCCGAGGTGTGGGCGCGTGGCGCCGCACGACCTGGACTTCCGGCCAGGGCTCGACCTCGGCGGCGCATTCGCGGGCGTAGCCGTCGCTGACCCAGACCACCGGCCGCCGCTCGGCCTGCGCCGCCAGCAGCTCGGCGAGCGCAGCGTCGTCGGGGGCAACCCGCTCCAGGAAGATCTCGATCCTGGCGCCGCACAGGAGCTGGATGTCCGGCCAGGGGCTGCCCTCGCCATAGACCAGCGTGCGCGGCTCGCCGTCCTCCAGGCACGCGGCGGCGTGGTCGGCGACATCGGACTCCACGCAGCCGCCGGAGAAGTAGCCGGCCACGATCCCCGGCGCGAAAACCATCTGCGTCCCAACCGGCCGTGGACCGCCGCCCTCGACCTCGATCAGGGTCGCCAGGACGCAGGCCTCGCCGGCGTCGCGCGCCTGCCGCAACGACGGCCGCACGTCGTCGGTCAGGCCGAACAGGGGCCACTCGGGAAGGGGCGCGCGCACGCTCAAGATTTAACCCCCTGGAAAGGGCTTAGATACGGTCTCTTAGGCATCATAGGCGAAAGATGGCGGCTCACAGGGACCGCTCCAAGCCTTGCCCGAGCTCATGACATCAGCCATCGAAAAACTCGGCCTCGGCTCCGGGCAGTTCGGCCTCGACCAGCAGGCGGGCGCCCGCGGGCGTCCCCGCGACGCCGAGGCCCGCGAAATCCTGGCGATCGCCGCCCGTTCCGGCGTCCGGGTGTTGGAGGTCGGCGGTCATTCGGCGGCCGCCGAGATCAAGCTCGGCCACCTGCTGCCGAAGCCACAGCCCTTCGGTCTCACCATCACCAGCGTGCGTCCGGACCGCGGACCTGACCACGCCGAAGCCGAGATCCGCGCCCAGCTGGCGCGGCTGGCGGTCGGCTCCGTGGACGCGATCCTGGCGCCTTCGGCGACCGACCTTTTCTCGACCCACGGCCCGGCGCTCTGGGAGCGGCTGCGCAAGCTGAAGGGCGAGGGGCTCTGCAAGAAGATCGGCGTCTCGGTCTACGCCTCGGACGACCCCGTGGGCCTGACCCGGCGCTTCAAGCCGGACCTGATCCAGGCGCCGGCCTCGCTGCTCGACCAGCGGATGCTGATCGACGGCACGCTGGCGCAGATCGCGGGCCTCGGCGTCGAGGTGCACCTGCGCTCCATCTTCCTGAACGGCCTGCTCTTCCTGCCGCCGGACCGGGCGCCCAGCCACCTGAAGGCCGCCGCCGGACGCATCAGCCGTGCGCGCCGGCTGATCGCCGAGGGCCGTTCGGACCCGCTGCAGGCCGCGCTCGGCTTCGCGCTGTCGCGCCCGGAAGCATCCGCCGTCCTCGTCGGCGTCGCCTCGGCGTCCGAGATGTCCGCCGTGATCGCCGCGGCCATGAGCCCGCCGCCGGACCTCGACTGGGACGAGATGGCGCTCAACGACCCCGAAGCGCTCGATCCCCGCGCCTGGGCCGCCGCCTGATCCTCAGTTCCGCGGCGGGAACGGCTCTTCGAGGCTGGGCTGCGGCTCGGTGAACCAGGCCGCGCCGTCTTCGGTGACATGGAAGTGGTCTTCGAGGCGCACGCCGAAGGTCTCCGGCACGACGATCATCGGCTCGTTCGAGAAGCACATGCCGGGCTGCAGCGGAGTCTTGTCGCCACGCACCAGATAGGGCGCCTCGTGGATCGCGAGCCCGATGCTGTGGCCGGTGCGGTGCGGCAGGCCGGGAAGCTCGTAGTCCGGACCGAAGCCCGCCGCCTGCAGCACCTGCCGGGCGACGGCGTCGATCTCTTCGCAGGGCACGCCCGGCTTCACGGCCGCGAAGGCGGCGGCCTGGGCCCGCTTCTCGACCTCCCAGACGCGCCGGTGCTCGGCGCTGGGCTCGCCGAAGACATAGGTGCGGGTGATGTCCGAGTTGTAGCCCTGCACGCGGCAGCCGGTGTCGATCAGCACGATGTCGCCGTCGGCCAGCCGTTGCTCGCCAGGCAGGCCGTGCGGATAGGCGCTGGCGACGCCGAACTGCACGGCGCAGAACGACGAGCCGTCGTCGGCGCCCAGCGCCCGATGGGCTTGGTCGATGAAGCGCCGCACCGCCGTGGTGGTGACGCCCGGCGCCAGGATGCGCGCCGCGCGCCGGTGGACCTCCAGGGTCATCGCCTTGGCCTGCGCCATCAGCGCCAGCTCGGCCGGAGACTTGATCATCCGGCAGCCGTCGATCACCGGTGCGCCGTCCACCGGCCGAACGTCCGGCGCGGCCTTGCGCAGGCCATGGAAGGCGAAGAACGGCAGGGCCGGATCGATGGCCAGCGATGCGACGCCCATGCCGGCCAGCACCTGGCGGACCAGCGCGTAGGGGCTCTCGTGCTCCTCCCAGAGCGCGACCTCGGCCTCCATGCCGAGGCCCGCCTCCAGGGAACCGACTTCGAAGCGTGGGCAGATCATCGTGGGCGCGCCCTCGCGCGGCAGGATCATCGCCACCAGCCTTTCGGTGGGGTTC
This sequence comes from Phenylobacterium sp., assembly GCA_045802455.1. Taxonomy (GTDB): domain Bacteria; phylum Pseudomonadota; class Alphaproteobacteria; order Caulobacterales; family Caulobacteraceae; genus Phenylobacterium. Next base: position 34,050 of record JBJMQX010000118.1, on the reverse strand, counting down.
CAGGCCAGGCCCGCGAAGTAGCGCAGCGACGGCCCAGCGCCGACGATGATGGCGTCAGCCCCGATCTCGCCCATCAGGCGATGGGCCTTGGCGGCGCGTTCCCCGCGTTCGTCGGGCGTGATGGCCGGCGCCGGGTTCGGCCAGGGCCTTAGGCTCGCCAGCTCCGCCTCCGCCGTCGATCCGCCGATGCTCCTGCTCATCCTCAAAGCTCCACTCTGGCCTGGGCCGCGGACGGCACATAGAACGGGCGCATGCCCGGAAGCCAGGATTTCGCGCCCGACCCGCGCAATGCGGACCTGCTGATCTACGTGAACGGCGCCCTGGTTCCGCGCGCCGAGGCGAAGGTGTCGGTCTTCGACGCAGGCTTCGTGCTGGGCGACGGCGTCTGGGAAGGCCTGCGGCTGCACAAGGGCCGGCTGCTGTTCCTCGAGGCCCACCTGGACCGGCTCTACGAGGGCCTGAAGGCGATCCGCCTCGACATCGGCATCGCTCGTGAGGCGCTGACCGCCGAGCTCGGCCGGCTGCTCGCCGCCAACCGCATGCAGCATGGCGCTCACCTGCGCCTGATGGTCACCCGAGGCGAGAAGGCGGCGGTGAACCAGGATCCTCGCAATTGGCTCGGCAGACCCACCATCGTGATCACCGCGGAGTACAAGGAGCCGAGCCCCGAGATCGCCACACGCGGGCTTTCGCTCGCCACCTCGCGCATCCGCACGACGTCGGCCGAGATGTTCGACATGCGGCTCAATTCGCACAGCCGGCTGAGCCTGATCACCGCCCTCATCGACGTCCTTGACCGCGGCGCCGACGAGGCCCTGATGCTGGATCCCAACGGCCATGTCGCGAGCTGCAATGCGACCAACCTGTTCTGGGTGAGGGACGGCGAAGTTCGCACGTCCACCGGCGCCTACTGCTTCAACGGGGTGACTCGGACCAATGTCATCGCGCTCTGCCGGGAGAACGCCATCCCGCTGGCGCTCGGCGACTTCGAGCTCAGCGACGTGCATGCCGCCGACGAGGCGTTCGTCACCGGCACCTTTGGCGGCGTGACGCCGGTCCGGGAGGTGGACGGCCATGGGCTGCCGGCGGCCCTGCCGGGCCCGATCACGGCCCGGTTGAGGGCGCTCTACGAGGCGCTGAAGGATCGGGACGCCGGCCAATGACGGTGCGCATCGCCATGTGGTCAGGGCCGCGCAACATCTCGACGGCGATGATGCGGGCGTTCGAGAACCGCCCGGACTGCGCGGTGGTGGACGAGCCCTTCTACGCCGCCTATCTGGCGGCCACTGGCCTGGAGCATCCGATGCGCGACGAGGTGCTGGCGTCGCAGCCGCAGGATTGGCGCAAGGTCGCCCGCGCGCTGGCCGAAGACGCGCCCGCGCCGGTCTTCTACCAGAAGCACATGACCCACCACATGCTGCCGGGCTTTGGTCTCGACTGGATGACCGCGTGCCAGAACGCGTTCCTGATCCGCGATCCGGCGGCGGTGCTGGCCTCCTACGTGCAGAAGCGCTCAGAGGTGACGCTGGAGGACATCGGTGTCGTCCGGCAGCGCGAGCTCTTCGACCGGGAGGCCGATCGCCTGGGCCGCGCGGCGCCGGTGGTCGATGGCGCCGACGTGCTCGCCGATCCGCGCGGCGTGCTGAGCGCGCTTTGCGCCGGGCTCGGGATCCCGTTCCGCGAGGAGATGCTGCGGTGGCCGGCCGGTCGGCGTGACAGCGACGGCGTCTGGGCGCCCGCCTGGTACGAGGCCGTGGAGCGCTCCACCGGGTTCGCGGCGCCCGACCGCGCGCCGAAGCCGCCCCTGACCGATGACCTCGAAAGGATCGCCGACCAGGCGCGGCCTCACTACGAGGCGCTGGCGCGCTTCAGGCTCAGTTCCTGAGACGAACCCCGACGTAGGCTGCCCGGCCAGGCTCGCCGTAGCCGAACACCTCCTGGAACCGCTCGTCCGCCAGGTTCTCGATCCGGCCGGTCAGGCTGACGTGGTCGTTCAGCCGGTAGGCGCCCGCGAGGTCGGCGGTCGCGAAGCCCTTTCGGGTGGTGCGCGAGAAGCCGTTGAGGGCCGTGTCCGCCTGGCTCGACTCGGCGCGGACGGTGAACGCCGCGCGCCATGGGCCCTCGTCCCAGAAGAGCGCCGCCGCGCCGGAGCGCTCCGGAACCCGCAGCAGCTTGAGCCCGGTGGTCGCATCCACGGCGTCGGTCACCGCGTAGGAGAGCTTCAGCCGCACGGCGTCGCTCAGCCGAGCATCCGCCTCTGCCTCGACGCCCTTCGAGCGCGTCCGGGCGATGTTGATGTAGCGGCCGGAGACGAAGGCGATCTGGTCACGCACGTCCAGCCGGTAGCCGGTGAGCGCGGCGACGACGCGCCCGTCGCCGGACGTCCAGCCCAGACGCGCGTCATAGCCCTCGGCGCGCTCGGGCCGGAGCGGGACGGTGGGCGCGAAACAGAAGTCGCAGACCGCCTGGCTGACCGTCGGCGTCTTGAACCCCTGGCCGGCCGAGATCGTGACCGACACGCCGCCGCCGAGCTGCGCCGCGCCCGAGAGGCGTCCTGTCGTGCGGCCCTTGAACCGGTCCGGATCGTCGTAGCGCAGGGAGCCGGTGAGCGTCACCGCATCGGTCAGGTTATGGCGCAGGACGCCGAACACCGACGTCGTGGAGAGGTCGAGCGACGGCCGCCCGGAGAGGTCGGCGCTCGTATCCATGCGCTCGGCCCCGGCCACGAAGGCAGTGGCGTCGGCGGGCCCGCCCTTCTCCGCCGTCCAGCGCCACACCTGGCGCTCGGCTTGGACCGCCGAGGGGAAGCTCGAGATGTTGCGGCGGTGGAGCTCGTATTGGCTGAAGCTGAGGCGATGGGTCAGGCCGAAGGCGTCGAGGGTGGCGCGCGCGAATCCCTGCCAGGCGTGGCTGTTGGCGTGGTCGCTGGTGTCGCCCAGCAGGAAGTTCGGCGGCGCGAAGCCGTCGGTGGCGATGTCGCTGGTGGTGTACCGGAGCCGGCCGTCGAGCTGCACGGCGCTCCCCAGCCTCACCCGCCCGCCGAGGTTGCCGGTGACGGTGGAGAACGGATCCCTCTCAGTCCCCGCTGCGGCTTTCGAGATGCCATCGGTGCGAAAGCCGGTGACCGAGGCGGAGATGGCGTAGGCGTCAACGGCTGTCCCCGCGGCGAGCGTCCCGCGCGCGGTTCCGAACGAACCGCCCTCAGCCTCCCCGCGCAGCCCCTTCTCCTCGCGGGTGGTGAAGGCGACGACGCCGCCGATCGCGTCGGACCCCCAGAGCGAGCCCTGGGGACCGGAGAGCACTTCGACGCGGGCCAGGTCGCCGGTCTGGACCTGCGAGGGGTCGAAGGTCCCGTTGGGATCGGCCGCATCGCCCACCGGCACGCCGTCGATCAGCACCAGGGTCTTGTCCGGCGAGGCCCCGCGGATACGGATCGCGGCCAGCCCGCCGAACGCCCCGGTGCGGGCGACGCCGACGCCGGGGATCGTCGAGAGCACGTCCTCGACGAGCGGCGTCTGGCGAGCCTCGAGTTCGGCCTGGTCGATAACGTGGGCGCCGGTGACAAGGTCGAGGCGGGTGGGCAGGCGGGTCGCGGTGACCACCAGTTCACCGACCGGCGTCGGCGGGTCTGCGAGCGCGCAGGCGGGCACGAACGCGGCGAGGGCCGCGGTGGCGAGGAGAATAGTGCGCATGGTCGTTCAGGCTCCGTCTTCGGAGTCGCTGCGACGGAGAGCTTTTCAGGCTCTGCCGGTCGTTGGCCTGGTCCCGGGCCGCGGACGAGCGACGGAAGAAGACGGCAGGTCTCCTGGCTTGCGGGTCAGCGGCCAATGTCCTCGCCTTCCCGGTTTCCCAGTGGCGTCGGACCCTTGAGAATCAAGGGCCCAAGCGGACGCGAGCCTCACCGCTCACAGTTGCGGGCACAGCCGGGGATTTGGCGAAAGCCGCACCCCAGTTCCCTCTTGGCCCCCGCTAAGGGGGACCGCCTTCACGCCGGCCTAGATGCCGCATCTGCGGCCAAGCTGCAACGATCAGACGAGATTGCGCTTGTAGAGCGCCGTCAGCTCGGCCCAGGCCTTCTCGGCGCCGGCGGCGTTGTAGACGGCGCTGCCCGGCACGCACCAGCCGTGGTTGCAGCCGTCGTAGACCACCACGGTCGCCTCCTTGCCCGCGTCGGCGAACGCCTTCTTCAGCACGTCCTTGTCGGTGGGGGCGCGGGCGTCATCGTTGGCTGCGACTGCGGAATAGACTTCCGCCTTCATCTTGGGGATCAAGAGGTGCGGGCTGGCGGGCGTCTGGGTGACCAGGTTGCCGCCGTGGAAGGTGCCTGCGCCGCCGATGCGGTCGGGCAGCGCCGCGGCGGTCCGATAGACCAGTGGTCCGCCCATGCAGTAGCCCTGGGTCCCGGCCTTCTTCTTCTTGTCGGTCTGCGGCTGGGCGTCGAGGAAGGCCAGGAAGGCCGGCGCGTCGGTCTCCACCGCATTGGGCCCGCTGATGGATCCCGCCAGCGCCATGAACTTCGGCCGGTCGTCAGGCCGCGAGAAGTCGAGGCCCTCGGTGACCGCCGGCGCCCGGCCCTTGCGGTAGAAGGGGTTCGGGACCAGCACGACGTAGCCTTGCGCGGCCAGCCGCTTGCCCATGTCGCGGAACGCGGGCCGGAGGCCGCCGATGTCGGTCCAGATCAGCACCGCCGGCCACTTGCCCTTGCCCTGCGGATAGTAGAGCGCCGCATCGGCCACGCCGTCCGGTGTCTTGACGTCGACGTCCTTCTCGACGACCGCCGTCTCGGCGTGGGCCATGGCCGCTGTGAAGCTCGCCGCCGCCGCAGCGGAAAGCGCGAACGCCCGGCGGGACAGCGGGATCTCGGGAACGCGGAGCGTGTCTTCGCCCTGATGGATTTCGTCGTCGCACATGGGAGCCTCCCTGGAGCTGCTTGAGCAGGTTCTTGGACCGCTAGGGTCGGCGCCAATGTTACGCGGTTATTGCTGAGCTGGGGAGAGGCGGGGCGAAGTTCGCATCGCTCCGATCGAATGCCGCGCCCTTGCATCCGCCGTCCTTCTTCTTCAAAATGACACGATACGGTATCGTAGCATTTTGAGAGACGTCCAGTATGCCCGCCGTGACTCGCTACCACCCGCTGCATGCCGCCCTGCACTGGCTGATGGCCGCGCTGATCATCGCCTCCCTGGCGCTGGGCGCGCTGAAGATGGCGCCGTTGGCCAACGCCGATCCGATGAAGCTCGAAGCCCTCCGCGCCCACATGGCCGGCGGCGTAGCCATCCTGGTCCTGCTCCTCGCGCGCATCGTGACGCGGATGCGTGCGCGCCGGCCGCCCCCGGCCGACACCGGCCAGCCGCTGCTCGATCGCATCCGACCCGTGGCGCACGGGCTGCTTTATGTCCTGATCCTCGGCATGACCCTATCGGGCCTGACGATGGCGTTTCAGGCCGGGCTGTTCCCGATCGTCTATGTCGGCCACGGGCGTCTGCCTGCGTCGCTCTGGGTCTATCCCGTGCGCAGCGTCCACTTCTGGATCTCTCGCGCCCTCATGGCGCTGATCGCGCTGCATCTGGCGGCGGTGACCTATCACCTGATCTTCGTCCGCGACCGGCTGCTCTCGCGCATGAGCTTCGGCCGACGGTCGGCTACCGCGGCAAAAGCCTAGCGGAGCGCCCGCTCGACGATGGCCCGCGCGACCTTAGGCGTCAGCGGCTCGCGGCTGAACCAGCGCCGGTAGAAGAGGGCGCCGACGATGGCTTCGATCAATTCGGACGCCGTCGTCTCGCGGCCCAATTCGCCGCGGTCGTGGGCGCGCGCGATCACCGTTCGGAACGCGCCCATCATGTCGGCGTGCAGGCGGGCGTGCAACTCGGCCAGCGCCGGTTCGCGCTCGGCGGCGTCGATCACCGAGGGCAAAACGGATGACCAGCGGCCGGTCGAAAGCCGCCGCGCCACCAACTCTGCCAGCGCGATCAGGTCCCCTTTCAGGCTGCCGGTGTCCGGCGCTTCTGGGCGCGCGGTGAGCCGGCCGCAGGCGTCGAGCAGCAGGGCCGAACGGGTGGGCCAGTGGCGGTAGATGGTGGTCTTGGCCACGCCGGAGCGACGCGCGACCTCGTCGACGCTGACGCCCGAGAGGCCGGTCTCGGTCAGGAGCTCGAAGGCCGCCTGCAGCACGGCCTCCTTGGAGCGCTGCACGCGCGCGTCGGCCAGCGGCGCGGGTTCGGCATCGTCCGGCCTCTTGTTCTTCAAGCGCGCCCCATTACGGCCTTGACGTCCGTCAAAATGCTACGATACCGTATCGTAGTACAACTCACCAGGAGGCTCAGATGAGACTGCAGCAGACCCGGCTCGTGACCGCAGATGTAGACCGGCTGATCGGATTTTACGAGGCCGTGACCGGGGCCGGCCGTGGCCGTCAGGGCCCGCAGTACCTGGAGTTCGCAAGCCCCTGCGAAGGCCTGGCGATCGCCGGCGGCGGCGGGGCCGTCCAGGCCTACGGCGAGGGCGTGGTGACGACGGCGGCGAACCGCTCGGCGATCCTCGACTTCGAGGTGGACGACGTCGACGTCGAGGTGGCCCGGCTGAAGCCCCTGGTGGCCGATTGGGTGCTCGAGCCGACCGACATGCCGTGGGGCAACCGCTGCGCCCTGTTCCGCGACCCGGACGGCAACCTTGTCAACTTGTTCGCGCCCATCGCCTAGGCTTCCAGCATGGCGTGGCGCAACTGGCTGCCGCGGCTGGTCCTGGCCGCGGCGGTCCTTCTCTATCTCATGATCGGCGCGAAGTTCGTGCTGGATCCCGACGGCGCCGCGACGCAGTCGGGCCTGCGGATGGCTGCTGCCGTGGGGCGGACCAACGTGCGCGCGGGCCTAGGCGGCTTCCCCCTCGGCATCGCCGCGACCTTGGCCTTCTGCCTTGTCGCCCCCGCGCGAACAGTGGCGGGGCTGAGACTCGCCGCGGGGATCACCGGCGCGGTGCTCGCCGTTCGCCTAGCCGGCGCGGCGGCCGATGGCGCCCTGATCGAGAGTGCGCGGCTGTTGGCGCCCGAAACACTGGTAGTGGCCTTGTCGCTGCTTGCGGCGCGCGCGGCGCGGCGGTCTCAGGCCCAGGCCCTGTAGGGGTCGGTGAACGGTTTGCCCAGCGCTTCGGCGACGGCGGGGTGGGTGAGCTGGCCCTTGAGCACGTTGAGGCCCTTGGCGAGGTGGCGGTCCTTCTTGAGGGCGTCCAGGCCGTGGTCGGCGAGCGCCAGGCCGAAGCTCAGGGTCGCGTGCACCAGCGCCTCGGAGGAAGTGCGGGGCGCCGCGCCCGGCATGTTGGCGACGCAATAGTGGACCACGCCGTCGACCGTGTAGGTGGGTTCGGCGTGGGTGGTCGGATGGCTGGTCTCGAAGCAGCCGCCCTGGTCGATGGAGACGTCGACCAGCACCGAGCCGGGCTTCATCTTCTTCAGGTGCGCCTTGCGGACCAGCTTCGGCGCCGAGGCCCCGGCGGTCAGCACCGCGCCGATCACGACGTCGGCCTTCAGAACCTCCTCGTCGACCGCATCGGCGGTGGAGTAGCGGGTCAGGATGCGGCCCTGGAACAGGTCGTCCAGCTGGCGCATGCGCGGGATGGAGCGTTCGACGATCACCACCTCGGCGCCCAGGCCGGCGGCCATGCGCGCGGCGTTCATGCCGACCACGCCGCCGCCCAGCACCACGATCCGCGCCGGCGGCACGCCCGGCACGCCGGAGATCAAGAGGCCCATGCCGCCGTTGTGCTTGAGCAGGGTCTCGCCGGCCGAATAGATCGCCAGCCGCCCGGCGACCTCGGACATCGGGGCCAGCAGCGGCAGGCCGCCAGCCGCGTCCGTCACGGTCTCGTAGGCGATCGCCGCGCAGCCGGATTTCAGCAGGCCCTCGGCCTGCGCCGGGTCGGGGGCGAGGTGCAGGTAGGTGAAGAGGATGTGCTTCTCGGTGAGCCTGGCCCACTCGGCGGGCTGCGGCTCCTTCACCTTGACGATCAGCTCGGCGCCTTCGAACACAGCCGCGGCGTCCGGGGCGATCGACGCCCCCGCCCTGACGTAGGCTTCGTCGGCATAGCCCGCGCCGGCGCCGGCGCCCTGTTCGACCAGCACCTCGTGGCCGTGGCTCACATACTCGCGGACCGCCGTCGGCGTCAGGCCGACACGGTATTCGTCCGGCTTGATCTCGCGAGGCACGCCGACGCGCATGATGGGCTCCTTGGGGGAGGGTTTTTGCGGTTGGCGCGGTGTTTGAGGGGATGGGATTGCGGTGTCAATGGGCCGCCCGCCCGACCCGGCCGTTCACTCAGGTCCTCAACGCGACCACCGGCCGCCGTTTCCGCCTCACGGCCAGGCCCAGCGCGGCGAAGCCCACCAACAGGAACGACCAGGTCTGCGGCTCCGGAACCGGACCGGGCGCCGTCGGCGGCTGCGTGATCGACGGCGGGAGCACGGGCGGAACCGTGAAGGGCTGGGCGACCGGCGGCGTCACCGGGAACGTCTCCGGAGGCGCGACCGGCGGCGTCAGGGGCGGTGCTACAGGCGGCGTCACCGGCGGTCCGGTCACCGGCGGCGCGACCACGGGGGGCGTCTCCGGCGGAACCACAGGCGGCGGCGTACCGGGGAGCGTCGGCCCCGGCGCGGGGGCCACGGGCGGCAGCACTGCGATCGGCAGGCCGGGGCCGCCGGGGAGCAGCAGGCCCGGCAGGAAGGGGAAGCCTTGCTCCTCGACCGGAGGGGCGGGCGCAGCCGCCGCCGTGTCGGTCACGGCTTCGGTCGCCGTGGGCGGCCCAGCCAACTGGGCGATCATCGTCTCGGGCGTCTCGGGCGCCTCGACGCCGGGGACCGGCGAGGCGATAGCGACGTGGCGCTCAGGGCAGGCGATCGGCCGCTTGACGTAGGGGCTGGCGATCCGATGCACGTGCCGGTGCGGCCGCACGTGGACGCGCACGCGGACCTTGTGCGGAACGGCGGCCTTGTGCGGGCGAACGTGATGGACGCGGTGGGGATGAATGATCCGCGCCGCCGACGCCCTGACCCACTCGAAACAGTCCAGCGGCTGCGCCTGCGCCGGGGCTGCGCCGACCGCGCCGAACGCCAGCCCGGCAAGCAACGCCACGCAGGCTCGGCGAAGCTTTGCAGTAGACCGCGAACGGCGCGGAAGCACCTGATCGTGCGCCGAGCGCACATGCAGTCCGCCGATGGCGAACCACCAAACGTCGCCGCTTATCATGCGGATAACGTCTTTCCTCCCAGCCGGTCTTTTTCGCCGGCGACACTTAAGGTTAAGGAGGAAAACTTGGTTCCCATGGCCAAGCTTCAAAAAAGGCGGGAATATGGCCCGGCGGAGACCTTAACAGCGATCACCTTCGTCGAAACGGGGAACCCCCCCCGTCCGGGCAGAGCGCCCCGGCGACCAGGAGTTCCTATTTTGTTCTTGCACGCGTGCGCGAATTGAGGTAGGTCTATGGCAGCTATGAGGCCTGCGTCCGCGCGGCCGGACCCGGCCCGGCCGCCGCAGGGCCTGCCAAGGATCCCCCCCATGACCGACGATCCGGTTCCGGCCCCGCCGGAGGCGCGGCCGCGTCCGCGCGCTCGCACGCCCTATTCGGTGCGCCTGGCCAAGGCGATCTGCGCGCGGGTGGCGGGCGGCGAGAGCGTGGTGGCGATCTGCGAAAGCGCCGGCATGCCGAACCACCGCACCGTCAGCGCCTGGAGGAAGAAGCATCCGCGGTTCGGCGTCCTGCTCGACGCCGCGCGCAAGGCCGCCGGCGTCAAGGCGCGCTCCGGCCAACTCTCGACCTTCTGCCCGACGACCGCGGACGCCATCCTGGAGCGGATGTGCGAGGGCGAGACGGTGATGGGCATCTGCCGCGATCCGGAGATGCCGGGCTTTTCGACCGTCTACCGCTGGCGACGGACCTTCCCGGACTTCGCCGAGGCGATGCAGGAGGCGCGCGAGATCCAGGCCGAGCTGTTCTGCGACCTGGGCTGGGAAGTCGCCGCCGCGGTGACGCCGCAGACGGCCTTCGCGACCTCGGTCAAGCTCACGCAGATCCGCTGGATGGCGGGGATGCTGCAGCCGCACAGGTACCTGGCCCGCGTGGTGGCGGAGGGGGCCATCGCCCGGGCCCGCGCCGAGGAGGACCCCGAACGGCAGGGGCTGACGGTGATCGTCAAACGCTTCTCCGATGTGACGCCCGAGGAGGAGGAGGCCGCCCGGCTGACCGAGGCGGGCTATTTCGACGGCCCCCGTCGCGGACGCGAGCGTTGAGGCGGCGCGAAGGGGACCAGGTTGATGACTCAATCGATTTTCAGATCGTCATGGCCGGGCTTGTCCCGGCCATCCAGAAACGCAGGGGATGCCGGGTAAGGCTCGCCCATGCCCAGCTCTACCTTGCCGCATCGGTGCGTCTGGGTGGCCGGGACAAGCCCGGCCATGACGAGCAATTATGTGAATTGAGTGGGTTGATTGGGTTTCCAGCCTAGGCGCGGCCGCGGGTCACTCCGGCATACACGTGAGAAAGCGAGCGCACGTAGGTGGTGGAGTGCGCCGTGCCGCGTATTCGCCGCCCGCGTGATTGACGGACCGGTGCGTCGCGAACTCGCGGCCCAGGCAGCGGTAGAAACGGACGCCCTCCGTTAGGTCGGACGCGCCGTCAAAATTCTTGGTCACAATGGGACGGCTTCGCCTGACGGGCGAGCGGCGCCTCGCCTGTAGATTGCAGGCGCTGGCCACCGGACCGGCGGCGTGCGCACCTGGCTCCTGTGCTTAACAACGCCTTAACGAGCCTCGCCCTCTGGTCGCCGCGGATCGCCCTGGCGGCGCTCTTGATGAGCGTCGAGGACCCCTACCGGCTGGCCGCCGCGGCGCTGGTGTTCAGCGTGCAGATCCCAATCCAGCGGGCGATCCTGGCCTGGGACGCGCAGAGCCGGCTTCAGCCGGTCAGGATCCGGGCGTAGTCGCCCTCTCCCTCCGGCAAGGAGAGGACTAAGGTTGATGACTCGATCATTTTCTCAGGTCGTCATGGCCGGGCTTGTCCCGGCCACCCAGAAACGCGGGCGGTGCAGGCCAAGGCTCGGCCATGCCGCACTCCATCTTGCAGCATCGGTGCGTTTGGGTGGCCGGGACAAGCCCGGCCATGACGATCAGTTATTTTGAATTCAGTGCGTTGATTGGGTTTTCAACTTAGCGCGTCGGCCCTCAGCGCGTCGGGACCGGCACCTCGCCCCGATAGTCGTAGAAGCCGCGGTTGGCCTTGCGGCCGAGCCAGCCGGCCTCGACGTATTTCACGAGCAGCGGACAGGGCCGGTACTTGGAATCCGCCAGGCCCTCGTAGAGCACGTTCATGATCGAGAGCACCGTGTCGAGCCCGATGAAGTCGCCGAGCTCGAGCGGGCCCATCGGGTGGTTGGCCCCCAGCTTCATGGCTGTGTCGATGGCCTCGACCGTGCCGACCCCCTCGTAGAGGGTGTAGATCGCCTCGTTGATCATCGGCACCAGCACCCGGTTGACGATGAAGGCCGGGAAGTCCTCGGCGTTGGCGGTGGTCTTGCCCAGCGACTGGGCGAAGCTGACCGCCGTCTCATAGGTGTCCGGCCCGGTGGCGATGCCGCGGATGATCTCGACCAGCTTCATCAACGGCGCGGGGTTCATGAAGTGCAGGCCGATGAACCGGTCCGGCCGGTCGGTGGCGGCGGCCAGGCGGGTGATCGAGATCGACGAGGTGTTGGAGGCGAGCAGGGTCTTGTCACCCAGGTGCGGGCCCAGCGCCCTGAAGATGGTCTTCTTGGTGTCCTCGTCCTCGGTGGCCGCCTCGATGGCGAGGTCGGTGGCGCCGATCGCCTGCAGCTCGCCGGCGGGCTTAATGCGCTTCAAGCCCGCGTCCATCGCGTCCTGGGCGATCAGGCCGCGCACCACCTGGCGGCTCATGTTGCGCTTGATAAGGTCCATGCCGGCGTCGAGCCGCTCGGAACTGACGTCGTGCAGCAGGACGTCGTAACCGCCCAGCGCCACCACATGGGCAATGCCGGTCCCCATCTGGCCCGCGCCAATGACGCCGACCGACTTGATCTGAACCATCCTGGAAAATGCCTCGAATGCGCGGGTGCGCCTGAAGCCCATGGAATATGGGGGCGCGGTCCCTTTCACTTTATGACGGCTTTCTAACATAGCGGCGCCGTATTGCGGCAAGCTTTTGCTGCGGCGCAGCGTGACTAGAGGCCTTCCCGCTCACGAGGGATCATCGTGAGCGGAGAAGAAGGGCTCCAGATATAGGCGACGACCCTGTTCATCCCGGTTGGCTTGATCCAAGCCAACCGGGACAGGGTCTAGGCGGGCGAAGACTCCGAAGCCGCCTGGGCGACCAGCCAGTCGCGAAGCGCCGCGATGCGGCCGAGCTTACGGCTGTCGGCGCGCCAAATGACGAAGAACCCCAGCTCGGAGGCCACCGCGGTCTCCAGAGCGCGCACCAGGCGGCCGCTGCGCAGATCGGCCTCGATCAGGCCGCTGCGGGCCAGCGCCACGCCCAGTCCCTGGGCGGCGGCGTCGATCACCATCACCGAGTCCTCCATGACCAGGCCTCGCGCAGGCGGCGCCGTCAGCCCGACGGCGTCGAACCACAGGCTCCACGGCCGGCGGCTGTGATGGATCAGCGGCGCGCGCAGCAGGTCCTCGGGCCCGCGCATGGGGTGGGCAGCGGCGAAGCCTGGGCTGCAGACCGGCACGAGGGACTCGGCAAACAGCGAACGGGCTTCGAGCCCTTCCCATCGTCCAGACCCATAGCGCACGCACAAGTCGACGCCGTCGGTCACGAGATCGGCGCGGCGCTCCTCGACGCGGATTTCGAGGTTCGCGCCGGCCGGGTCGGCCACCAGGCCGGGCAGCTTGGGCGGCAGCCAGCGGGTGGCGAACTGGGGGTCGAGACTGACGACGAGCGGGTCGCGCTCCGAGGCCGTGCTGAACTCCGTGACCGCGTTCTGCAGCACGTCCAGCCCGCGGCCCACCTGCCGCGCCAGCCGCTCGGCGGCCGGTGTCGGGACCATGCGATTGGCCCGCCTCTCGAATAGCCGCGCGCCAAGCTCGGCTTCCAGCCGGCGGATCTGCTGGCTGACCGCGCTGTGGGTGACGGCGAGCTCCGTTGCGGCGCGACTGTAGCTCTGATGGCGAGCCGCCACCTCGAGGGCGCGCAGGGCGAAGAAGGGCGGCAACCGTCGCATCACTGCCCTTAGGTAGGGGCTCAGGTTGTTAGCCGGAATGACAACGGGCGTGAAAATCTATCGTTCGTAACCGCGGGCGGGCGACCCTACATGCCCTGAACAGGGCCGGTTGTTAGACGAATTGAATCAAGGAGTTGAGACCATGAAAGCGCAGCTTCTCATGTTGAGCGCGGCTGGCCTGCTGTTCGCCGCCCAGCCGTCCCACGCCGCACCGTCCGAAGTCCAGCAGTACGCCGAGCGGGCCCATGCACAGGCCGACGCCCTCTTGGCCGCCGCCCGCGTGAACCTCAGCGCCGCGGGCGTTTCGGTCCGCGCGACCGTCGCCGCCGACGGGCGGCTGCGCGGACTGCAGGTGGTCCGCAGCTCAGGCTCGCGGGACACCGACGCGGTCGTCGAGACGGCGCTGCGCAAGCTGGTTGTGGCGGATCCGCCGGTCGGCCTCATCGGCGGCGCTGTCACGCTGAACGTCGGCGCCGCCCCGCTGGGCGTGGCGACCGCGCGGTGAGGCTGCGGCGGCCCCCAAAGCGCCCGGCCTTCACCGGAAGGGCGGCTCCCCGGAGCCGCCCTTTTTCGCAAGTCGATTTCAGTTTGGCGGCAGCTACTTGCCGGCGGCGCTGAGGGCCGTCATCAGCTCCGGCACGGCGGCCTTGTAGTCGGCCACCAGGCCATAGTCGGCGACCTGGAAGATCGGCGCGTCGGCGTCCTTGTTGATCGCCACGATCACCTTGGAATCCTTCATGCCCGCCAGGTGCTGGATGGCGCCGGAGATGCCGATGGCGATGTAGAGCTCCGGAGCCACGACCTTGCCCGTCTGGCCGACCTGGTAGTCGTTCGGCGCATAGCCGGCGTCGACCGCCGCGCGCGAGGCGCCCACCGCGGCCCCGAGCTTGTCGGCGAGCGGTTCGATAACCTTCTGGAACTCCTCGGCCGAACCCATGGCGCGGCCGCCCGAAACGACGATCTTGGCGCCGGAGAGCTCCGGGCGCGCCGACTTCACCAGCTTCTGATCCACGAAGTGGACCTTGGCCGGAGCGGCCGGGGCGGGGATCGTCTCGACGCTGGCTGAGCCACCTTCGGCCGCGGCCTTGAACACCGTCGGGCGGACGGTGAGCACCTTCTTGCCGTCCGAGGACTGCACCGTCTCCAGAGCGTTGCCGGCGTAGATCGGGCGCACGAAGGTCGAAGCGTCGACGATCTCGATCACATCGGAGATCTGCGCCACGTCCAGCTTGGCGGCGACGCGGGGGCTGAAGTTCTTGCCGGCGGAGGTCGAAGGGGTCAGCACCGCGTCATAGTTCGCCATGAGCGGCACGACGAGCGCCTCCATGGCTTCGGCGATGCCCTGGCCCAGCTCGGGGCTTTCGGCGAGCAGCACCTTGCGCACGCCCGAGATCTTGGCGGCGGCGTCGGCGACGGCCTTGCAGCCCTGGCCGGCCACCAACACGTCGATGTCGCCGGACAGCTTCTGGGCGGCGGTGACCACCTTGTGGGTGTTGTCCTTCAAGGTCGCGTTGTCGTGGTCGGCGATGACGAGCACGGCCATCAGAGCACCCCCGCTTCGTTCTTCAGCTTCATGACCAGGTCGGCGGCGGTCTCGACCTTGACGCCACCGGCGCGTTTCGGCGGCTCGGTGACCTTGACCACCTTGAGGCGCGGGGCGGTGTCGACGCCCAGCGTGCCAAGCTCCTTCACCGCGAGTTCCTTCTTCTTGGCCTTCATGATGTTGGGCAGGCTGGCGTAGCGCGGCTCGTTGAGGCGCAGGTCGGCGGTGACCACCGCCGGCAGGTCGACCTCGATGGTCTGAAGGCCGCCGTCCACCTCGCGGGTGACCTTGGCCTTGTTTCCGGCGACCTCGATCGCCGAGGCGAAGGTCGCCTGCGGCCAGTCGAGCAGCGTGGCCAGCATCTGGCCGGTGGCGTTGTTGTCGCCGTCGATCGCCTGCTTGCCCATGATCACCAGGTCCGGGCTCTCATCGCCGATGACCTGCTTCAGCACCTTGGCCACGGCCAGCGGCTCCAGGTCGTCATTGCTCTGGACGAGGATCGCGCGGTCGGCGCCCATCGCGAGCGCGGTGCGCAGCGTCTCCTGCGCCTGCTGCGGGCCGATGGAGACGGCGACGACTTCGGTGGCGACGCCCTTCTCGCGAAGCCGCACGGCCTCTTCGACCGCGATCTCGCAGAACGGGTTCATGGACATCTTCACGTTGGCGAGGTCGACGCCCGTCTGGTCGGGCTTCACCCGCGCCTTGACGTTGTAGTCGATCACCCGCTTGACCGGGACCAACACCTTCATCGGTTGCTAGCGCCTCAAATTAGCTGGCTGAAAGGGAGTGTGGCGGGCAATAGCGGTTCTCCCGCGCATTGCAAGCCGGCCCGGCCCGCATGCCGTTACGGCGCCCGCCGCAATTCTGTCGCGCGCCGCGGGTAGCCAGCCACCTCCCCGATCCTCTAGATTACACCCATGAACCGCACTATCGACCGCCTGAAGCTCATCTTCCTGGGCCTGTTCGCCGCGATCAACGTGGCCATAGTCGTCTGGGAATTCGGATGGGCCATTCCCGAGCAGAAGTGCGTCGAGGCCCACAAGTGGTGGGACGGCGACCAGCGGGTCTGCGCGACTCCGGTGCTGACCTCGGACATCACCGGCCGGGTCATCACCGATCCCGCCGCCCGCGCCGCCGCCCTGAAGGCCATCGGCCGCACCCCGCCGCCGGCGCAGCAGCCCTAGCGGGTCGCGCCGGACTTCCAGAAGACCTCGACGGCGCCCTTGTCGTTGGCGTAGCGCGCGGCGACGAAGAGCAGGTCGGAGAGGCGGTTCAGGTAGCGAAGAGCGGGCGGGCTCACGCTCTCGCCGGCCTCCGTCAGGCGCACGGCCTCGCGCTCTGCTCGGCGGCAGACGGTGCGCGCCAGGTGCAGGGCCGCAGCCGCCGGCGTGCCTCCAGGCAATACGAACGACGAGAGGGGCGGCAGCTCGGTATTGAGCGCGTCGATCTCGCCTTCCAGCCGCTCGACCTGGCTGTCGAGGATCCGCAGCACGCTGCCGGGCGCCTCGTCCGGCTTCGCGGGCGTGGCGAGGTCGGCGCCCAGGTCGAAGAGCTCGTTCTGGATTCGCGCCAGGATCGCGTCGAGCTCGCCAGCGGAAGCCTGGTTTGAATGGACGCGGGCCAGGCCGATGCAGGCGTTGGTTTCGTCCACGCCCCCATAGGCCTCGACGCGCGGGTCGGCCTTGCTGACCGGGGCGCCGGTGGCGAGGCGGGTGGCGCCGGCGTCGCCGGTGCGGGTGTAGATGCGGTTCAGAGTGACCATGCGCGTCCGGGGCCGCTCAGTGCCGCGTCCGCCACCACACCGCGCCCATCAGCACGGCGATGGCGATGGCCTGCATGACGACGCGCAGCCGCATCAGCTTGTTGGAATAGGAGCGGCCGAAGTCGCCGCCGCGGAAGAGGGCGTAGATGCCGAACGCGAGCACGACCGCCACGGCGATCAGCGCGATCGGGATCAGGTAGTCGAAAATGTCCATTGCCCGGAATGTATGGCACGCAGGGCTTGCGAACCACCGCCAAGCGCGCTATCGGCGGCCTACACGTCGATTGAGCGTGTTCAACGACCTCAATTCGCTGGGCCTGCCGAATTTCGGCCTAAGTCCCAGTTCAGATCAACAGGCAGGGCCGCATTTGTCTGAATCCCCAGGCAGCCCACGCAATCGACTCCCGCCGATACTTACGTAACTCGTTCCCTGAACGCATTCGTCGGGGCCGCCCCAGCGCCTCGCCGCAGAATCGAAGGAAAGGACGGACACCCGTCAAATCATGAAGCACGTTGCTCCCATACAAGCCGCCGAGGCGGCTCCGATGAAGGCTCCCACCCGTCGCGCGCTCGCCAAACAGCAAACCCGTGCGAAGGTTCTCGCCGCCGCACGCCGCCTGTTCAGCGAAGCCGGCTACGAGGGCGCCACGATCCGTGATATCGCCGCCGCGGCCGGCATGTCGACTGGCGCGGTCTTCGCCAACTTCTCCGACAAGTCCGACCTCTTCCGCGAGATCATGATCTCCGACATGGCGGCGCTTGCCGACGCCATGAACGCCGCGGGCGCCAAGGGCGAAAACGTCGAAGACGCGCTGATCAAGATCTTCGTCGCCGGCTATTCTTTCTATCGCACCCAGCTTCCGCTGGCCCGCGCCGCATTCAGCGTCGGCTGGTCGCCGGACGACGGCCCCGTGCTGCGCAAGGCGCCGCCCGTGCAGCTGCTGAACGGCCTGATGGTCGACACGCTGCGTCGGGGCGTGGAGCGCGGCGAGATCGCCGACAAGGACCTCGATGTCCGCGCCCAGATGCTCTTCGAGACCTACCTGTCGAACTATCCGCAGGCGATCTTCGAAGGCGCCTCGCTGGATGCGCTGGAAGCCCGTTCGCGCGACCAGATCCGCATCCTGCTGGCCGGCGCGCGCAGGGCGTGAGCCCCTCGGCGCCGTCTGACTAGCGATGGCCTCGCCGACCGACACCTTGGGAAACCATCCCGCCGCGGACGCCCCAGGGACGACCGCGGCGGGTCCCGTCACGTCGCGCCAGTCGCAGAAGGAAGCCACGCGGCGCCGGGTCATGGACGCGGCGCGCGAGCTGTTCGACAGCCAGGGATACCAGGGCACCACGGTCCGTGAGATCGCCCGCCACGCCGGCGTGTCGGTCGGCAGCGTCTTCACGACCTTCGCGTCGAAAGGCGACATCCTCTCGGCGGTGATGCAGGGCCGCCTGGACGGGCTCTACGCCGAGTTCGATCGGGTGATGCCGCACCTGCGCGGTTCGACCACCGACCGGCTGAAGACCATGTTCGCCATCCACTTCGCCTTCGAAGTGCGGCAGACGCGGCTCTTCCTGGCGCACATCGCCGCGACCTTCGACTGGACGCTTCCGCCGTCGGCCCAGCCGATGGGGCGAAACCGGCGGCTGATGGACATCATCGGGGAGTGCCTGGCCAAGGGCGTCGCGGAAGGCGACGTGGACCCGACGGCGGACCACCAGGAAATCATCGACCTGGTCATGGCGGCCTACGTCTGGGCCTACCGGCTCGCGGCCTGGAACGACGCCGACGCGCCCGCCATGACGGCGGTCATGGACCGCCAGATCGAGCTGATCGCGCGGGGCTTCGCGCGGCGCTTCTGAAGATCTGGATCCCCGCCTTCGCGGGGATGAGTCGGCGCTGCGCGCTCGCTCAGTTGGCGCCCTCCAAGAGGCGCCTGGCGATCACCTGCGCCTGGATCTCCCCGGCGCCTTCGAAGATGTTGAGGATGCGGGCGTCGGCGAGCACGCGGCTGACCGGCTGCTCGACGGCGAACCCGGTCCCGCCATGGACCTGCACGGCGTTGTCCGCGGCGGCCCAGGCGATGCGGGCCGCCGCGAGCTTGGCCATGCCCGCCTCCAGGTCGCAGCGGCGGCCCTGGTCCTTGGCCGCGGCGGCGAACCAGGCGAGGCGCCGCGCGCCCAGGAGCTCGGCCGCCATCGTGGCGAGCTTGTTGGCCACGCGGGGGAACTGCGCCAGCGGCTCGCCGAACTGGCGGCGCTGCAGGGCGTAGTCCAGGGCCAGGTCCAGGGCGTTCTGGCCGACGCCGATGGCCCGCGCCGCGGTCTGGATGCGGGCGGACTCGAAGGTCGCCATCAGCTGGACGAAGCCCTGGCCCGGCTGGCCGCCCAGCAGGTTGGCGTGCGGGACCTCGAAGCCGTCGAAGGCGAGCTCGTACTCCTTCATGCCGCGATAGCCGATGACGCCGATCTCGCCGCCGCTCATGCCGGCCGCCGGGAACGGCTCGGCGTTTGTCCCACGCGGCTTCTCGGCCAGGAACATCGAAAGCCCGCGATGGTCCTTGGACGCCGGATCGGTGCGGACCAGGAGCGTCATCAGGTCGGCGCGGGCGGCGTGGGTGATCCAGGTCTTGGCGCCGGTCACCCGCCAGACCTCGCCGTCGCGGACCGCGCGGGTGCGCAATGAGCCGAGGTCGCTGCCCGCCTCTGGCTCGGTAAAGACCGCGGTGGGGATGATCGCGCCGGAGACCACGCCGGGCAGGAATCGCGCCTTCTGGTCGTCCGTCCCGTGGGCCAGCAGCAGCTCGGCGGCGATCTCGGAACGGGTGCCGAGCGAGCCGGTCCCGATGAAGCCGCGCGACAGCGCCTCGGTCACCACGCACATGGCGACCTTTCCAAGGCCCGCGCCGCCCCACGCCTCTGGGGCGGTGAGGCCGAAGACGCCGAGCGCGCCCATCTCCTGCAGCAGCGAAAGCGGGATCAGCTCGTCGCGCAGATGCCAGCCGTGGGCGAAGGGCGCGATCTTCTCCGCGGCGAAGGCGTGGAACTGGTCACGCACCGCCTCCAGGGTGTCGTCCAGGCCGCTGGCCTCCAGCGAAGGACGCCCGCGGGCGTCGGCCAGAAGCTCCACGATGCGGTGCTTCACCGCCTGCGACGCGCCCGGCGCGAGGCGGCCGACGATGGGTCCCATCGGCAGCGACGGCACGCCCAGGTCCCAGCTGCGGAACGTCTCGCCCTGGTTCATCGGCAGGCCGCCCAGCATCTGGCTGGCGTAGTCGTAGGCGAGCAGCTGCGCCGGAAGCGCTTCCGCCTCGCCGAACCGGCCCTCGGCCTCGAGCGCCCGGGCCCAGGCGGCGGTCTGGCGCAGGGTCTCGGCGTAGGCGGCCATCCAGGCGAGGCCGTGCGCGCCATGCTGCTCGGCGTCCAGCGCGGCGCGGTCCAGCCGGCCCTCGCGGGTTGCGCGCCGCGCCACTTCGGCCCGCACCGCGGCCGTGAGCGCCTGGGCCTGGCGCGCGGCCTCGTCCAGCAGGTCCAGAAGGTCGGGCAGGATCAGGCTCATGTCCTCCGACTATAGGAGAACCTTGCTTTGCGCAGCGTCAGGCGGCTTTCTCGTCGCGCCAGCTTAGCCGGGGGAGCCCATGCTCGTCGTCCACCACCTCAACAATTCGCGCTCGCAGCGCATCCTTTGGCTGCTGGAGGAGCTGGGCGCGCCCTACGAGATCAAGTTCTACCAGCGGGACGCGACCACCAACCTGGCGCCGCCGGAGCTGAAGGCGGTGCATCCACTGGGCAAGTCGCCGGTGATCACCGACGACGGCGTGACCATCGCGGAGTCCGGAGCGATCGTGGACTACATCGTGCGCAAGCACGGGCATGGGAAGCTGGCGCCCCAGCCAGGAACGGCGGCGCACGAGACCTATCTGGAGTGGCTGCATTACGCGGAGGGCTCCGCCATGCTGCCGCTGATGGTCAACCTCTACGTCCGCCGCCTGGGCGACGCCGGCGCGCCGCTGCACCCGCGCATCGAGAGCGAGATGGACAACCACCTGGGCTATGTGGACGGCGCGCTCGCCGGCCGCGACTGGCTGCTGGGCGAGTTCACCGCCGCCGACGTGCAGATGAGCTTCGTCGGCGAGGTCGCCCGCGCCTTCGGTCAGACCGACAAGCACCCGAACATCAAGGCTTGGGTCGAACGCTTCCAGGCCCGGCCCGCCTATGCGGCCTCGCTGGAGAAGGGCGGCGCCTACAACCTCGGCCCGGCGCGATAGGGGTCATTCAAACGGAGGGAAGTCGTCATCCAGGAGGCCGTCGAGGAAATCGAACACGGCCGCCTTGGTGAGCGCGTGCGGGATGGCCGAGAAGTGGTCGCAGCCGGGGACTGTGACCGCGTGGCCGTGCGGGAACAGGCGAGCTAGGCCCTGCGGGTCGCCGGCGCCGGTGTCGCCGGAACCCGCCACGACGAGCACCGGCATCGGCAGGCCGGCCATCGCGGCCTGGTCCAGCGGAGGGTTCTTGACGCGGGTGACGGCGGCGAGCGCCTTTCGGTCCTCCCCT
This sequence comes from Phenylobacterium sp., assembly GCA_045802455.1. Lineage (GTDB taxonomy): Bacteria > Pseudomonadota > Alphaproteobacteria > Caulobacterales > Caulobacteraceae > Phenylobacterium. The sequence continues at coordinate 12,981 of JBJMQX010000118.1, read as the reverse complement.
TGCTCGTCGGCGAACTGGCGGAAGCTCTGCAGCATCGGCTGCGTGATCGTGGCGGGATCGTCGGCCAGCATCGCTTCGGCCATCGGCTCGCCAAGCACGGGCTGCGGCGGCTCCAGAAGCTTCTCGCCGATGCCGCCGAGGATCAGGTTGGAAACCCGCTCCGGCGCACTCATGGCCAGCTCCAGGGCCGTGCGCGTGCCCATGGAGTAGCCGAACACGTCGGCGCGGCCGACGCCGAGATGGTCCATCAGGGCGGCCACGTCTCCCGCCAGCTTCGCCCTTTCGTACGCCTCCGGATCATAGAGCTTGGCGCTTTCGCCGTGGCCGCGCTGGTCGAGGGCGATCACCCGCATCCCGCGGCGCTCGAAGGCGCCGTACCAGCCGGTGCGCCGCCAGCCCTCGTTCCGGTTCGAGGCGAAGCCGTGGATGAGGACGATCGTCCGCTCCGGCCCGCCGGGCGGGGCGATGTCGTCGTAGGCGATCTCGACGCCGTCGTGGGTGAAGCTGGCCATCGGGCGCGAGCCTAGAGCACGATGCGGCCAGGTGGAATCACCTGACCGTTGAATCGTGCTCTAGAATCAAGAGTGTCGACCCTGATTCAGCGTTCGGGTCGCTTCGATCCGAACCCATCAGGGTCTAGGGGCGCGCAGGCTTGGCCTCAAGGCTGCTCGCCGGTCCACTCCCAGTGCCACGGCTCGAACGGGTAGGGCAGGAAGCCGTAGCGGCCGGCGTTGGCGACGAGCCAACGGTAGGCCGGCGTGCGGCTCATGTAGAGCCGATTTTCGTCCGCCGAGGAGTCCGGGCGATAGCCGGGCGCCTGGCCGAGGTAGAGGTCGACCGCGAGCCCCGTGCGGTGGGCCGAGCAGGTCGCCCGCTCGCGGGCGTTGCAGGCGCCGCCGATACAGCGCCGCGCCTCCTCGGCCGGATCACGGTAGCCGGAGAAGATCGTCAGGTTGCGCGGGTCCGACGCGATCTGCGGGTTGGCGGCGCGGGCCTCAGTTGCGAGGCGACGATAGGCCTCGAGCGCGCCCGGACGCAGGCGGATAGTCATGCCGCCATAGGACTCGGCGGGCGCGGCGGTGGCGAGCGAGGCCTCCAACGGCGGGGCGGGGCAGGCGCCGTGGGCGGTCGCCGCGACAAATGGCCGGCGCAGCATCAGGCTGACCCGCATGGGCTCGAACGTCAGCGCCTGCATGACACCGTCGGCGGGGAGCTTGTGGGCGGTCTGCCAGCGGGCCAGCGCGGCCGCGAAACCAGGCGTCTCGGGCGTGCACGGCGTGCCGACCTCCTGGGCGATCAGCGGCGCGTAGGTTTCCCAGCCGACCTCCGGCCGTCCGAACGGCGCCCAGGCCAGGGTCTGCAGAGAGGCGGCGTTCTGGCGGGCGGCGTCGGCGGGTCCTTCGGCGCAGCTCGCCGGAGTCGGAGCCGCCGCCGGGACACGGGGCGCTGTGGCGGCTGGAGCCTGCGGCGGCGGGGACGAGCGGTGGGACACGACACGCAGCACCACGAAACCCAGGAGGACGGCGACGACCACAAGGCCGATCAGGAACCGGCCCACATCTGACGGCTTGATGCTCACGCCGCGCCCAACGCGCGACGCCGAGAGAGGTTTGCGATGCGGCTGGAGAAGGTGCTGTTGGCGCTTGGCGCCGCAGCCTGGCTGGGCGGCTGTTCAGACCCGACGCCACGATCCGCGTCGCACGCCGCGGCTCCGGCCAGCGCCACTGCTTCGGCGGCAGCTCCCACGGCGCCGCTGTTGCCCGCCCCCGACGTCCATCCCGCGCCGCTGGCCATTCCGCCGATCGAGGCCTCGACCTCGCCCGCGGCCGATCCGATCCAGCAGGCGCTCTGGCAGGCCGACACCCAGACCAAGGAGGGCCGGCGCGACGCCCTGATCCGCGCCGAGGTGCTGCTGGCGCGCGCGCACTTCTCGCCGGGCGTGATTGACGGGCAGGACGGCGCGAACCTGCAGAATGCGCTCGCTGCGTACCAGCGGGCGCATGGCCTCGCGCCCGACGGACGGATGAACCAGGAGACCTGGGCTGCCCTGGCCGCCGACGACCGGCCGGTGCTGACCGATTACGTGATCACGCCTGAGGACGTGAAAGGCCCGTTCCTGGAGAAGCTGCCGACCGACTACAACGAACTGGCCAAGCTACCGGCGGTGGGATTTACCAGCCCCGTGGAAGCGCTGGCCGAGAAGTTCCACATGGACGAGGGCCTGCTGAAGCGCCTGAACCCCGGCGCGGACTTCGGCGCGGCCGGGACCAAGATTGTGGTGGCGGCGCTGGGCCCGGACCGGCTGCCGGCCCCCGTCACCCGCATAGAGGTGGACAAGTCGCTCAGGCAGGTGCGCGCCTATGGGGCGGACGGCGCCCTGATGGCGGTCTATCCCGCGACCGTCGGCTCCACGGAGCGGCCAGCGCCCGATGGAACATGGGCCGTCCGCACCGTCGCGCCCAACCCGACCTACACCTTCGATCCGTCGCGGCTGACCTTCGGCAAGTCCAGCTACGGCAAGCTCACTATCAAGCCAGGGCCGAACAATCCGGTGGGCTCGACCTGGATCGACCTGACCGTGCCGACCTACGGCATCCACGGCGCGCCCGACCCGCGGCTGGTCGGCAAGGTGGCGAGCCACGGCTGTGTGCGGCTGACCAACTGGGACGCCGCCCAGCTGGGGCAGGCGGTGAAAAAGGGCGCGGTGGTGGAGTTCGTAGGGGTCGAGCAGGCGAGGCCGGGAAAAGCCGCTACCTGACCTCAGTGCCTGTGGCCTAGCTCCGCCAGCGCAGCGTGACGGGCTCGACGGGGTTCCTGAACGGGCGGCCCTCGCGGCGGCTGGCGGCCCACTCGCGCTTCAGCTGCTGGTACCACTTGGCCTGGCGGTCGGCGTCGTCGATCCAGAGCAGGGCGGGGTCGTACTTCAGGCCTTGGTTCTGCAGGTTCACCATGTCGCCGTCCTGGCGCAGGAACGCGCGCGCGCCGGCGGCGATGAACGGCTTCAGCAGCAGGAAGGCCGGATGGTCGGACCAGACGATCTGCGTGATCCGGGTCCGCTTTTCGGTCACCGGGGTCAGGCAGGTCAGCGAGAGCACCTGGCGCCTGCCCACCGTGACATACTCCCAGCGCAGGCCGGGGATGCGGAAGGTGATCTCCGTCAGCGGCGCGCCGCCCAGGATGGCGTAGGCGCGTGAGTTCTTCGAGGGCTCGTGGCGCACCATGGCGAAGCCGGCGTCGCGCGGCTCGAACCGCTTGGCCTTCTCGTGCTGGCTGGCCTTCGAGCGCCACCACCACTGCTGGTGCACGTAAGGTCCATGGGCGGGGTCCATCAGGCCCACGACGGCGTGGTCGATGTGCGCCTGGAAGTCCATGCGGTCGACCAGCTTCGGCCTGCCGCCGACGACCCCTTCGAAAATCGGCGGCGGCTCGCTCGGCTCGGCGTCGCTTCGCGGGTCGGAGGCGATCCAGACCCACACGAGGCCCTGGCTCTCGGCGACCGGATAGCGGCGCACGCGGATGCGGCCGACGTCCATCGCCTGGTCGGAGACCAGCGACGGGATGGCCGCGCAGGCGCCGTCCGCGCCGAACCGCCAGCCGTGGTAGGGGCATTCCACCGTCGTGGCGCCCGACGCTTCCTGGTGAAAGCGCCCGGCGGAGAGCGGGGCGGCGCGGTGCGGGCAGATATCGCGCAGCGCGAAGAGCTGGCCCTCCTGCGAGCGGCCGAGGAGCACGGGTTCGCCGAGCAGTTCGTAGCGGGCGAGCTTGCCGGGCCTGAGGTCGCTGGAAAGCGCTGCGAAATACCAGATGTCGGTCAGGAAGCCCTGGCCGAACTTCGCCGTCTCGCGGGAGGCGGCCTTCTGAGCAGGGCGGGTCGCGCCGTCGTCCATGCGCCGGTTCTATGCCGCGCCGCGGGCGAGCGCCACTTGAGCCAGGTCAATAGGGCGCTAGAGCCGCAGGAACGCCGCAGCCCAGGGCGCCAGGCCTACCGAGGCGCCGCGCAGGTCGGCTTCGCCGCCGGGAATGTCGAGCAGGATGGCGCCTTCCAGGGCCGGATCGGAGGCGACCTGCGGCTCGGCGGAGAGATTGAAAAGGCAGGCGATGGCCTCGTCGCCCTCGCGGCGAACGAACCCCAGCACGGGTTCGGCGACCTCGAGGAACTCCAGCCCGCCGGCCGTCATGGCCTGCGAGCCCTTGCGGAAAGCGATCACGGCGCGGGCGAAGGCAAGGTTGGAGTCTGGCTCAGCTTCCTGGCCGGCGACGGTGAGGCCAGCGTGCTCGCGCGCCGCGGGCAGCCACGGCATGCCGGTGCTGAAACCGAGGTTCGGGCCCATGTCCCAGGGCATCGGCGTTCGGCAGCCGTCGCGGCCCCCCGAATAAGGCCAGTAGAGGTCGCCGACCGGGTCGCGCAGCTGGTCACGGGTGAGGTTGGCCTGCGGCAGGCCCAGTTCCTCGCCTTGGTAGATCAGGGTCGTACCCTTGAGGCTGATCAGCAGGGCGAACAGCAGCTTCGCCAGTTCGGGCGGCGTGTCGTCACCGCCGAAGCGGCTCACCGTACGGGGCACGTCGTGGTTGGAGAAGCTGATGGTCGGCCAATGGCCAGGCCAGCGGTCCAGCGTGGCGTAGTGATCCTTGATGAGGCCCGGCGTCAGCTTGCGGGCCAGCAGCAGCACGAAAGTGTAGGCCGAGTGCAGGCCCTCGGCGGGCGAGAGGTAGGCGCCGCAGCGTTCCTCCTCCTCCGAGAACTCGCCGAACACGAACCTGCGGCCCCCATTGCGGCCGTCGTGAGCCTCCACGCGGCGGCGGATGGCGTCCAGCGTCTCCACGTTCTCCGGCAGGTTGGAGTCGCAGAGGTGGCGCTGCAGGTTGCCGGCGTGGGACCAGTCGTAGCGGGTGCGCTCGGCGACCGGCACCGGCGGATTGTCGGTCAGCGCCTCGTCGTGGAGGTAGGTGCCGGCGACGTCCAGGCGGAAGCCGTCGGCGCCGCGGGCGAGCCAGAGGTCGAGCACCGAGAGCGCCGCCTCGCGGGCCGCCGGCTCGCGCCAGTTCAGCTTTGGCTGCTGCCTGAGGAACTTGTGGTGATAGTGCTGGCGCCTGGCCGGCTGGTAGGCCCAGGCGGGGCCGCCGAACACGCTGAGCCAGTTGTTGGGCGCTGTGCCGTCTTCCTTGGGATCGGCCCAGACATACCAGCTGGCTTTGCGGCCATCCGCGCCGCCGGTCAGGCTTTGCACGAACCAGGGGTGTTCGTCGGAGGTGTGGCTCAGGACCTCGTCCAGCACGACCTTCAGACCGCGCGCGTGGGCCGCGTCCAGCAGCCGCTCGAAGTCTTCCAGCGTGCCGTAGTCGGCCTGCACGCCGTCGAAGTCGGCGATGTCGTAGCCCCAGTCGCGGTTCGGCGACGGGTGGATGGGCGAGAGCCAGATCCCGTCGACGCCGAGGCTCGCAACGTAGTCGAGCTTGGCCGCGACGCCGGGCAGGTCGCCATGGCCGTCGCCGTCCGAGTCGAAGAAGCTTCGGACGTAGACGTGGTAGAGGACCGCGCCCTGCCACCAGGGTCTTTCGGCAGCAGGCACCTAGATGCTCCCCTTCAGGGGTAGCTGTCGCGAAGCGACTGATGGGGTTGCAGCCCACTGGTTCATCCGTGGCGGGTGAAACCCCCTCCGTCTCGTCGCTTCGCGCCGATCCACCTCTCCCTGCGGGGAGGATCTAGCGGTTCACACCTCGGACGTGTCGGTGATGATCCGGGAGACGAGGCCGTACTCAACGGCTTCCTCGGCGCTCATCCAGAAGTTCCGCTGGGTGTCCTTGACGATCCGTTCGACGGTCTGGCCCGTCTCCTTGGCGATCATCCGGTTCACCCGGTCGCGCATCTTGATGATCTGCTCGGCCTCGATCTGGATGTCCGAGGCCTGGCCGCGCATGCCGCCAGCCGGCTGGTGCAGCAGGAAGCGGGTGTTGGGCAGGCAGAGCCGGTTTTCCTTCTTGGCGCCCAGGAAGATGTGCGCCCCGGCCGAAGCGACCCAGCCGGTGCCGATCGCCTTCACCTCGACGCCGCAGAAGCGGATCATGTCGTGGATCGTGTCGCCGCTCTCCACGTGCCCGCCGGGTGAGTTGATGATGATCCGGATCGGCTTGTCGTTCTCGGCGGCGAAGGCCGTGATCTGGGCCGTGACGCGCTCGGCCAGCCGCATGTCGATCTCGCCGAAGACGAGGACGGTGCGCGACTTGAAGAGGGCGTTCTGGACCGGCCCGGCGGTCATCGGCATGTCGGGCTGGCGGCCCTTCTCCTCGTCGCCGTCTTCGTCGTCGTCCAGCCAGCTGCGGTAGATCTCGCGCATGTAGTCCTCGTGGTGTGATGTGGCGGGAACGTGCGTCGCCGAAGGCTTCGCCGCAAGGGGGCGCGGACGGAATATCCCGCCGCAGCCGCCCGGCCGCTTGACGCCCGTCGGACCCGGACCGCAAATGGCCGCGAAATCAAACACCCGTTTAGAGGAGCTGCGCATGAGCGACGTGATGGATCGGCCCGCGACCCTGGCCGGGACCCTGTTCGACCTCACCGGCAAGGTGGCGGTGATCACCGGCTCCTCCCGCGGCATCGGCAAGGCGATCGCCGAGCAGATGGCGGCCCATGGCGCCAAGGTGGTGATCTCGTCCCGCAAGGCGGGCCCCTGCGAAGAGGTCGCCGGCGCGATCAACGCCAGGTCTCAGGGCCACGCGATCGCCGTGCCGGCCAACATCTCCTCGAAAGAGGACCTGCAGCGGCTGATGGACGAGACCCGCCGTGCGTTCGGCAAGATCGACATCCTGGTCTGCAACGCCGCCTCGAACCCCTACTACGGCAGCCAGCTCGACATCGGCGACGACGCCTTCAACAAGATCCTCTCGAACAACATCGTGGCCAACAACTGGATGATCCAGATGGTGACGCCGGAGATGCGCGAGCGGAAGGACGGGGCGATCATTATCGTCTCGTCGATCGGGGGCCTCCGCGGCTCGACGGTGATCGGCGCCTACTGCATCTCCAAGGCCGCCGACATGCAGCTCGCCCGCAACCTCGCCCAGGAGCTGGGGCCGGACAACATCCGGGTGAACTGCATCGCGCCGGGCCTGGTGAAGACCGACTTCGCCCGCGCGCTCTGGGACACGCCGGAAGGCGAGAAGCGGGCCAGCTCCGGCACGCCGCTGCGCCGGCTGGGCGAGCCGGACGACCTGGCGGGCGCGGCGGTCTATCTCGCCAGCCGCGCCGGCGCGTGGACGACCGGGCAGACGATCGTGGTGGACGGCGGCTCGACCTGCTGATCCGCTACTCCGCCAGCATCTCGCCGGAGCCGCCGAAGTCGGTGGGGAAGTCCTTGAACTTGGGCAAGCCATCCTTCATCGGCAGCACGGTCTCCTGATAGTTGACGTGCAGGCCGGGCTGGAAATCCAGCGTCGGGATGGTGGCGGTGAAGACGTCCACCACGCCCAGCGGCGGATGGTTGGTCATCAGGTGGCCGCCGCAGGCCGTGCAGTACTTGCGGTAGCTGACCTCGGTCTGGTTGTAGGTCGCGATCTTGTCCTCGCCGCGGGTGACCTTCACCGCCTCGGGCGGCCAGAGCGAGAAAGCATTGACCGGCCCGCCGGACCACGAGCGGCAGGAGCGGCAGTGGCAATAGCCCATGCCGGCGGGTTCGCCCTCGACGGTCACTTCGACCGCGCCGCAGAAGCAGGTTCCAACGTGAGCCATGGCTGATCCTTTTCATTGCGAGCTTCGCCGCAAGAGCAGCATCGCCGGCGCGCGGAGTCCATAACCTCGTTCGTCGGCTCAGGCCCTAGGTCCGGACGATGAATTCCAGACCGCCGTCGAAGGGCAGGGTCATGGGGGTGAGGCCGTTCTTCGGATCGTTCACGAACTCGAAGAAGGCTGCGTAGGCGTGGCGCACCTGGTCGGTGTTGTCGGCGACGACGACCGCGCCCTTGCGCAGGTGCGGATGGATCAGCTCGATGGCGGGGCGCGCCATCTCGGTCCATATGTCCATCAGGACGAAGTCCACCGGGCCTTTCACGACCTTCAGGGTCTCCCGCAGGTCGCCTTCGCGCAGGTCGATCAACTTGGCGAGGCCGGCCTCTTTGAAGGTGGCCCGGGCCGCGGCGCACTTGGCGGGCTCATGTTCTGTGGCGATCACCGTCCCGCCGCCGTTGGCCCGGATCGCGGCAGCCAGGTAGAGCGTCGAGACGCCGAACGAGGTGCCGACCTCGACGACGCGTTTGGCGCCGAGCGCCCGGCACATCAGATGGCAGAACTCGGCCTTGGTAGGTTCCAGGGCGACGAACTTGTCGGCCATATAGCGGTGCGACTTCTCGTCGAGGCTGTCCCAGGACAGTTCGCCCTTCTTGGCCCGGTCCGAGAACCAGCCCTGGGTCTCGGGTTCCTGGGCTACGCTTTGCGCCTGCAGCCGGTCGATCATGGCTTGCAGCTTGACGTCGCCGAGCACGCTCATGCGTCACGCTCGTACTTCATGGCGCCGGCGATGTTGCCCTCGCTATCCTGGAAATAGATCAGCTCGCCGACGCCTTCGATGACCACCGGCTGCATCAGGATCTTGCCGCCACCGGCCTCAACGGCCGCCACTGTGCCGGCGATGTCGTCCACCGCGAAGGTGACCTCTAGCCCTGGCATCCGCTGGCCGCCAACGCTGCGCCGGGCTTGCAGGCCGCCGCCCACGCCGGCGCTCTCGGTGAGGAAGAAGTCCGGCGGACCCCAGGGCGTGAAGGTCCACCCGAACACGGTCTCGTAGAACTTGCGGGCGCGGGCGGTGTCGTCGGCGTTGATCGAGAAGTGGCGCAGGGTCGCGGACATGGCAGGCTCCTTCGCCCGCAAGCTAGGCCTTTGGTGCGCCGTCGCGCTTGCGCTAGTCTGACGACTTATGTCGTCGATGCGCCAAGCCGTCCCGTCTTCGAGCACCCGCGATGCTGACGGCTTCCCGGTGCGCGGCCTCGCCCAGACCTTCCGCGATGGCCATCGGCTCGACCGCCACACGCACCCGTGGGCGCAGCTCGTCTATGCCGCGAGCGGCACGATGAAGGTTTCCACGCCGGACGCAACGTGGCTCGTCCCGCCGACCCGCGCGATCTGGGCGCCCGGCGGCACGCCGCACGAGATCGAAATGCGCGGCGCGGTGGCCATGCGGACACTCTACCTCGCGCCGGCGCGAGACCACCCGGCGCTCTCCGCCTGCCGGGCGATCGAGGTCGCGCCGCTGTTGCGCGAGCTGATCCTGCACATCGTGCGCATTGGCATGCTGCAGGCCGACGACCCGGGGCACGGGCGGCTGGAGGCGCTATTGGTCGACCTGCTGGCCGCCGCCGAGACCGCGCCGCTGGAGCTGCCGCTGCCGAAAGACGCCCGGGCCGCCGGCTTCGCCGAGCGGCTGCTGGCCGAGCCGGGATCGGCGGCCCTGCTCGCCGAACTGGCGCGCGGCTCTGGGGCGAGCCTCAGGACCCTGCAGCGATTGTTCCTGGCCGAGACGGGCCTATCGCTGGAGGCCTGGCGCGGGCGGGCGCGGATGCAGCAGGCGGTGGTGGCGCTGTCGGCGGGAGCGCCGGTGACCGAGGCGGCCCTCGACGCCGGCTATTCCAGCGCCTCGGCGTTCATCGCCGCCTTCAAACGGGCGTTCGGGGTGACGCCGGCGCGCTACCGCGGGCGGGCGGGCTAGCTCGCCCGCTTCACGGAGAGCTCGCGCGCCTTCGAGAGCCCGGCGATGCCCGCGTCCAAGGTCGCGTCGCGCTTCGAGAAGCACAGCCGCACAATGTGGGTCACCGGCTCCTCCTCGTAGAAGGCCGACAGCGGGATCGCCGCCACGCCGGCTTCCTTCACCGCGGTCAGGCAAAAGTCTCGGTCGCCCGGCTCGACGCCCGACGCCCTCAGGTCGAGGTTGAGGAAGTAGGTGCCTTCCGAACCGAGGACAGCGAAGCCCTCGCGCTTCAGGCCCTCGGCCAGCCGGTCGCGGGACCGCTCCAGGTCGCGCGGCATGTCGCGGAACCAGTCGTCGGCGGTCTCCAGGCCCCAGGCGACCGCGGCCTGCAGGTTGGGAGCCGTGGTGAAGGTCAGGAACTGGTGGGCGCGGGCGAGGGTGTGGGTGAGTGCGGGCGCGGCGCAGAGGAAGCCCACCTTCCAGCCTGTGAGGCCGAACATCTTGCCGGCCGAGCCGATCTTCACGGTGCGCTCGCGCATGCCCGGGTAGGCGATCAGCGGCCGGTGGCGGGCGTTGCCGAACACCACCTGCTCCCAGACCTCGTCGCAGATGGCGATCGCGTCGTGGGCGACGCAGAACTCGGCCAGCAAGGCCAGATCCTCGTCCGGCAGGACAGTGCCAGCCGGGTTGTTGGGGTTGTTGAGCACCACGAAGCGGGTGCGCTCGCTGAAGGCCGCCTCCAGCATGGCCCGGTCGAACCGCCAGCCGGGTGGCTGCAAGCTGACGAGCCTGGGAACGCCGCCGGCCAGGCGGATCATCGGCAGGTAGCTGTCGTAGAAGGGCTGGAAGACGATCACCTCGTCGCCGGGCTCGATCAGGCCGAGGAAGGCGGCGGCCAGGGCCTCGGTGGCGCCGGAGGTGATGGTGACTTCGCTCAGGCCATCGAGATCGAGGCCCTGGTGGCGGGCATAGTGGGCGGCGACCGCCTGGCGCAGCTCCGGCAGGCCGGGCATCGGCGGGTACTGGTTGTAGCCGTTCAAGACAAGGTCGGCGGCCTTAGCCCGGATCGGCTCGGGGCCGGGATCCTCCGGGAAGCCCTGGCCCAGGTTCACCGCGCCGTGCTGGCGCGCCAGGCCCGACATCTCTTCGAAGATCGTTGTGGGCAGGCTTGAGAAAATCGGGTTGGCCATCGGGCGGGGTTCTGCGGCAGAGTTTCCCTCCAAGACCATCCCGCAAGGCGTCCGTCCATGGAGATCGTCGAGTTCGAGCCCGCGCACGCGGCCGCCTTCAAGGCGCTGAACGAGGCGTGGATCGGCAAGTACTTCACCCTGGAGCCAAAGGACCGTGAGGTGCTGGACGACCCTGAGGGCAAGATCCTGGCCAAGGGTGGGCGGATCTTCATGGCGCTGCAGGACGGCGAGGCGGTGGGCTGCGTAGCGCTGCTGAAGATGCCGGACGGCGGCTACGAGGTCGCCAAGATGACCGTCTCGGAGGCCCTGCGGGGCTCGGGGCTGGGCAAGCGCCTGATGCAGCGCTGCATCGAGGCCGGCGCTGAGGACGGCGTCCCGCGGCTCTACCTCGAGACCAACTCCAGCCTGGCGCCGGCGCTGGCGCTCTACCGTGCGACGGGGTTCAAGGACTTGGCGCCGGCCGCCACCGAGTACGCCCGGGCCGATGTGTTCATGGAGCGCCGCTACTAGCTAGCGGGTGGCCAGCACCACGCCCAGCAGCACCGCCGCCCAGTGGGTGGCTGCGGCGGCGACCACGTGGCCGTGCCAGATGGCGCGGGCGAACTTCAGGCGCTTGTTCACATAGAAGACCACGCCCGTCGAATAGAGCACGCCGCCGGCCAGCAGCAGGATGAGGGCGTACCAGGCGACGTTGTCGATCATCGGCTTCAGCGCCACCACCACCAGCCAGCCCAGCGCCAGGTAGACGGCCACGCCGATGCGCCGGTCCATGCGCTTCCAGAACAGCTTCCCCAGCGCGCCCACCCCCGCGATCGACCAGACGGCGATGGTCATGCCCCACGCCCAGGGGCCGTGCAGGTTGTGGATCGTGAACGGCGTGTAGGAGCCGGCGATCATCAGGAAGATGCCCGCGTGGTCGAGCTTGCGCAGCGCCGGGCGGTAGCGGTGGCTCGCGAAATTGTAGGCGGTGGAGAAGGCCAGCATCGCCAGCAGGCCCGCGGCGTAGATCGAGACGCCGACCACCGCGGTGATCGAGTGGGCCAACACCGCCAGGGTCAGCAGCACGATCCCCCCGATGAGCGCGAGCGTCAGGCCCACGATGTGCACGACCAGGTCAGCGCACTTGGCGGCCGGCGTCGGATAGTGGCGGGGCGGCTTAATATCGGTCAGCGGTAGAAGGGCCATGTCGTCCTCCTTCTCCACCGATCTCATGACGCGCGTGTGGCGGTCCAGCCAGGATTTCCCTGTCTTCTGCTTTGGATTCCCCAGCCCTAGTCCTCGCGCACCCGCTTCTTGCGGAAGCTGGGGTTCAGGACCTTCTTGCGCAGGCGGATGGACTTGGGGGTGACCTCGACCAGCTCGTCTTCCTCGATGTAGGCGATGGCCTGTTCGAGGGTCGGGCGGCGCGGCGGGGTGAGGCGGACCGCCTCGTCCTTGCCCGAGGCGCGGACGTTGGTCAGCTGCTTGGCCTTCATCGGGTTGACGTCGAGGTCGTCGCCGCGGCTGTTCTCGCCGATGATCATGCCCTGGTAGGTCTTCTCGCCGCCGCCGACGAACATGAAGCCGCGCTCTTCCAGGTTCCACAGCGCATAGGCCGCGGTCTCGCCGTCGGAGTTGGAGACCAGGACGCCGTTGCGGCGGCCCTCGATGGCGCCCTTGTAGGGCTCGTAGTGGCTGAACACGCGGTTCAGCACGCCGGAGCCGCGGGTGTCGGTCAGGAACTCGCCCTGGTAGCCGATCAGCGAGCGCGAGGGCGCCTGCAGCGCGATGCGGGTCTTGCCGGCGCCGGACGGGCCCATGTCCCTCAGCTCGGCCTTGCGGGCCGACAGCTTCTCGATGACCACGCCAGTGAAGTCGTCGTCGACGTCGATGACCACGTCCTCGATCGGCTCCAGCCGCTCGCCGGTCTCGGGATCGGTCTGGAACACCACGCGGGGCCGCGAGATCGAGACCTCGAAGCCCTCGCGGCGCATGGTCTCGATCAGCACGCCGAGCTGCAGTTCGCCGCGGCCGGCGATCTCGTAGGCGTCCTTGTCGGCGGTCTCGGAGACCCGGATCGCGACGTTGGACTCGGCCTCGCGCAGCAGGCGGTCGCGGATCACCCGACTCTGCACCTTGTC
>JBJMQX010000013.1:0-35379 GCA_045802455.1 Phenylobacterium sp. | reverse complement strand
CGGCGAAAGCACGAGGAACAGCACGCCGGCGCCGAGGCCCAGAAGGCCGATCATGGTGAACACGTGGACGTAGTTGGCCAGCGACTTGCCGGCGTCCAGCACCTGTCCGCCGATCGTCTCGGCGGCGGTGAGCTGGGCGATCTTGGCGGCCAGCAACTGGGCGCCCGAGGTGCCCAGGAACCAGGTCGCCATCAGCGTCGAGATCAGCACCGGCGGCGCCAGCTTGGTCATCTGCGACAGGCCGACCGGCGAGAGGCAGAGCTCGCCCGTCGTCTGAGCGAGGTAGGCCAGCGCCAGCATCAGGAGCGGGATCTTGAAGTCCGGCCCGGCGAACGCCGCGCTGGCGACGATGACGAAATAGCTGCCGCCCACGAACAGCAGGCCGAGCGCGAACTTCAGGATCGGGTTGGGGTCGCGGCCCCGCCGGCCGAGCCAGGTCCAGAGCGCCGCCACGATGGGGGAGAAGATCAGGATCCAGCTCGCCTGGAAGGACTGCGCCTGGGCCGCGGCCATCGACTGCCCGGCCCAGAGCCGGAGGTCGACATTGCGCTCGGCGAACTGGTTGAGCGAGGAGCCGCCCTGCTCGTAGAGGGCCCAGAACACCACCGAGCCCAGGATCAGGACCAGCGCCAGCATCAGCCGCTCGCGTTCCTCCCGGGTGCAGCGGCCGACCATGTACCAGCCGAGGTACGCGAGCGTCGCCAGCGCGCCGGCGAGCAGCAGCCAGCCCACAATGGCGAAGCTCTGCACCACCACGAACACCACGCCCACGCCGATCAGGCCCAGCAGGTAGATCGCCCATTCGGCGTTCAGCGGCCCGATCACCGGCTTGCGCAGCGCCACGGGATCCGGCGGCTCGCCCTTGCCCTCCAGCAGCGGCTTGCCGAATACGAACACCAGCCAGCCCAGCGCCATGCCGACCCCGGCCGCCCCGAAGCCCGCCCACCAGCCGATCTCCTGGCCCAGCCAGCCGCAGGCGATCGAGGCCCAGAACGAGCCCAGGTTGATGCCGAAATAGTAGAGGGTGAAGCCGGAGTCGCGACGGGCGTCGCCCTGCGGATAGAGCTGGCCCACGATCGAGGAGATGTTCGCCTTCAGGAAGCCGACGCCCATGATGATCAGGGCGAGCGCCACGTAGAGCACGTTCTTGAACAGCGGGTCCTGCTGCTGCACCGACAGCTGGTAATCGCCCTTGGCGAGGTGCCCCGGCAGCGGAGCGCCCGCCGGCAGGCCCTTCACGTCCAGCCCGCCGTCCGCTGACGGGCCATAGGCGTAGGGCGCGCCGCCCACCAGCAGCTTCACCTGGCGCGCGTCGCCGCGGCCGCTCACCTGGAACTCGTACTGCGCCCCATGATAGGTCAGCAGCTGGGTGGCCGGCTTGCCCTCGAAGGCCATGGTCGTGTGGCCCAGCACCAGCAGCAGGGCGCCGAAAGCCACCGCCTTGCGCGCGCCCAGGAAACGGTCGGCCAGGAAGCCGCCGATCAGCGGCGTCAGGTAGACGAGCGAGGTATAGGCCCCGTACTGGCCGTTGGCGGTCTTGTCGTCGAGCAGGAAGTGCTGCGTCAGGAAGAAGATCAGCAGGCCCCGCATGCCGTAGTAGGAGAACCGCTCCCACATCTCGGCGAAGAACAGGATCCGGAGGCCCTGCGGATGCTGGCGCAGCTGCAGCAGCACGGGCACGGCGGTGGCGATCGTGACCACGAGGCCGGCGATGAAGACGATATCCATGTCGGCTGAAAGCTCCCTGGCACCCTTGTGCGGCTGCGTCGGCCGCCGGCGAATTTGGCCGGCAGAGCATCATGGCCGCCGCGCCGAGGCAAGCTGGTGTGGCGATTCCGAAATTCGCCGCACTCGATGGCAGCTCGGAGCGAATTTCGGAATCATTGCGCCACACCAGCAAGGATGGATGCTTCTAGTGTGCTTCTTGGATCTGAAGTTCGCTCAGAGCCGATCCAGAAGCCGGCGAACTTCAGATCCAGCACACTAACCGGCTTGCGCCGTCCGGAGCCCGGCCCCCATCTCGGGCGTTCCCTTGCGTCCGAAGGAGCAAGTCCCGATGAAGACGCCCGGTCCCGACCATCCGATCACGCTGGAGCCCGCGCGCAACCGCTGGCGGGCCTATTTCGCCGGTCACGTGATCGCCGACAGCAACGACGCGCTCATCCTGCGCGAGGCCGACTACCCGCCGCGCGTCTACTTCCCGCGCGAGGACGTGGCCATGGAGTACATGAGCCGCACCGACCGGCGCACGCACTGCCCCTACAAGGGCGACGCGGCCTACTACACGGTCCTGATGGACGGCCAGTTCGCCGAGAACGCGGTCTGGACCTACGAGGAGCCCTTCCCCGCCATGCAGCAGATCGAGGGCCGTCTGGCCTTCTATCCGGATAAGGTCGAGGTCTATGAGGTCGACGACGCCGCGGTGAACCCCGACCACGTCGACGAGGTCGTCGAGGGCCGCCCGGTCAGCGTCGACGATGTCGTCCAGCACACCGACGCCGGCGACGGCAGGGCGCAGCGCGAGCACTGGTCCCCTACCGTCGAGACCCCCGCCACCACCGACGACGGCGGGCTGCGCTAGCTGGACTAGTACGCGAACGCCTCGAACACCTTGCCGGCGTCGCCGGCCCAGGGGCCGTTGTAGAGCTCCAAGAGGCGCTCGGCGGGGGTGACGCCGCTGGCGGCGATCTCGTCCAGCTCGCCCAGATAGCCGCTCTCGTCCACCAGCCCGCCGGAGAGCCGGTTGCGCCGCTTCAGCCCTTCGCGGGCGATGGCGATCATGTCCTTGGCGACGTCCTGCGCGCTGCGCCCGGCGATCTCGGCCTTCAGGCCGACGCGGGCCACGTCCTCGCGCAGGCGCTCGTGGTCGGGGGTCTTCCAGTCCTTGCAGAGGTCCCAGGCCGCGGCGAGCGCAGCCGCATCGTAGAAGATGCCCATCCACAGCGCCGGCAGGGCGCAGAGCCGGCTCCAGGGTCCGGAATCGGCCCCGCGCATCTCCAGGTACTGCTTAAGCCGCACCTCCGGGAAGATCGTCGTGGTGTGGTCGGCCCAGTCCTTCAGGGTCGGCTTTTCGCCCGGCAGCTCCGGGAGCTTGCCCTCCATGAAGTCCTTGAACGAGCGCCCCGCCACGTCGATGTAGCGCCCGTCGCGCTTCACGAAATACATCGGCACGGCCAGCGCATATCGGGCGTAGGTCTCGAAGCCGAAGCCATCCTCGAACACGAAGTCCAGCATCCCGGTGCGGTCGGCGTCGGTATCGGTCCAGACGTTCGCGCGGGCCGAGACGAAGCCCGAGGGCTTGCCCTCGATGAACGGCGAATTGGCGAACAGCGCCGTGCAGACCGGCTGCAGGGCCAGGCTGGTGCGGAACTTCGCCACCATGTCGGCCTCGGAGCCGAAGTCGAGGTTCGCCTGCACCGTGCAGGTGCGGAACATCATGTCGAGGCCGAGCCCGCCCACCTTGGGCATGTACTCGCGCATGATCTTGTAGCGGCCCTTGGGCATCACGGGCGCCTGGTCGCGGCGCATGGTCGGGTGGAAGCCCAGGCCCAGGAAGCCGATCTCCAGCTCGTCGGCGACGGTTTTCACCTCCTGCAGGTGCTGGCCCGTCTCCTCGCAGATGTCGTGGATGGTCTCCAGCGGCGCGCCGGAAAGCTCGAACTGGCCGCCGGGCTCCAGGCTGACGTTCGCCAGGCCGCGCTCCAGCGCGATGACGTTCTCGCCCTCCATCACCGGCGCCCAGCCATAGCGGGTCAGGCCGTTCAGCAGCGCCTCGATGCCGCACGGCGCGTAGGGGACCGGCTCATGGCTGCCCAGCCGGAAGACGAACTTCTCGTGCTCGGCGCCCACGCGCCACTGGTCCTTGGGCTTCGAGCCCTTCTCGAACCAGCGCACCAGGTCCTCGAAAACCAGGGGGCGGTCGTCGCACGCAGTGTCGGCCATGTTCCCTCCCCACCCCAACCTGGGACCGCGCATCCTTGCGCGCGGCCGTCCTCTCTACGTTGGGAGTCTAGGTGGGCGCAAATCGGAGAAGCTCAAGAGCGCCAGTCGCCCAGCGCCGCCTGCCACAGCGAAAGCGCGCTGATCGCGGCGGTGTCGGCCCGCAGGATCCGCGGTCCCAGGCTGCAGGGCGCGGCGTACGGCAACGAGCGAAGGACGTCCCGCTCTCTGGCCGAAAATCCCCCCTCCGGACCGATCAGGATCGCCCAGGGCTCCCCCCGCGCCTGGTCCTTCAGCGCGTCCAGGATCGGTGGCGCGTCGCCGGCCTCGTCGCAGAACAGCAGCCGGCGTGCAATGTCCCAGTCCGCAATCAGCCGCTCCAGCTTCACCGGCTCCAGCACCTGCGGCACGTCCAGCCGCCCCGTCTGCTCGGCCGCCTCGGCCGCGATCGCCGCCAGCCGCTCCACCCGCGTGTGGTCGGCGTTGGTCCGCTCGGTGACCACCAGGCGCACGCGCGCCGCGCCGAGCTCGGCCGCCTTCTCGACGATGGTCTCCAGCCGCGAGCGCTTCACCAGCGCCACGACGAGGTCCAGATCGGGCCCGGCCGCCTGCGGCCGAGACTGGCGGCGCACCAGGAGCGTCACCGTTCGCTTGCCCACCGCCGCCACGCCCGCCAGCCACTCGCCGTCGCGGCCGTTGAACGCCAGGAGCTCGTCGCCCACCGCCAGCCGCATCACCGCGGCCAGATAGCGGCTCTGGCCCTCGTCCAGCGCAAGCTCGGCGCCGGCGGCGAGGTCGTGGGGCAGATAGAGGCGGATCATCCGGCTCTCTTAGGGCCCTGGCCCTCGGCCAGAAAGAGCGGGCCGCCTCAGGCGGCGGGCCGGGAGGGATCAGGCTTCGCGAACTCGATCGAGAGCCGGCGGTTCTTCTGGTCCAGCCGCACCACCGCGCCGGAAAGCGCCAGCGAGCCCAGGTTGCCGGAGGGGCCGAGGCTGGGCCAGGCCACTTCGCGCACCGGCAGGCGCACGCCGCCGAGCATCGCCGGCTGGGCGAGTTCGGCCCGCCACAGCTCCACTGACGAAATCAGGGTCGACGCGCGGCCGTCGGGGTGGGCGGCGCCGGGCTTCGCGTGTCGTTCGCCGACCGCCTGCGGCACGACCAGCGGCGCGCGGCCGTTGCCGCTGTCCAGATGGACGCGGACCGTGTCGTCGCCGATCGTGAGCGGGATGGTGATCGCGCCCGGCCCTTCCACTTCGTAGCCCATGGCGCCCGGCGGCAGTTCGCCCTTCTCGAGCTTCAGCCGGCCGCGGGCGTAGTCCAGCGTCAGCAGCAGGTCCGCGTAGGTGCGCAGCCCCAGCACGCCGTCGACCCCGGCGAGCTGGCCGGGCGGGGTGACCAGCTCGACGGTCGCGACGTCGTGGAATTCGAGCCCACCCAGCTTCACCGATGGGGTCCTGAACATGCGCCGCGCCTGGGCCTGTCCGGACGGGTCGCCGACCCGAACCTGGCCAGTGACCGGCAGGGCCAGCGCCTCGGCGATCTCTGGCCGCACCAGGATCTGGCCGGTCGCGCCGGTGTCGACGATGAACCGGAGGCTGCGGCCGCCGATCGAGACCTCGACGGTGGGGCGGTTCTCCAGCAGCGCCATGGCGACGTCGGCCCGTTCCCCGGTGAACGCCGGCGGCGGGCTGGGCGCGCGCATGACCGGGACGGGTCCAGGCGCCGGCGCCTGGGCTGCGGCCGGGCCGGCGAAGGCCAGCGCCAACGTTGCGATCATCCGGGCGGCGGTCGTAGGGCGCATCAGGCCTCCTCCTTCTCATGCACATCGGCCGCGAGGCGGCGCAGGCGCGCGGGCAGCGGCTCACGGGCGACAGCGGCATCGAGCGCCTCGGTCAGGGCGAGGAGATCGACGCCGACCTCTTCGGAAAGCTCGCCATAGGCGCGATCGATCACCGCGGTGGCCGCTTCGAGCCGGCCGGCTTCGGCGAGCCCCTCGGCGGTCAGCGAAATCAGCCGCCTGCGCGCGTCGCGCGGATCGGCCTCCTGGCCGACCAGCCCGAGTTCCAGGAGGCGGTCGGTGAGCTTGATGATCAGCGGATGCGTGAGGCGCAGGCGCGCAGCGATGTCGGTGATCGACAGCGGGCCGCGCCGCTTGAGCAGCAGCAGCGTCGAGCCCGATCTCGGCGGCGCCGCGATCCCGCGCTCCAGCATCCAGGGCGCGTTGCCCGCCAGCAGCAGTTCAGACAGCCGCCTGAAGCGGTGCGCGAGGAAAGGACGGCCAAGGTCGCTGACAAAATCCATCCGGCGAGCTTATCGGTAATTCGTTACGTTACAAGTTACGAATCTGCCGGGCGCCGTTGCCTGCCTCGCCCCTTGGGTCCGTCGCGCGGAGCGCGTTTAATGGCGCGATGGCCAAGGACGACGACGACACCGAGCTCGAGAAGCGCCAGCTGGCGCTGGTGCGCTGGCAGCAGCACTGCATGGCCAGCGGCCAGAAGAGCCTGATCATCTTCGAGGGCCGCGACGCCGCCGGCAAGGACGGCGCCATCCGCGCCATCACCGAGCACCTTTCGGTGCGCAACACCCGCGTCGTGGCGCTGCCGAAGCCCTCGGACCGCGACAAGACCCAGTGGTACTTCCAGCGCTACGTGCCCTTCCTGCCGGCGGCCGGCGAGGCGGTGGTGTTCAACCGCTCCTGGTACAACCGCGCCGGCGTCGAGCGGGTGATGGGCTTCTCCACGCCCGAGGAGCAGGAGACCTTCCTGCGCGACGTGCCCCGGTTCGAGTCCATGCTGCTGGAGAGCCGCCTGCACCTGGTGAAGCTCTGGCTCGACGTCTCCAAGAAGGAACAGGCCGAACGGCTGCAGGAGCGCGCCACCGATCCCTTGAAGGCGCTGAAGGCCTCGCCGATGGACGCCGTCGCCCAGCAGAAGTGGGACGACTACACCGCCGCCCGCGACGAGATGCTGAAGCGCACGTCCTGGCCCGGCGCGCCCTGGATCATCGTGCGCGCCAACCACAAGAAGCGGGCGCGGCTGGCGATCATCAGCCACCTGGTCAAGACGCTGGCGCCCAAGGATATCGCCCGGGAGGTAGACGATCCCGACCCGGATGTGCTGTTCCCCTTCGACATGGCCGCCCTCGAAGACGGCCGGCTGGAACGATAGGGGAAGCGCCATGCAACAGGTCCGGCTGGGCGACACCGGCCTGAAGGTCTCCAGGCTCTGCCTGGGCTGCATGACCTACGGCTCGCCGGAGTGGCGCTCCTGGGTTCTGGACATGGAGCAGTCCAAGCCCTTCTTCCAGGCGGCCATCGAGAAGGGCATCACCTTCTTCGACACCGCCAACGTCTACTCGATCGGCGCGAGCGAGGAGGTCACCGGCCGCTGGCTGCGCGAGTTCGCCAGGCGCGAGGAGATCGTCGTCGCCACCAAGGTCAACGGCCCGATGGGCAAGGGGCCGAACGAGAAGGGCCTCTCGCGCAAGTCGATCATGGCCCAGATCGACGCCAGCCTGACCCGGCTCGGCATGGACTACGTCGACCTCTACCAGATCCACCGCTTCGACTACGAGGTCCCGATCGAGGAGACCCTGGAGGCGCTGAACGACGTCGTGAAGGCCGGCAAGGCCCGCTACATCGGCGCGTCCTCCATGTACGCGTGGCAGTTCGCCCGCATGCTGGCGGCCAGCGACCAGAACGGCTGGGTCCGTTTCGTCTCGATGCAGCCGCAGTACAACCTCGTCTACCGCGAGGAGGAGCGCGAGATGCTGCCGCTCTGCCGCGCCGAGGGCATAGGCGTGATCCCCTGGTCGCCGCTCGCCCGCGGCTTCCTGGCGGGCGGCCGCGGCGCGCCCAAGGAAGGCAACACCGAGCGCGCGCGCACCGACGAATTCAGCCCGCGGCTCTACTACCGCGACGCCGACTTCAAGGTGGTCGAGGCGGTCTCCGAGATCGCCAAGGCGCGCGGCCTCTCCAACATGCAGGTGGCGCTGGCCTGGGTGCTGCGGAACCCGGCGATCACCGCCCCGATCGTCGGCGCGTCCAAGCTGGGTCACATCGAAGACGCCGTGTCCGCCCTGGACGTCACGCTCAGCGACGAGGAGGCGAAGGCCTTGCAAGCGCCCTACCAGCCCAAGCCCGTACTGGACCACGCGTGAGGACCGCAACGCTCGGCCCGCTGGGCGAGGTCAGCCGCCTCACCCTCGGCGGCGGCGGCATCGGCCAGGTCTGGGGCGAGACCTCGAAGGAAGAGGCGCTCGCCACCATCACCGCGGCCATCGACGGCGGGATCACCGTCATCGACGCCGCCCCGATGTACGGCAGCTGCCAGGCCTCCATCGGCGAGCTGTTCGACGGCCGCCTGCCGCCGGGGGTGAAGATCACCACCAAATGCCAGCTCGGCACGCCCGAGCCCTCCGGCGCGGCCTGGGCGCTGGCCGAGTCGCTCCGCCAAAGCCTGGAGACCATGCGGCTGCAGCGCGTCGACCTCTTCTTCCTGCACTCCAACCTGCACGGCGAGGGCTTCAGCTACGAGCACGGCGACGTCCGCAAGAACGAGTTCTCCACCTCGCTGCCGATCTACGCGGACTATGTGGTGCCCACGATGGAGACCCTGAAGGCGCGCGGCCTGATCGGCGGCTGGGGCGTCACCGGCATCGGCGTGCCCACCGCCGTCATCTCGGCCATAGGCCACGATCCGGCGCCAGACGCGGTCCAGGCGATCGCCAACCTGATGGATAGCGCCGGCGCGCTTCGCCGCTACGCCGAGCCGGCCCGGCCGCGCGAGATCGCCGCCGCCGCCAAGGCGCGCGGCTGCGGCGTCATGGGCATCCGCGCCGTGCAGGCCGGCGCGCTCACCGGCGGCGTCGACCGCGAGCTCTCGCCCAACAGCCCCGACCGCAAGGACTTCGAGCGCGCCGCCGCCTTCCGCGCCCTCTGCGCCGAATGGGGCGAGGACCCGGCCGCGGTCGCCCACCGCTACGCCCTCTCCATGCCCAACATCGACACCGTGGTGCTCGGCGTAAAGAACCGCGCCGAGCTCAAGCAGTGCTTAGACGCCGAGGCCGCCGGGCCGCTCGACCCGGCGCAGATGGCCGCCATCGACGGCCTTGGCTTGTCGAACTAGCAGCCATTGTTCTTTCTTTGTTCGCTGGGTAGCCTGCGCCCTCCGACTCGCTGCGAGGCGCCATGCCGAAGGAAAAGCTGACCGCCGGCGAGGCGCGCCGCATCGCCCTCGGCGCCCAGGGCTTTGCGAGCCCGCGCCCAAGCGCGCCGGTCACCAAGCGCCAGCTCACCCGGCTGGTCGAGCGCCTGGGCGTCGTCCAGATCGACAGCGTCAACGTGGTTTCCCGCACCCACTACCTGCCCGCCTTCTCGCGGCTGGGCGCCTATCCGCGCCCGCTCTTGGAAGAGATCGCCTGGGCAAAGAAGCGGCCGCTCTTCGAGTACTGGGCGCACGAGGCTTCGCTGCTGCCGCTGGAGAGCCACCCGCTGTTCCGCTGGCGGATGCAGGACGCCCACGACGGCGTCGGCGTCTGGAAGGGCGTCGCCCGCTTCCTGCGCGAGCGGCGCGACTTCGTCGACCGGGTGCTGGCCGAGATCACCGCCCGCGGTCCCCTCGCCGCCTCCGAGCTGGAGATGGGCCACAAGGGGGAAGGCGGCTGGTGGGGCTGGAGCGAGGCCAAGCGCGCCGTCGAATGCCTGTTCTGGACCGGCGAGCTCACCACCGCCACACGCCGCGGGACCTTCGAGCGGGTCTACGGCCTGCCGGAAAAGGTGCTGCCGCGCGCGGTCACGGCGGCGCCGACGCCGGCGCGGGAGGACGCCCAGCGCGAGCTCTACCGCCGCGCCATCCGCGCCATGGGCGTCGCTACTTCCAAGGACCTGCGCGACTACTTCCGCATGCCGGTGGAGGGCGCCACGGCCCGCATGGCCGAGCTGGTCGAGGAGGGCGCGATGGTCCCGGTCGCGGTGAAGGGTTGGCGCGAGCCGGCGTTCCTCGACCCCGCCGCCCGCTGGCCGCGCAGGGTGGCCGCCCACGCCCTGCTCTCCCCCTTCGACAACCTGATCTGGTTCCGCGAGCGCACCGAGCGGATGTTCGGCGTGCGCTACCGCATCGAGATCTACACCCCGGCCGAGAAGCGCACCCACGGCTACTACGTCCTGCCGTTCCTCGAGGGCGACGCGCTCACCGCCCGCGTCGACCTGAAGGCCGACCGCAAGGCCGGAACCCTGATCGTCCAGGCCTCCCACGCCGAGCCCTGGGCCGGCGACGCCACGCCCACCCGCCTTGCCGAAGAGCTGAAGCTGATGGCCGGCTGGCTGGGCCTGGAGCGCGTACGCGTGGAGAAGAAGGGCGACTTGGCGGGGGCGCTGGCCAGCGCGATCGGCTAGGCGCCGCGCGCGGAGCGCAGGCGTTCACCCTCGGCGATCGCCCCCACACGCCGCGTCAGCCGTGGATGGCTGCGGAAAATCTCGGCGATGAACCCCGAGATCGGCGGAACCATGGCTTCCTGCGCGACAAAGGCCTCGCAGTTCATCGTCCCATTCAGCCGCCGGCATCCACAGCCGAGCATCTGCAGGGCAGAGCGCGAGGCGACGGCGTCCTTGGAAAGATGAGCGCCGACGCGGTCGCAGGTGTACTCCCGCGCGCGGGAATAGGCGGGCATCAGGAACGGTACGACGTGTGCCGGCATCTTCAGGAAATTCAGCCAGGGATTCAGGTGGCCGGCGGCGTGGTGACCCAGCTCGTGGCCGATGACGAACCGGACCTGGTCGTCGCTGTTCGCCTCCACCAGCGCCGAGGTGAGGAACACATAGCGGCCGCCCAGGATCCTTCGTGCGAACGCGTTGAACAGGCCGTTGGAATTGTAGAGGAAGGCCCGCGGCGGCTGCCTCATCCCCAGTTCCTGCGCGCCCGACACCACCATCTCATGCAGTTGGGGGAACTGCTGCGGGCTCAGCAGGAGCATGTTGCCGAACGCCGTGGCCCGATAGAAGACGCCGGCGAGGAAATAGAAGAGCCAGATCACCAGGCCATAGAAGATGTAGGCCCACAGCACACTGACCACTTGTGGATTGCCGCTCGCCAGTGCGGCCACTAGGCCGAAAGCAAACAGCACCCAGAACACAGTCCCAAACACGATAGCCAGCACGCCGTAGGTCGTCTCGTTCCCGGTGCGCAGGCTTGCCGCCACATTGGACATTTGAACTCCCCCCATACCCGTGGGTGAGGATTACACGCCGCTTTTCAAAGCGCTACCGGCAGAGTTGCAGACGCGCCCAGCGGCTGGGGGCTGGACCTAGGCCCACCCCTCCGTCACCGCGTGCAGCCGCGCGTAGGCCCCGCCGCGCTTGACCAGCTCGACGTGCTTGCCCTCCTCGACGATGCGGCCGTCCTCGAAGACCAGGATGCGGTCGGCGCCGCGGATGGTCGACAGCCGGTGGGCTATGACGATCGTCGTCCGCCCGACCATCAGCTCCTCCATCGCCGCCTGGACGTTGCGCTCGGTCTCCACGTCCAGCGACGAGGTCGCCTCGTCCAGCACCAGGATCGGGGCGTCGGCCAGGAAGGCCCGCGCGATCGCCACCCGTTGCCGCTCGCCGCCCGAGAGCTTCACGCCGCGCTCGCCGACCAGGGTGCGGTAGCCCTGCGGCAGCTTGGCGATGAAGTCGTGGGCGCGGGCCCGCTTGGCGGCCAGCACGATCTCGTCCTCGGTGGCGCCGGGCCTGGCGTAGGCGATGTTCTCGCCCAGCTGCCGGTGGAACAGCGCCGGGTCCTGCGGCACCACCGCGATGCTGCGGCGAAGCGACCCCTGGCTGACCGTGGCGATGTCCTGGCCGTCGATCAGGATCTGCCCGTCCTGCACGTCGTAGAGCCGCTGGATCAGCTTCACGAAGGTCGACTTGCCCGCTCCCGTCGGCCCGACCAGCGCCACCCGCTCGCCCGGGGCGATGCGCAGGGTGAAGCTGTCGTAGAGCGGGTCCGGCGCGGACTTGTAGCGGAAGGTCACGCGGTCGAAGACGATCTCGCCCAGGTCGGCCCGGAACGGCTTCGCGTCGGCCCCGTCCACCACCTGCGGCGCGGTGGTCGCATAGCGCGCCACGTCCTCGATGTCGTCGAGGCCGCGCTGGGTCATGCGGATGTTCTCGCCGATGTTCCGCAGGTAGCCGGTCATCAGCATGAAGGCGGTGATCACGAAGGCGACGTCGCCGGGTCGGGCCTGCCCCTTCGCCCAGAGCCAGACCAGCAGGCCGGTCATCCCCGCCTGCAGCAGCATCAAGAGCACGTTGTGCAGCAGCCAGAGGTTGGTGAAGCGGGTCCAGGTGACGTTGACCGACTTGCGCCAGAGATCGGTGACCGCCCCGATGCGGGCCTCTTCGCGCCCTTCGGCGCCGAACGACTTCACCGTCGCGTTCGACGAGATGCTGTCGGCCAGCGCGCCGCCGATCCGCGAGTCCAGCGCCACCGAGCGCAGGTTGGCCGGCCGCGCGTAGAGCTCGGTCAGCCAGATGTTCGAGGCCACGAACGCGGCCACCACCACGCTCGCGAACAGGCCCACGACCGGCCACCTCTGGAACATCATCACGCAGAGGCCGCCCAGCACCAGGAACGCCGGCCCCAGCCAGATCACCGCCGCGTCGGAGACCGTGTCGTAGCCCCACATGGCGCGCGACAGCCTGCGCACGGTCGCGCCGGCGAAGTTGTCGGCGTGCCAGTCGGCCGAGAAGGCCTGCACCTTCCGGAACGCCTCGTCGACGATCTCCTTCATGTTGGCCGAGGCGAAGTAGATCCACGGCCGCATGGCCACGTTCTTGACGACCAGGCCCACGCCGTAGACCGCCGCCAGCAGCCCCCAGGCGCCCCACGCCTGCGCAGAGTGGCCGGCGCCCGCGGCCACCGCGTCCACCAGCTTGCCCGCCGCATAGGGCACGGAAAGGTCGAAGCCGATCGCGGCCAGCGTCAGCAGCACCGTGATGGACAGGAGCACGCGGCGGCGCAGCCAATAGCCGCCGAGATAGCCCAGCACCTGGCGGTTGCTGAGCGTCCGCTCCTTCTGGTTGTCGGCGTCCTCGTAGTGGTCGGTCATTGCAGAACTCGAACGTCTGGCGCCGATGACGGTCCGCGAATGAGCCTGGTCGCAGGCGGCGGCGCGTCGGGCGCGATGGGAATGGACTTGAGCGGAACGCGGGGATCTTCGGACCCCGGCGGGCCGCGGGCGCGCGGAAGGGCTTCGGGCCTTGGGCCGGTCAGGCCCTCAGACGAAACGTCCGGGTTGAGCTAGCGGCGCGGCGGCGGCCCGGCAAACCGACGCGGGAAGGCGGAAACGATGAACGTCATTCTGGCCCTCCTGTTCGGGTTGTCGAGGCGGCGGAAGCTAGGCGCGGTCGCGCGGCCGGTCAATCCGCTTGGCCGAACGCCGGTCGGGCGGCGGCGAAGTTGCCGCTCGTCGTGGCCCGAAGGTCACAGCCGCATCGGCTCCCAGCATCTTCAGGAAAATGGCCATCGCCCCGGTCAGCGCGTCACGGTCCAACGAATACCAGACGTACTGCCCCCGCTTCTCGCTGGTCACTAGGCCTGCGGCCTCCAGCAGTTGCAGATGTTTGGAGATGGCCGGCTTGGACATCGAAAAGCGCGCGGCGATCTCGCCCGCGGTCAGCTCGTCGAGCGCCAGGTAGGCCAGGATCTGGCGGCGCGACTCGGAAGCCAGCGCGGCAAAGACCTTGTCGACCAAAGTGGAATCCTATTTAACTTATTAATTAAATACCTAATCAATTATAGGCGCACTTGCCGAGTCGCGCCAGGGAGCCCATGCCGTGCCGCAGCCACTGAAGACCGTCCGCCGCCGCTACGCCGAAGACGTCTGCGCGCTGGCGGAGACGAACTGGCCGCCGCTGGTCCGCGCCTTCGCCGCCGTCCCGCGGGAGCGGTTCGTCGGTCCGGGACCCTGGACGGTGATCGGCGCAGGCCTGCAGCGCGAGGTCACCCCCGACGCCGACCCGCGCCACCTCTACCGCAACGTGCTGATCTCACTGGACGAGGCCAAGCAGCTCAACAACGGTCAGCCGAGCTTCTGGGCGGCGCTGCTCGACCGCCTGCGTCCGCAGCCCGGAGAACGCGTGGCGCACGTGGGCGCGGGCGGCGGCTACTACACCGCCATCCTGGCCGAGCTGGTAGGCCGGACGGGCTGGGTGACCGGCATCGAGTACGAGCCGGAGCTTGCCGCCGCTGCGGCCAAGGCGCTCTCCGACCGGCCCAACGTCGAGCTCCTGGCCGGTGACGCCCACGCGCTTCTTGAAGGGCCGGCGGACATCATCGTGGCGAGTTGCGGCTTCGACGGCATCCCACTCGCGTGGGTTCGCGCGCTGAACGACGGCGGCCGGCTCATGCTGCCGCTGACGACGGCTTCGCCGCTCCCGGGGATCGGCGCGGGGGCCGTCCTGCTGGTCGCCCGCCGTGGCGAGGCCTTCGATGCGGCCTTCGTCTCCGGCACGATGATCTACCACGACAAGGCCGGCCGCTCGGACGCCCGAGGCCAGCGCCTCGCCGCGGCGTTCCGGTTCGAAGGCGCGGCCTGGACCCCGCCGAAGCTCGCCGCGCTGAGACTGACCGGCCAACCCGACCAGACCTGCTGGCTGGCCGGCGAGGGCTGGTGGCTGTCGACCGCGCCGAGTCCCTAGCCGCTCACCACACCCGCACCCGCTGCTCCGGCGCCAGGTACATCTTCTGCCCGGGCTTGACGTCGAACTCGCGGTACCAGGCGTCGACGTTTCGCACCTCGGCGGCGCGCCACTCGTTGGGCGAGTGGGGGTCGCTGATCAGCTGGACGCGCAGAGCATTCTCCCGCTGCAGCGAGCGGTGGGTCTGGGCGAAGGACAGGAAGAACCGCTGGTCGCCGTTCAGGCCCGCCAGCACCGGCGCGGGCTTGCCGCCCAGCGAGGCGTGGTAGGCGTCGAGCGACACCGCCAGCCCCGCCAGGTCGCCGATGTTCTCGCCCAGCGTCAGCCGGCCGTTGATGTGCAGCCCGGGGATCGGCTCGTAGGCGTCGTACTGCGCCGCCAGCGCCGCCGTCGCGGCCTTGAAGCGGGCGAGGTCGGCCGGCGCCCACCAGTCGTTGAGCGCGCCGGTCTCGTCGTACTTCGAGCCCTGGTCGTCGAACTGGTGGCTGATCTCGTGGCCGATCACCCGGCCGATCGCGCCGTAGTTCACCGCCGGATCGGCGTGGGGGTCGAAGTTCGGCGGCTGCAGGTAGCCGGCCGGGAACATCACCTTGACCAGCGTCGAGTTGGACTGGGCGTTGATGGTCTGCGGGTTCATCGACCATTCGCCGCGATCCACCGGCCGGCCGAGCCTCGCCAACACCCTGGCCCGCGTGAAGCCCTGGGCCCGCCGCAGGTTCTCGAACGCCTCGCCCGGCTTCACCTCCAGGCTCGAATAGTCGCGCAGCGGCGTCTGCCCGCCCACCTCGACGCGCAGGTTGGCGAGCTTGGCGAGCGCGCGGGCCTTGGTGGCCGGCGTCATCCACTCGTTGCCGCGGATGCGCGCGCCCATGGCGGTCTTCAGGTTGCGCGTCATGTCGGTGACGATCGCCCGCGAGGCCGGCGGGAAGTGCCGCGCCAGGTAGATCTCGCCCACCGCCTGGCCCAGCGCCCGGTCGGTCTGGACCACCGCCTGCTTCCAGGCCTGCGGCGCCTGCGGCGTGCCGGAGAGCACGCGGCCGTTGAAATCGAAGTCCTCCTGGCGGAAGGCCTTTGGGCCGCAGGGCGCGAAGTTGCGGATCGCGCGGAACGCCAGGTAGTCGCGCCAGTCGGCCAGGTCCGCGTCGCGGGCGAGCGCGGCCGACGCGGCGATGCTGGAGGGCTGGGCCACGATGAAGCGGTCCTGCCCGTCCAGCCCGGCGGACTTCAGGTAGGCGTCCCAGTCGAGGCCCGGCGCCTTGGCGGCCAGCTCCGCGCGGCTGAACGGGTTGTAGCGCTTCTCCGCCTGGCGGCTCTGCTCACGACTCCAGTGGCCGCGGGCGATCTTCTCCTCCAGGCCGTAGACGCGCGCCGCGCGGGCCTCGGGCTGGTCGAAGCCGGCCAGGGCGAACAGCTTGGCGATATGCGCCTGGTAAGCCTTGCGCGCGGCCACGTTGGCCGGGGCGTCGACCAGGTAGTAGTCGCGGTCGGGCAGGCCGATCCCGCCCTGGCTCAGCGAGGCCACGTAGCGGGTGGGCTGCTTCACGTCGACCGAGACCGAGGCCGAGATCGGCGTCGGCTCCGGCCGCCCGGCGCCGTTCGGGTTGGGCAGGTCTCCCCAGGAGAGCAGGGCCAGTTCGCGGGCGAGGTCGGCCGGCGTCGCGACCGCCGCCACCCGCGCCAGCTCCGGCTTCAGCGGTTCGATGCCGCGCCGCTCCAGCGCCGCCTCGTCCACCCAGGCCTGGTAGTAGTCGGCGATCTTGCGGCCGTTGGCGGTCCCGTTGGAGCCCGCCGTCTCCATGATGTTGCGGGTGCGCGACTCGGTGGTCTCGCGCAGCGCTCCGCCATAGGACGAGCGGTCCGCCGGGATCGCCGCGCCCTTCAGCCAGCCGTTGTTCGTGTAGCGGTAGAAGTCGTCGCCCGGCGCGATGCTGCGGTCGATGGCCCCGAGGTCCAGCCCGAAGTCGCCGTACTCCGTCTTGCCGCGGGACACCGCGGCCCAGGCCGCCGGACCCATCGCCGCCGCCGCTCCGCCCGCCAGCACGCCGCTGAGCGCGCCCTTGGCCAGCGCCCGTCTCGTCATCCGCATACGCAAACCCCCTGTTCCGAACCCTCCTTCTGCCCCTAAACAGGCCCCCAAGCCAATGACCTCCGCAGCCCCGCTCCCCGACGCCGATCGCCGCAACTGGGTGGACCGCTGGGCGCCGGCGGGCCTGCGGCCGTGGCTGAAGCTCGGGCGCTTCGACCGGCCCACCGGCATCTGGCTCTTGATGCTGCCGGGCTGGCAGGGCGTGGCGCTCGCCGACGCCATGGAGCACCGGCTCCCGAACGTCGGGCTGATGGCGGAGATCGCCATCGGGGCTGCGCTGATGCGGGCGGCGGGCTGCGCCTACAACGACATCGTCGACCGCGACATCGACGCCAAGGTGGCGCGCACGGCCGGGCGGCCGATCCCCTCGGGCCAGATCGGCGTGCGCCAGGCCTGGGGCTTCGTCGTCGCCTGCAGCTTGGCGGCCTTCGCGATCCTGCTCAGCCTGCCGCCGGTCGCCGTGGCCCTGGGAATAGGCTCGCTCGCGCTCGTCGCGGCCTATCCGTTCATGAAGCGGATCACCTGGTGGCCGCAGGCCTGGCTGGGCCTCACCTTCAACTGGGGCGCGCTGCTGGGCTTTTCGGCCGCGACCGGCGCCGGGCCGGAGTTCTGGCGCGAGATGGCCCCGCACGTGCTCGGCAACCCGGCGATGCTGCGCGACGTCGCCGCCGACGGGGCGCTCCGGCTGCCGGCCCTCCTGCTCTACGCGGCGGGCGTCTTCTGGACCCTGGGCTACGACACCATCTACGCGATCCAGGACATCGAGGACGACGCCCTGGCCGGCGTGAAGTCCTCGGCGCGCCGGTTGGGCGCCCAGGCCCCGCTGGCGATCCTCGCCTTCTACATGGCCAGCCTCGCCATCCTGATGGCGATGGGAGCCGCCGCCGGACTTGGCCCCGCCTATTTCCTGGGCCTCATCGCCTACGGCGTGCACCTCTTCTCGCAGGCGAGGCGCGTACGCATCGACGATCCCAGGCTGGCGCTGCGGCTCTTCAAGGCGAACGCCGCCGCCGGCCTGATCCTGACGTTGGCGATCGCGGCCGGGACCCGCTACCTCTTCGTCCTGCCGTGAGCTGACGCGCGGTCATCCTGTCTCCGCGGGCGTTTCGGCGTTACAATGCCCGCCATGGCCGTCGCCGCCCGAGTCCAGCCGAAGAGCTATTTCGCCCCCGACGAATGGGCGCCGCTGGCGCGCCGGTCGTCCTGGAAAGGGCTGGCCCTGCTGGCGCACGCCTGGGCGGTGATCGGCCTGGCCATGGCCGGGGCGGCCCTGTCGCCCTGGTGGCTGATGCCGCTGACCATACCGCTGGCCATCGTGATCATTGGCGGCCGCCAGCTCGGCCTGGCGATCCTCATGCATGACGCCGCCCATGCCGCGTTGCACCCGGACCTCAAGGTCAACGACTGGGTCGGCAACCACCTGACCACCGGCGGCCTCATCGACTACCGGAACTACCACCTCGCCCATCACAAGTACGCCCAGCAGGGCGAGGACCCCGACCTGGTGCTCTCCGCGCCGTTCCCGATCACGCGCACGTCACTGCGCCGCAAGATCGTCCGCGACCTGACCGGCCAGACCTACTGGAAGCTGCGCTGGTCCGGCCTCTTCAAGCGCATCGCCGCCCGCAAGCCGGGCGAGCCGCTGTGGCCCTTGCTCAAGGACGCCGCCTGGGGCCGCCGCCGGTTCCTGGCCGGCATGGTGGCGACCGTCGCGGTGACCGCGCCCTTCGGCTACTGGTGGATCTGGCCGGTGCTGTGGCTGATCCCCCAGGCGACGTGGCTGCCGCTGATCACCCGCCTGCGCAACATCGCCGAGCACGCCTGCGTGGCCAAGGACGAGCCCGACCCCCTGCGCCATGCCCGCACCACGCACGCCGGTTGGCTCGAGCGGGCGGTGATCGCGCCCTACTTCGTGAACTACCACTGCGAGCACCACATGTTCATGCATGTGCCCTGCTACAACCTGCCCCGCGCCCACCGCCTGCTGAAGGCTAAGGGCGTGCTGCCGCAGATGCTGACCTCGCCCGGCTATGTCGACGTGCTCAGGCTCGCCTCGTCCAAGCCCGCCGGGCCGCGGCTCGCTGTGGCCGGCGCCGGCGAAGGCCACCGCAGCTTCCCGCCGTAGTCCCCCCTTTTTGAATGGCAGTTGACTCCGAGAACTACACTCGTAATCTCAGATGAGATTACAACTGTAGCCGGAGACCTGCCATGTCCTCGATCGATCCGCCGCTGGCGGTCGTCCCGCCGGCCGAGCGCCTGTCGCTCGTCCCGATGTTCGCCCACGCGCACCCGCTGGTGCAGGTGGCGCTCGCGATCCTGGTGCTCGCGATCTTCGCATCCCTGGCGCTGTGGATCGGCCAGCTGACGCCACGCGCGCGACGGCCCGCCTCGGCGCTCGCCGCGCTGACCGCCATCGCGGCCTCCGCACCGCTGCTGGGCTTCGCCGCCGGGGCCTACGGCGTGATGGACATGTTCATCGGCATCGCCAACGTGCGGCCGGTCCCCTCGCTCAGCATCCTCGCGCCCGGCTTCGCGGAAGCCATGCTCTGCGTCACCCTGGGCCTGCTCGCCGCGACCCTCGCCACCGGCGGACGACACCATCTGAAAGCCAGGCTTCAGGCCGTTCTCGCCGAGGGCTCCCCAGCCCCTGCGGCCAAGCCGGCCGGCCTGGCGCGGACGGCGCTGCCGGCCTAACCGCTCGCAGTCGCGCCGGCGCGGCGGCGTGGGTCGGGGCGAAAGTCCTGGCGCCGCCGCCGCGTTCGCGCGGCCGCCGCCCATCCCCGCGAACCGACGCCGACCTATGCCTCGGCCCGCACCGCCGGTACTATCCGCTTCGCCGCCCCGGTCGCAGCCTGCCTTTCCGGCAGGCCCCGCGTGGGGCGGAGCAGTGACCAGCGGATCGGGGACGGCGTCTTGCAATCTCAACACCTCGCGCGGCGCCGGCGACAAGCTGGGTCAGCCGCCTTCGCGTTTCGCACCGGCGTCCGTTTCGCCGCCCTGGCCTGCCTCGTCCTGGCCGCGGCCCTTCTCTCCGCCCGGGCGGAGGCCGCCACCAAGCTGACGCCCGGCGGTCCCGCTCCGCCGGCGGTCATCAAGAGCGGCAACCAGGCGGCCTGGGACGCGCAGTTCAACTGCGGCCCCCGGACCGCCAACCTGACGCCGATCGCCCGCATCTCCGTGCCGGGGATGCGCCGCAGCCCCGGGAGCGTCACCTTCACCCGCAGCGCCAGTCTCAGCGGCGTCGACATGCGCGGCGTTGACGCCAACATCATCGGCGACGGCACCGTGGTCAGCCTCAGCGACATCAGGGTCCAGCACACCGGCGGCGGCCACTTCTTCAGGACCGGCATGGACGAGGGCGGCAACTTCGGCGGCAACCCGGTGCTCAACATCGACCACGCCGACATAGACTACACCGGCGCCAAGAACCTTTCCCAGGGCAACATCGTCAACAACTACACGGCCGGCGCGAAGACCTCCGAGCTGCACATCAGCCACGCGTGCCTGCGCAACGCGCCGTCCGACTATTTCGCGACCTTCCTGGGCGGCTCCTTCACGCTTACCGACAGCTTCGTCGCCGCCATGTGCCGCATGGCGAAGACCGAGAACGGTGACCACTGCGAGGCCGCCCACATAAACGGCAGCAAGTCGGTCTTCCGGAACGTCATGTTCGACATGGCGGCGGGCGGCGGGGTCCCCTGCTGCATCACCAGCGTGCTGTTCTTCGACGCCATCTCGACGGGCTACGACATCGACGCCACGCTGGACCACTGCATCATCGCGGGCATCCAGAGCCAGGGCTTCCTCTACCCGATCGTGCTCTCCCCGGGGCACGCCAACGTCACCCTGCACATCTCGAACTGCGCCATCCAGAAAGGCGTCCACGGCCAGTACATCGCCGGCGTGGGGCCATACGGGAAGTTCAACGCCAGGGTGATCGACGAGGGTGGCAACGTCGATCTCGACAGCGGCAAGCCGATCAAGCTGAAATAGGGCTAGTTCTCCGCGGCGCGGCGCGCGGTGATCAGCGCCTCCACCTCGTCAGGGCGCGGGTTGAGGAAGTCCAGCCGGGTGCGCCCGTCCGCCGTCTGGGTGACGATCGCCGGCGCGGCGGAATTGGTCAGCGTCCAGCCCTTCGGCAGCACGACCGCGTTCTCCGCCCGGCCGAACGTGCGGTCGAACACCAGCTCGTCGCCCTTGGTCCCGTAGCGCCCGGCGTCGGTGTAGGTCTCGCTCATCCGCAGGCGGATCGACTGCCCGGCCTTCAGGGGCGTGAAATTGAACACCACGACCTCGCTTTCCGGCGTCACCTTGCCCAGTTCCGGATCGTCGATCCCGGCCTTGGTGATCTCCGCGCCTTTCAGGTGGACGGCCGGGATCGTCTCGCCGGTGTCCAGGTTGCGCGCCGACGGGTTGGTCGCCGTCGAGCCGGTGCGCACCACGTTCACGTAGCGGCCGACCCCGGGCCGGCTCTCCGTGTAGTCGTGGTAGAGGTCGAAGGCGTGGGTCTCCGGCTCGCGCAGGAAGTAGACGATGTCGCGCGTCTGCCGCGCCCGCTCGCCCAGCTTGGCCTGAACGCTGGACGGCCCGGCCGGCAACCGCCCCGGCGCGGCCCGCAGCTTCAGCGGCGCCTCGCCCGGCGTGACGTTGAAGAAGCTGACCCGGATGCGCCCGTCCGCCTCCTGCGCCACCTGCGAAGGATAGTTGCAGGCGGTCAGCACATAGCCGGCCGGCAGCACCACCGCGTTCTTCTTGATGCCCAGGCCGCGCTCGAAGACGATCTCGCGCCCCTCGGCGTGATAGCTCCTGGCGTCCTCGTAGGTCTTCTCGATGCGGATGCGCCCCTCGCCGCCGTCCGCCGGCACCGGCCGCGCCAGCTCCACCCGGATGTAGTCGTTGGCCGGGTCCGCATCCGCAAGGCCGCTCGCCTTGGCCTGCTCGCCGCTCACCTGCGCGAACCTCAGCGGCTTGCCGGTCGCCAGGTCCGTGGCGCTCTCGTCCGAGGCGATCGAGCCCTTGCGGATCGGGTTGAAGAAGGCCGTCGCGCCGGGCCTGACGGCGGTGATGTCGTAGATGATCCGGAACTTCCCCGAGCCGGGCGCCAGCAGCTCATAGCGCGTGTAGCCGTTGGCCTCCTGCGGCTGGCGCGCCTGGCCGCACACGCCCGTCGCCACCGCCAGCGCCGCCGCCAACCCCAGCAC
Source organism: Phenylobacterium sp. (assembly GCA_045802455.1). Taxonomy (GTDB): domain Bacteria; phylum Pseudomonadota; class Alphaproteobacteria; order Caulobacterales; family Caulobacteraceae; genus Phenylobacterium. Next base: position 13,472 of record JBJMQX010000013.1, on the reverse strand, counting down.
CACGCCCCGCATGCCCCGCCCTCCGACCATGGCGCGGACTATGGCTGAAGCACCGGTCGCTGCGCTAGACCACGCCTTCGGCCACCAGGCTGCGGGCGGTGTCGAGCACCGTCTCCTCGGTCGGGCGCGGCGTCCAGCCCAGCACCTCCCGCGCCTTGGCGGACGAGAAGTCGTGCCTGTGGCCCAGCCGCGGGGTGACCGACGCGAGCTCCTTGTCGAACAGGCCAACGACCCTGAGCACGAAATCCGGCACCTTGCGGGTCGGCACTTTGGCGGCGGCCGCGGGCTCCAGCTTCGCCCGCAGCAGGTCGGCCATGTCGCCCATCCAGGCGTAGCTGCCCGCCGCGATGAACCGCTCCCCGGCCGCCTTCGGATCGGTCATCGCCCGGATGTGCAGGTCGGCGACGTCGCGCACGTCGACGACGTTGAAGCCCAGCCGCGGCACGCCCGGCACCCGGCCCGACAGCAGCCGCTCGACCACCTGCACCGACCCGGACGCGTCGGCGTCCAGCAGCGGGCCCAGCACCAGGGTCGGATTGACCACCGCCAGGCTGGTCTTGCCGCCGGCCGTCCCGATCAGCTCCCACGCCGCGCGCTCGGCCAGGGTCTTCGACTTGGCGTAGGCGCCGGTCGCCTTGTCGTCGGCGTCCGTCCAGGTGGTCTCGTCGGAGGTCCAGTCGCCGCGGTCGGACTTGCTGGTCGCCGCCACCGAGGAGGTCTGCACCACCCGCTTCACGCCAGCCCGGATCGCCGCCCCGATCGCCCGCTTGGCGCCTTCGCGCGCCGGGGTGATCAGCTCGTCGGGGTCCTTCGGCTCGGCCACGCCCAGCGGCGAGGCGACGTGCAGGACGTAATCGCAGCCCTCGACCGCGGCGTCCCAGCCGTCGTCGCTCATCAGGTTGACCGCATGGAAGGCCAGCCGGTTGCCGGGATCGGCGACCTTGCCGATCGCCGCGCGCACCGCCGGCTCCTTGGCCAGGTCCCTGACCGTGGTCCGCACGACATAGCCGCGCTGCAGCAGCCTGGCGACGCACCAGCCGCCGATATAGCCCGACCCGCCGGTCACCAGCACCGTCTCAGCGCCCATCCGCCCCTCCCGCGATGTTTACGGCGTAAGGTAGAGCTTCCGAACGGCCTGGCAAACGAGCTTATCTAATGCCGGCTGTTCCTCACGATGAACCCGGCCACGTCGTCGTGCAGCTGCCGCGCGGAGTCGGCCTGGGCGTACACCATGTGGCCCGACGGGTAGTAGTGGTACTCGATGTTGCCCTGCAGGCTCTCCGGAATCTGCAGGTGGTGCATCTCGTACCAGCCCTGGAAGTACGGCGTCGCCAGGTCGTAGTAGCCGCCCAGGAGCTGCACCTTCAGGTTCGGGTTGTACTTCATGGCCGACGCGAGGTCGGGCATCACGTTCAGCATCGCCCGCGGCGAGAACGGCGCGCCCGGCGGCCGGTGGTCGTTGTCCCACGAGCGGAACAGCGGGATCGACGGCTTGAAGGTCTTGCCCGCGCCATAGCCCAGGGCGCGCCGCGCATAGTCGTTGAACGCGCTGACGTAGGCCGACGACAGCGCCGCGGCCTGCGGGTCGTAGTCGGCGTCCTTGGAGAGCGGGTCCATGTCGGGGCCGAAGAAGCGGGTGTCGATCCGCCCGGTGGTCAGCCCCCGCGCCGCCTGCAGGGTCTTCTCGAACATCCCGCCGGTGACCCTGAGGTCAGCCTTCAGCACATAGTCGACCGGCAGGCCGGTGTAGTGGGCGTACTTCTCCGCCACCGCCCGCTTGCGCGCCGGATCGAGTTCAGAGCCCGCCTGCAGCGCCAGCGCATAGTCGGTGGTCGCCCAGCGCTCGACCTCCTTCAGGTAGGCGGTGACGTCGGCCGGCGCGCCCGGCACCAGCTTGTAGTTCCAGGCCGTCGCCGCATAGGTCGGGAAGGCGGTGATGTAGCCCGTGTCGCTGCCCGGATTGGCCTCGATGCCGTCCACGGTCAGCGCGAAGTTGAGGATCTGCGAGAGCAGCATCACGCCGTTGAAGTCGACGCTGGAGCCGGTCTCCAGGTTGTTGATCAGCACCGCCGAGCGCGGCGTGCCGTAGCTCTCCCCGAACAGGAACTTGGGCGAGTTCCAGCGGCCGTGTTGCGACAGGAACGCCAGGATGAACTGCTGGAAGGCGTAGGCGTCCTGGTCGACGCCCCAGAACGCCTTCTCCTTGTCCTTGCCGGCGATGCGCGAGAAGCCCACGCCCGGCGCGTCGATGAACACCAGGTCGGACGCGTCGAGGATCGAGTTGCCGTTCTCCACGATGCCGTAGGGCGCGGCCGGCGTGTGGGTGCCGTTGTCCACCGTCACAACCTTGCGCGGCCCGAAGGCGCCCATGTGCAGCCACATCGTCGAGGAGCCCGGCCCGCCGTTGTAAATGAAGGTCACCGGCCGCTCGGACGAGAGGACGCCCTTCTTGAAATAGGCCACGTAGAACATCGAGGCCTCGGCTTCCGGGTTGGAGCCGGCCCCCAGGTCCTTGCCGTCCGGCCCCGCGTGCTCGCGCCTGGCCGCGTCGTCCCAGCCCCGCGGGTGGACGATGATCGTGCCGGCCACGGCGTGGTAGTCGATCCTCTGCCCACGGACGGTCACCGCGCCGTCGCTGTCCGCCCGCTCGGGCTGGAAGAGGACGCCGGCGTTGGGCTCGGCGGTGGTCGCCGCCGTCGGCTTCTTCTCCGTATTGGGCTGGATCTTGGCGGGCGGCGTCTCCTGCGCCAGGGCTGCGGCCGCGGCCAGTGACATCGCCGCGCTGGCGAGCAGGATCTTTCTCAGCATCGTCGGAAATCCCCAAAGCTTTGCGCCGGACGCTATGCGGCAGGGCATGGACTGACAACCGCGATCGGCGCAACGGCGGTTTCCCGTGCACGCCTCAGACGACGTGCGCCTCCGCTAGCCGCTTCGGCGCCACCAGCCGCCAGCTCGACCGCAGCCGCGCGTCCACTAGGCCCCAGTCCACCTCGTCGCCGGCCAGGTTGATGGCGATCCAGCCGCCAGGCCCGATGTAGACCGGCCAGGAATAGACCTCCGGCGCGGCCTCCATCAGCATGTCCTGCTCGTCGCGCCCGGTGGTCTTCACGCAGACCGCGGTGTCGTTGTCGCCGTGATGGTCGTGGCTGAAGTAGGCGAAGAACTTGCCGCCCTCGATGAAGAAACCCGGGCTGCCGTGGCTGAGCCGCTCGGCCGCCCTGGGCAGCGCCAGCGCCAGCGTCCGCAACCTGGCCAGCACCGCCTCCGGATCGTCGCTCAGCATCGTCGTTTCCTAGGCCTGGTAGGTCACCGCGCCGCCCACCACCGTGCGCACGATCTTGATGTCCTTGATCCTGTCCGGATCGACAGTATGCGGATCGTCGGCCAGCACCACGTAATCCGCCAGCTTGCCCGGCGTGATCGAGCCCTTGATGGCCTCCTCCTTGGTGTCCCAGGCGCCGTTCAGCGTGTTCACCCGGATCGCCTCGTCCACCGTGATCCTCTGGTTCGCGCCCCAGGTCTCGCCGTTCCAGCCCTTGCGCGTCACCATCGCCTGGACGGCCATCAGCGGTGAGAACGGGCCGGGGTCGAAGTCCGAGCCGGCGCAGACCGGGATGCCGGCGTCCAGCATCGAGCGGTAGGCCATCATCCGCTTCAGCAGGTCCTCGCCGTAGAAGCGGAACTTGTCGGCGTTGTAGTAGGCATAGGTGCTGAACAGCGCCGGCGTCACGCCCAGCGCCTTCATGCGGGCGATCAGCGCGTCGTCGACCAGGGTGCAGTGGGTGATCTTCCAGCGCGCGTCCTTCACCGGATGCAGCGCCTGCGCCCGCTCGTAGGCGGTCAGCACGTGGCCGATGGCGACGTCGCCGTTGGCGTGGCAGTTCACCTGGATGCCGGCCCGGTGCACCCGCTCCACCCAGGCGTTCAGCACCTCCTGGGTCTCGGTGACGTTGCCGTAATAGGGTGGGTTTGAGCCCGGGAACGGCGTGCTCATCGCCATGGTCCGCTCCGAGAACGAGCCGTCCGCCAGGTGCTCCATCGTCGCGCCCAGGCGGATCCACTCGTCGCCGGTCCCGGTCGTCTTGCCGGTCCGGATCATCGCCTCGAGCTCGGCGCCGACGGCTTCGTAGCTGACCCGGTGCTTCAGCTCGCCGCTCGCCCGGATCGCGCGGATCGCGTCCAGGCTGCCGCCCTCGTGGCAGACCCCGGTCAGCCCGTAGCGCGCGAACATCTTCGAGATATGCGCCATGCCCTGGCGGTCACGCCTGGCCTGCTCCTCGGGACTGAACGTCACCCGCTTGCCCACCCCGGCGAACACGCCGCGCGCCCGGTCGGTCACCCGCCCGTTCAGCTCGCCGTCCGGGAAGTGGTCGTAGGTGCCGCCCGGCACGTTCGGCGTGGCCTTGGTGACCCCCGCCATCGCCAGCGCCTTCGAATTGTAGAACGCCGTGTGCCCGCCGCGGTGTTCGACCACCACGGGATGGATGGTGGAGACCCGGTCCAGGTCGTGCACGTTGAGCTGGCGGCCGTCCTTCACCTTGGTGTCGTCGAAGAAGTAACCCTCGACCCAGGTGTCCGGCGGCGTCTGCCGCGCCTTGGCGGCGAGCTTCTCCACGATCGAGTCGATGGTGACGAACTCCACCTCGAACGGATTGCCCGCCAGCACCTCGAACAGCAGCGTGTTCCCCGACGCATGGTTGTGGCAGTCGATGAAGCCCGGCGTCACCGTCATGCCCTTGGCGTCGAAGGTCTCCGTCCCCTTGCCGGCCAGCCGGCGGACCTCGTCGTTCGAGCCCACCGCGGCGAACCGCCCGCCCTTCACCGCGAAGGCCTGCGCCTTCGGCCGCCGGTCGTCGACCGTGTAGATGCGGGCGTTCAGCACCACGAGGTCCGCGCCCCGGCCGTCGGCGGCCCGCGCGGCGCCCGCCCAGCCCGCGCCCAGCAGCCCTGCGCCCGCCAGGCTCAACAGCTCCCGGCGCCTGTGGTCGGTCATCGTAGCGTCCCCCGTATCGCCGCCACCTTCGGGCCAAAGCCCGCGGACTGGCAAGCCGCGGCCTGCGCGCGCCACTAGCCTGAGGGTTGCATCCGATAGCCTCCGGGCCCGGTCGGCGCCATGATGCCTGGTTGCTCCTTTGTCTCGGGAGGTTGTCATGAAGACCCTGCTCGCCCTTCTCGCCGGCGCGTCGCTGCTGGCGGCCCCGATCGCCGCCGAGGCCCAGCATGGCGGCGGCGGTGGCGGTCATGGCGGCGGAGGCTTTGGCGGCGGTCACGGCGGGGGCGGAGGCTTTGGCGGTGGCCATGGCGGCGGCGGCGGCTTCGGCGGAGGCCACGGCGGCGGCTCTCTCGGCGGCGCCATGGGCGGCGGCGGTCATGGCGGCAGCTGGGGCGGCGGCTGGAGCGGCGGCTCAGGCGGCGGCTGGAGCGGCGTCAGCGGCGGCGGCTGGCACGGGGGCGGCGTCGCCGGCCCGGTCGGCGCGACCGGCTCCGGCATGGGCGCCCTGCGCGGCGCCTCGGGCTGGCATGGCGGCGGCGGTCACGGCGGCAGCTGGAGCGGCGGCCAGGGCGGCGCCTGGCATGGCGGCGGCAATTGGCACGGCGGCGGCGGCTGGCACGGCCACAATCACGGCTGCTGCTGGGGGGCGTTCGGCCTGGGCTTCGCGGTCGGCGCCTGGTGGCCCTGGTACTGGGACACCGCCTACTATCCCTACGGCTACTACCCCTACGCCTACAGTTCGTACGACTACGGGCCCGCGGTGGTCCACGAGGTCGTCCCGCCCTCCGACTACACCGTCCCGGACGCGCCGCCGGCCTGCGGCTCGTGGCGCTGGGTCCCGCAGACCTCCGAGTACCGCTGGCTCCCCTGCGAAGTGCCGCTGCCGTCCTAGGGCGCCCGCTGAATTGCGTGTGCTGAAAGCGCCGCGGATTTCAGCGTCACAAAGCTCCGTCATCCCGGCCGCAGCGAAGCGGAGAGCCGGGACCCAGGAGGTTCAGGCTGTGCGGTAGCTCCTGGGTCCCGGCTCTGCAGCCCGCCAAGGCGGTCTTCCGGCCGGGATGACAGCCGTTTTTCACAACTTGAGTTGAGTGCGGGTCCTGGCGGCCGCGCCGACTACTCCCGGCCCTGCGCCAAGCTTTCCGCCGGCGGCCGCGTCTGGTCGTCGAAGACGTGCTGCTGGGCCGGCGTCAGCCCGGCGTAGAAGGCGTTCACCGCGCCCGCGTGCCGGTGGAAGTCCGCCTCGTCGGCCGCCATCGTCGCCGCGATCAGCGCCATCCGCCTGGGCGTCGGCAGCGTCGGCAGCATGCGCTCGGCCTCCCGGTGCCGCGCCTCCGACGCGCCGTCAGGAGCGACGGCGCGGACATAGGCCGCCCACGCCCTTTCCTGCGCCGGGGTGAGCCGCAGGCTTTCGTGCAGCCGTCCAAGGTCGGGTCCGCCGGACGAGGGTTGCGCCCATGCGCCACCGGGCGAGGCTGCAACCACCGCGGCCAGGGCCAAGGCCGTCATCACTGCACGCATCGAACGCTCCTTCCGCGCCTCGGGATCGGCGCGCCAGCCTACCACGCCCGCCCTGGGCTCGCCTCGGGGTAACACCTCAGAGGTGAATTCCGGGCTCGCGTTTGGCGCCGGGCCGGCCCGACCCCATAAGGGGCCATGATCCCCGCCACGCCTGAGGCCCGCCGCGACTTCATCGCCGCCAACACCCGGCTGCAGGCGCCGCCGCACACCCCGGAGATCCGTCTCCACCTGGCCGACGAGATCACCCCCATCTGGCAGCTCACCGAAGAGGCGCTGGCCGAGATCGGCCTGCCGCCGCCCTTCTGGGCCTTCGCCTGGGCCGGCGGCCAGGCGCTGGCGCGCTACGTGCTCGACCATCCGGACGTCGTCGCGGGCAGGCGCGTGCTCGACTTCGCCTCCGGCTCCGGGATCGTCGGGATCGCGGCCATGCGGGCGGGCGCCGCAGAAGCGGCCTGCGCCGACGTCGACGCCTTCTGCGGCGCGGCCCTGGCGCTGAACGCCGCCGCCAACGGCGTCGCCTGCGGCTACATCGGCGAGGACCTGCTCACCGCGCCCCCGCCCGCCTGGGCTGAAGTCATCCTGGCCGGCGACATCTGCTACGAGAAGCCGCTGGCCGAGCGGGTGCTGGCCTGGCTCCACGCCGCGCGCCGAGCGGGGGCTGTGGTGCTGATCGGCGATCCCGGCCGCAGCTACTTCCCGCGCACCGGCCTCACCCGGCTCGCCGAATACCAGGTGCCCACCACCCGCGAGCTCGAGGACATGGCCGTCAAGCGCACCGCCGTCTGGGCCCTGCCCTGATGGCCCCGCTGGTCGTCGCCCTGGTCCTGGGATCGGCCCTGCTGCACGCCAGCTGGAACGGGCTGCTGCGCGCCGGCGCCGACCGGCTGTGGTCGATCGCGGTGATGAGCGCCATGTCGGGCGTGGCCGCCCTGGTGCTGACGGCCTTCGTGCCGCTGCCGGCGCCTGCCGCCTGGCCCTTCGTCGTCCTATCGGCGGTCATCCAGACCGGCTACTGCCTCTTCCTGGTGCGGGCCTACCGCGACGGGCACCTGGGCCAGGTCTACCCGATCGCCCGCGGCTCGGCGCCGCTGCTGGTGGCGGTCGGCGCGGCGGTCTTCGCCGGCGAGCACCTGTCGCCCGTCGCCATCGCGGGCCTCTTGATGGTCTCCGGCGGCATCATCGGCCTGGCGTTCGGGCGCGACCGGCCGGACATCGCCTCGAGCCTCTTCGCGCTCGCCTGCGGGGCCTGCGTCGCGGGCTACATGGTCACCGACGGCCTGGGCGCCAGGCTCTCCGGCAACGCCATCTCCTACCTCGCCTGGATGTCGCTGGCCCAGGGCGCGCCGATGCCGCTGTTGTTCCTCGCGCTCCGCCGCCGCTGGCCCGCCCTGCGCCGCGACCGCGAGACCGCCAAGGCGCTGGCCGGCGGCCTGATCTCCATGCTGGCCTACGGCGTCGTCGTCTGGGCGCTCTCCACCAGCGCCATGGCCAAGGTCGACGGCCTGCGCGAGACCTCGATCCTGTTCGCCGCCCTGATCGGTGTGGTCTTCCTCAAGGAGCCGCTCACCTTGCGCCGCACCGCCTGCGCCGTGCTGATCACCGCCGGCGTCGTGGCGCTCGCGGCCTGAGCCCGGCGCGGAACGAGGTCTTAAGCCTCCTCCCGTAAGGCTGCGCCGATGACCACGGCCATTCCCTCAGGCGCGCCCGACCGGCGGCTGGCCAGGCCCTCGCCCCTGTCCATCGCCCTCGCCGCCGCGGTGCTGGCCGGCATCGCCTTCGCCACGCTCTGCCCAATCGGGCTGCGGCCGCACCTGGCCTCGGCCAACGCGGAACGCTTCGCGGCCTTCGCCCTGCTGGGCGCCGCCGTGGGCATGGCGGCCGGCCGCCGCGCGCTGGCCGCCACCGCGCTCGTGGTCCTGGCGGCCTTCGCGCTCGAGGCCGCCCAGGGCCTCGCCCCCGGCCGCGACCCGGCCCTCTCCGACGCGCTGGTCAAGGCTCTGGGCGGCGTCCTCGGCTCGGCGGGAGCCCAGCTCGCCTACCCGCTCCGGCGCCTCATCGCCCGCCGCGCGGTCCTCCGCCCGAACTCCGCCTAGATCCTCCCCCAGGGCGAAGCCCGTTGAGGGGGAGGTGGCTCGGAGCGAAGCGAACGAGACGGAGGGGGTTGCCGCCCACCGCCCATCTGCCGCCCAACGCGCTCGCCCCACCGCGGACGTTGACGTCCCGCGCCATCGCGTTTTCATCGCACCATGCAAAAAGTCCTCTGCGTCTGTACGGGCAACATCAGCCGCAGCCCGATGATGCAGGCGGTGCTCCAGCAGCACCTCGGCGACGCGTTTCTCGTCGAAAGCGCCGGGGTGCGCGAGGGACTGGCGGGCCGTCCCGCCAATCACCGCTCCGTCGCCTGCCTGCAGGAACGCGGCGTCGACCTCGGCGGCCATGTCAGCCGCTGGATCGGCGACCTGGACCTCGGCCAGTACCGATGGATCGTCTGCGCCGGCCAAGACGAGGCCGACCAGGTCCGGGCCGCCCTGGGCGCAGGCTCGGCCCACGTCATCGTCGCAAACGAGCATCGGGGCGGCATTCCGGACCCCTACGAACTCGGGATGGCCGGCTACCGCGACTGCCTGGCCCTGCTTGACGAGGCGATGCCGCACGTCGCGCGGCAGATCGGCGGAGCCGGCGTTGCGGATTCGAACGGCCGCTAGGCACCCGTTGCGGACGCGAACTACTTCGCGCGCTCCCACACGAGTTCGGTCGACTGCGTTCGGCCTCCGACCGACAGCGGCGGCGTCGAGAGCGTCAATCGATCGCCCTGCAGCGCCATCACCCGCACAAGGTCCGTCCCGACCCAGTTGGGGACCGAGGCGATCTCCACATGGTGGGTGACTCTGTCGCCCCGCACCTCGTAGCGCCCGGCGTAGGCGAAGAAGGTCGCGAACGCTGCGGCGCGCTCGGCGCCCGGAGCGGAGACGCGGTCGCCGCTCAGGGAGGGCCGCCCGTCATAGGCGATCATCGCCGTCATCCGCCCGTCGGGCATATAGGACAACAGCCCGCTTGGGTGCGCGCCGTACGGATGCGCGTCGCGTTCCCCGGACGCGGTCGTGGCGACCGCCGATGACAGCCGCCAGGTTCCGAGGAGCGCCCCATTCGTTTGAGCCAAGTTCGTTTGAGCCAAGTTCGTTTGAGCCAGGGACGCGCCTCCCAGCAGAAGAACCGACAACACCGCGGCGCCCGCGCAAGGCAGGCCCGCCCAGGTCCGTCGCCGCCGAGAATTCAGCGAACCGTTTCCGTTTCCTTGGGCGCCGAAACCCGCCGCGTCTTCGCCTGCGCCTTGGGCTTCGGCAGCAGGCGGAATCGCGTCTGGCACCAGGCGAAGTCGATGCCCACGTCGAGCAAGGCGTCCGACCGGCCGCAGGGGCAGGCGAATTCCATCACCCCGATCACCCGGTAGGTCTCTCCGGCCTGCAGCGGCGTCGGCCGTCCCGTGGCATGGTTCGGGGCGGCGTTGACGCAGAGAACCAGGTCGCCAGGGCCGACAGCGTCGCTCATCGCTCTCATCCACTTCGCCCGGGAAGAATACGCCCCTGCCCTCCCGGGGCAAAGACCGATTTCCACCCAGATCCTCCCCTGGGGCGGGACTGCGCTTCGCCCCCATTGCCGACCGTCCCCGCTCGCAATTACAAATCGCCATGGCTGTCTACGGAAGCTGTCATTGCGGCGCCGTGCGGATCGAGGTTCCGGCCGAGCCCGCGTGGGTGGCGGACTGCAACTGCTCGCTCTGTCGCCGGCTCGCCTGGCGGGTCGCCTATTACCCGCCGGACCAGGTCCGTATATCCGGCGAGACGACGGCCTATGTCTGGGGCGATCGGATGATCGGCATCCACCACTGCCCGGTCTGCGGCTGCGGCACCCACTGGCAGACGCTCGGCGAAGACTTCGGCAAGATGGGCGTCAACGCCCGCCTGCTCGACGGCTTCGACGAAGCCGCCGTCGACGTCCGGAAGTTCGACAACGCAGATCGCTAGAGATCCTCCCCCAGGGCGAAGCCCGCTGATGGGGAGGTGTCTCGAAGCGGAGCGAAGAGACGGAGGGGGTTGCTGCCCACCGATCATCCGCGACCGGACGCCCGCTCCTCTCCCAGATGCGGAGCATCGTGGGAGAGGTTGGGAGAGGGCGGCGCAAGCGCCTGCCGCCGTCTGAGCATTGGATCAAGGACCCTCCGGGCGCTTGCCACAAGAGCGTTTGAAATCGCGCGCCGCGGCCCTAGCCTTCGCGGCAGTTCGGGGGAGACGACGCCATGCTGCGCGCCATCGCGACGGTCCTGGCCATGGCGGCTGCCTTCAGCGTCTGTCGCGGGCTGGCGCGCGCGGAGCCGCCCAGGATTGTCTCTCAAACTCCGCCCGTGCAGCCTGGTCTCAGCACCTTCGTGCTGCACTCCGACCGCATCGGGCGTGACTTCCAGGTCGTGGTCCGCCAGCCCAGCGCGACGCCCTTCCTGCCCGGCCAGAAGTTCCCGGTGGTCTACGCCCTGGACGGCGGCTTCGGCGTGGCCGGCGCCATCGGCGCCCTGCTGGGCGGCGGGGGTGTCATGGCGCCGGCCTATGTGGTCGAGGTCGGCTACCTGCCGGGCCAGGCCGCGCACCGCTACGACGACCTGGCCCACGTCGTCACCAAGCCGCAGTTCGGTGGCCCGGCCTTCGGCGGTGGCGGCGCGGCGTTCGAGGCCTTCCTGCTGGAGGACCTCAGGCCCTTCATCGCGGCCAGGTTCCCGGTCGACAACGCGCGTTCGGTGCTGGCCGGCTGGTCGTTGGGCGGCAACTTTGCGGCCCGCGTTTTCGCCGACAAGCCGGACGCCTTCTCCGGCTGGATCATGGGCAGCACGGCGGTCTCGCTCGACCCGGATGTGGTCGCCGCCGTGGCCCGGGCCGCGCCCCGGGCCAAGGGCGCGCGGGTCTATCTGGCGGTGGGCGAATTGGAGGACATCGACCAGCCCGGCGCGCCGCACTGGCAGATGGATGGCTTCAGGAAGCTGGCTGAAGCCCTGAAGAACCGGCCCGGCGTCGCGCTCAGGACGCAGGTCTATGCGGGCGAGACCCACCCTTCCTACTATCCGCGCCTGGTGACCGACGGCCTGCCCTTTGTCCTGCCGCCGCGGCGGCCTGCGAACTTCAAGGAGCAGATCCTGACCGGCGCCAATGTCGCGTCATATTTGGGCGACTACGCCTTGCCTGACGGGCGCACGCTCACCATCAGCTTCCCCAACCTGCCACGAGGCATGCCGGCGCAGCTGACGGCCCAGGTGGCCGGCATCCCGCCGGCGTCGGTTCTGCAGAACGGCAAGGACCGGTTCTACGTCCCAACCGCGGACCTCGACGTGACATTCGACAAGAGCGGCCTGACGCTGACCGGCGCCGACGGCGGGACCTTGCGGGCCGCGCGCGCAAAGACCCCCTAGACGCGCGGACGATGCCTGCGGGACAGATTTGTCCGCCTGCCCCGGAGCCTGGGTCCATCAGGTCCGCTTTCGAGCGCGGACCCACTGACTGCCTTTCCACCCTTCGTGGACCTCGGCGACGTCAGCCGGTCGGCACGCCAGGACCAGCGTCTGCTTTCCGGATCGGTCCGGAGTTCCGCTTCCGACCCATTGCGGACACCCCTCACGTCCGTCATCCCGGACGGAGCGCCTGTAAGGCGCGCAGATCCGGGACCCAGCAGCTCAACCTGCGACGCGTACCGTCGCGACCGCGACCAGCCTCGGCTAAGCTGACCCTATGGTCGGGCAGGATCCCTGGATCGCCGTCTACATGATGGCCAGCGCGCGGAACGGCACGCTGTACACCGGCGTGACCAGCGAGCTTCCAGCCCGCGTGGCGCAGCACAAGCTGGGCGTCTTCGAAGGGTTCTCGAAGACCTACGGATGCAAGGCGCTCGTCTGGTACGGGCCGCATCCGACCATGCTCGAAGCCATTGCGCGGGAGAAGCAGATCAAGCGCTGGCGGCGGACTTGGAAGCTGGCGCTGATCGAGACGCAGAACCCGCAGTGGCGGGACTTGTCGGAAGAGTGGTTCGAGGTTCCGGAAGGACCTCTGTCGTGGATGCAGCGCCCGTAGAGGACGGATCGAGGCAGGAACTGCTGGGTCCCGGCTCTGCGCGCCTTACAGGCGCTCCGGCCGGGATGACGATTTCTTTGGTGGGTTCGAATATCCCTTTCCGCCCATCGCGGACGCCCGGGAGGTCCGCACCGGTTGACGGGCGCTGCGTCTCATAAGTGACGGGGCGTCTCGTCCGGCGGCGCATATCCAAAGTCCAGGGCCGCCTCTTCAACGAGCGGCCACAGCGATGCGACGTCGGCGGGGGTCAGGTTCTCCCGCCAGCGTTCAACGCGTCTCTCGTGATCCCGACGCGAATAGTTGCGTGAGGTGGCCGCCTCCACGAACTGCGCGCTGTTTGTGTCCTGCACCCGGTCCGCCCATCGCGTGACATGCGGCAGCGCCGACGCGACGGGCATGTCGGCTTCAGCGCAGACTTCCAGCGCGAACTGGAGCGGATCGGCGATCATGCGCTCGAACGAAACGACCGTGGCTATCGTCCGGACGTTTGCAAACCCGACCGAGTTCAGGAACGCCCAGTGATGTGCGCACCGCTCGAGGAGCGGGCGGTGCAGCCAATCTCGCCAATTGGGCGGGCGCGGATGGTGGCCCCAGTCCTGCTCGATCCCAATTCGCAGCGAGCAGATAGCGTCCAGGGGATGTCGCACGATCCACAGGACCTTCGCTTCAGGCGCTTTCGAAAGATAATCGGCGAGCGGAAATGAGAGACCCGGCGGAGGTGGATGATCGGCGCTCTCATGGGGTACTTTGAAGGCGGTCGGCCGGGAGAAGTCAGACGCCATCACCTCTCGGCTTTCCGGTTTTCACAAACTCTCCCTCTCCGAACGCCTTCAACAGCTGGCCAGAATGTT
>JBJMQX010000117.1:0-68984 GCA_045802455.1 Phenylobacterium sp. | reverse complement strand
GCCAGGTCGGAGCCGGCGCCCGGCTCGGAGTAGCCCTGGCACCACCAGACCTCGCCGTTGTAGATGCCCGGCAGGAACTTCGCCTTCTGCTCGTCGGTCCCGAACGTGTAGAGCACCGGCGCCAGCATCGAGACGCCGAACGGCAGGATGCCTTGGGTGTCTGCGCGGGCCTGCTCCTCCGACCAGATGTACTTCTGGGTGGGCGTCCAGCCGGTGCCGCCCAGTTCCTTCGGCCAGCCCGGCGCCACCCAGCCCTTCTTGGCCAGCACCTTGTGCCAGGACAGGTACTGCTCCTTGGTCAGCGGCTGGCCGCTGTCCTGTGCGGCGCGCAGTTCGGCCGGATAGTTCTCGGCGATGAAGGCGCGGACCTCGGCGCGGAAGGCGTTCTCTTCAGGCGTGAAGTCGAGGTTCATCGCGGTCTCCCAGGCGCCGCTGTTTTACGGCGTATCGGCAAGCCCGCGACCATACCCGCGAGGGGGCGCGAAGGGAAGATGACGTTGACGTAAGCGGAAGCACCTACTGGCGCGCCATAGCCTCCAACTCACTCAACATGGAGGGGTTCTGGTGCAGGACGGCGGAGCATTCGTCGCGTTCAGACTTGCTGGACGGCTGATCCAGCTTCTCCGCGCCCGACTTCCGAAGAGAGACCAACAGCTGTTCGAACTCGGAGGGCCGTTGCCGCTCCGGCAGGGATCTGATGTTCAGTATGGTCCGCCAGGCGACCAGGGCCGCCTGCAGTTCGACCGAGGCCGGCTCCCGCTCTGCCGCGGCGGCCGCATACCCGTAGCAGCGGGCCGCGAGGACGGCGGACGGCATAACGTCTCCCGGCCGATCGAACCGGATCGGAATGTTGATCTTGCCTCCGCCGACGGGTTGTCCATCCTTGGTCTGCGGCCGCATCCTGAATAGCGACGCCATGGCGATCGCGGCTTCTGCGAATCCATATCCCGGCGGGTCCTCGGTCGCGGTGCAATCTGTGAGTTTGCCGGCCGCATCCAGGGTGCAGTGCAGGACCGCGCGGCCGCCGATGTGCGCCGTCTCCGCAGCCTTGGGGAAATAGCGCATTAGGTCGCTCGCGTTCGGCCTGGCCAGCCAATCCGGTTGGGTGAGGACGGGCGGCCTGTCCTGGGGTGGGTTGGCGGCGGCCTGCAGGAGCATCGCGGCGATCAGGATAGGCTTCATGGACTTCCCCGTGTGCGCACAGCTTAGCGGCGAACCACGGCGACGCTCCAGCCGTTCCCCTTGCCCCTGCCGCCCAAACCGGCCACGCCAGAGCTCATGCCCCGGATCGTCACCTACAATGTCCACCGTTGCGTCGGGAACGACCGGCGGCTGGACGTGGCGAGGGTGGCGCAGGTGCTGGCCACGCTGAAGCCGGACATCGTGGCCCTGCAGGAGCTGGACGTCGGCCGCGCCCGCACCGGCGGCGTCGACCAGGCCCACGAGATCGCCCGGCGGCTGGACATGGCCTGCCATTTTCACGCCGCGCTCACCGTCGAGGAGGAACGCTACGGGGACGCAATCCTCACCTGCTACCCCGAGCGGCTGGTGCAGGTGGGGCCCCTGCCCGGCTACGAGCCCTTCCCCGCCCTCGAGCCGCGCGGCGCGCTCTGGGTCGAGGTGGAGATCGAGGGCCGGCCCGTGCAGATCATCAACACCCACCTGGGCCTGGTGCCGCGCGAGCAGCAACGGCAGGCGGCGTTCCTGGCGGGCCCCGCCTGGCTCGGGCACCCCCTTTGCCAGGGGCCGAAGATCCTGCTGGGCGACTTCAACGCCACGGCGACCTCGGTGGTCTACCGCACCTTCGTGGCCCAGCTCGCGGCGGCGCGTGCTCTGGCCAGGACCAAGACGCCGACCGCCACCTTCCCCTCGCCGCTGCCGGTGCTGCGCATCGACCACCTGTTCGTCAGCCCCGAGATCCGGGTCACCGACGTCTTCGCGCCGTTCTCGCCGCTCACCCGCACAGCTTCCGACCACCTGCCGCTGGTCATGGATTTCGAGATCGCGGCGCGCGCACGGTCCCAGGGCTCGTCGTGACCCCGACGGCGGCCTCGTCCGCCTCGCCGATCAGCGGCGGCGGCTCCTCGGGCGCGGCCAGCACCTGCATCTCGCGCACCGCCGTGTAGAGGCGCTCGCGCCGGCGGAACGGGTTCCAGGCGTCGCGCGTGTCCTGCGGGTCCCCCAGGTGGTAATGGGCGACGAACTCGCCGAACGCGCTGACCGCCGGGGGCTCGATCGGCCGCAGCCTGCCGTCGCGGTTCAGCGCATCGATCGCCGGGCCCAGCCCGCCGAAGTCGGCGCGCGCCTTGGCGACGGCGTCGCCCGTACAACCCATGAAATGGCCGACCAGGCGGTCGCGGAACGCCATGATCGCGAGCCGGCTCTCCGCCTGCGCCTCGCCCTCGGCGTCGCATTCGACGCAGAGCTCGCATTCGGTGTCGAAGCCGCCGGAGCGGTTGTTCAGGTTGGCCGAGCCCACCCGGGCGATCCGGTCATCGAACACCGAGGTCTTGGAGTGGACGATCACGGTCTTGCCCCCCGAGGTGGCGGGCCAGAAGGCGCGCAGGCGGCCGAAGATGTCCGCCGCGCGCAGCCGCCAGATCATCGCGCCGCGGGCCCGGTCCATGGTCGCGCGGTCGAACCAGCTGGGCGCCTGGCCGGTGGAGATCAGCACCACCTCCGGCCCTTCCGGCTCGGTCAGCCGCGCCGCCAGCGCCTCGGTGATCAGCGGCGAGGTGAAGTACTGGTTCTCGAGGTAGATCGTCTCGCGCGCCTCGGCGATGCAGGCCAGCGTCAGGCGCCGGATCTCGTCGACCAGCGGCCGCTTCTTCCACTCCGGCTCGGTGCGGGCGATGGCCACGTCGACTCCGATCAGGGTGGGCGGGACATGCTCGGGCCAGGGATCGCCGCCGGCGTCTTCCGGCGCCTCCAGCACTTCGCCGGTGGCCCGCCGCCAGCGTTCCCGGCAGTGCTCGCCCAGCGCAACCGCCACCGGTCCGTCCACCACCATCATCACCTCGTGACGGGGCGCGTGGTACTCCTGGTCCGGCATGATCCGCCGCGGGTCGTGGTCGGGATGGCGCGCGGTGTCCCAGCGGTCGACCGCGATATCGCCGCCGCCGCAGAACGCCACCCGGTCGTCGATCACCAGCACCTTCTGGTGGTGGCAGGCGCCGAAAGGCACGGAATCGTCGAGCCGGAACTTCACGCCGGTCCCCTTGAACCACTCGCGCGCCTTGTGCGGGAAGAACTCCTGCTGGGCGGCGATCGCGAACGCCGAGCGCCAGATCAGGATGCGGATGTCGAGCTCGGGCCGCGCGCGGGCCAACTCCACCAGGATCCGGCCGACCTCGTCCGGGTCGTCGGGACCATCGTAGCCGTCCGGGAACAGCCGCGTGCGCGGATCGAACCCCCAGCCCAGCAGGATGACCGAACGGCGGGCCTTCTGCAGGGCGTCGAAGACCGCGGTGAAGTACGCCTCCGTGTCGACCAGGAAGGCCGCGCGCTCCGCGCGCTCGCGGCGCCAGCAGGTGTCGCCGGGTGTCAGAACAGAGGTCAAAGGAGGCGATCGTCCCTGCGGGTGGCCGGACAGCGGAAAGGCATACGGCCGAGCCTGGGTTCCGTTCGCCGTCGACGCAAGAAAAAGCCGCCCGCCCCCTCGACCGAGCAAGGGAGCGGGCGCGCGTGGCTGGCGGGCAGCCTCAGTCGGGTGCGTGGGACCGCGGCTCAGCGCCCGGTGGACGCTTCCTTGCCGCCGCTCATGTAGGCCAGACAGGGCCCGGTGAGCTCGGCGTTCAGGCGGTCTCTCGAATCGGCCCTGGCGGTCTCGTGCTTGGCGCGGGCCTGTTCCTCCTGCGCCCGGAAGAGGACGGCGTCCTGGCGGTTGCGGCTCTCGGCCTTGATCATGGCGTCGAGCCCGGCGGTGTCGCCGGAGCCCAGCCCCGTGGCCAGGCCCTTGCAGCGGTTGGCCTTCAGATAGTCGAGATCGGTCACTCGCTCGGACGCCGTGGCCACGCTGGCGCAGGCGAGACCAAGGGTGACGAGTAGAACGGTGGCGGCTTTCATGTTGCGTCTCCCACAGAACAGTCCCCGCGACAGACCTTGCCGATCACATCGCTTCTTCTCAAATTAATTGGAAGCAATGAACAGTATTTAATGTTACATGTCTGATACGGATACATTGAAGTTACTTGTGACTACAATTTTGCTTGGCGCGCGCGGAGCGGTGCTGGCATGACGGGGCCGATGCCTTCCGCCCCATCATCCGGCCCGCCCAAGCCGATCCGGACGCCCTGTGTGCAGGTCTGCGTCGTGGACGGGGAAAGCGGTCTCTGCCTCGGCTGCTACCGCGAGCTTTCGGAGGTGGCGGGCTGGGCGAAGCTGTCGGACGCTGAGCGCGAGGCGATCATGGCCGAGCTGCCGGCCCGGCGCGGCCGCATCCGCCCGGAAAAGCTGGCCATCTTTGGTTAAGCCTGCCTGTTCACGCGTTACAAACCCGCCGCCGTTAACTTTGACCCCGATGGAAAGGCCCGGAACAGGGCCGTGGGCAAGGTGGAACGGCGTGTCAAACGCAATGAAGCTCGTGGCCGTCATGGCCCTGACCTGCGTGTCGGCGGCGGCCAGCGCCGAGGTGCTGGTGACGCTGTCCGAACGCGCCCCGGCGTTTTCGTCCGCCCGCGCCGAGGCCGCCGTCGCGGCCAACCCCGCGCCCGTCCAGCCGGACGCACCGGCTGCGACGATCGCCAAGTCGGGCGACGGCCACTACTGGGCCCAGGGCCAGGTAAACGGGGCCAGCGTGCGCTTCCTGGTGGACACCGGGGCCACCGCCGTGGCGCTGACGCCGGAGGACGCCAAGCGCCTGGGCTTCAGCCCCGCCGACCTCAACTACACCTACAAGGTGGTGACCGCCGGAGGCCAGGCGCGCGCGGCGGCGGTGAAGCTCGCCAGCGTCAGCGTGGGCGGCGCCAGGCTCGACAACGTCGACGCCCTGGTGATCGACCGCGGCCTCGACACCTCCCTGCTCGGGATGAGCTACCTAGGTCGCCTCGCCAGCTTCCAGGCGACGCGCCAGGCGCTGATCCTGCAGCCCTAGGGCCATCCTCCGGACGGCCCGCCGGATTTTCAGCTAAGCGCGGCTACCGGGTGGCGCGGGACCTCTTCACGTGCGCGCGCTGATATTGCTCCCAGCGCCTCATCGACGACCTCCAGGCCCGCGCCCGGCCTGACGCTCTCCACCGTCAGGATCCGCCGCCACGTCCGCGCGCCGGGGCTGCCATGGAACAGCCCCAGCATGTGCCGGGTCATCGCCGCCAGGTGCGTCCCCTTGGCCAGCTCGCGGGCGATGTAGGGCCGGTAGCGCTCGACCGCCTCGGCGGCGGAGACGTCCTCGCCGGCCCCGAACAGCCGCCGGTCGGCTTCGCCCAGCACGCCCGGCGTGTGATAGGCCGCGCGGCCCAGCATGACGCCGTCCACATGGGCCAGGTGCTCCTGCGCCTCGTCGAGCGAAGCCACCCCGCCGTTGATCACGACGGTGAGTCCCGGCCGCTCGCGCTTCAGCCGCCAGACCAGCGGGTAATCGAGCGGCGGAACGTCGCGGTTCTCCTTGGGCGACAGCCCCTTCAGGTGCGCCTTCCTGGCATGCACCACGAAGTGGCGGACGCCGGCCTGAGCGCACAGGTCCACCAGAGTGAACAGGCTCTGCGCCGGGTCCTGGTCGTCCACCCCGATGCGGCACTTCACCGTCGCCGGGACCTTCAC
This sequence comes from Phenylobacterium sp., assembly GCA_045802455.1. Classification (GTDB taxonomy): domain Bacteria; phylum Pseudomonadota; class Alphaproteobacteria; order Caulobacterales; family Caulobacteraceae; genus Phenylobacterium. The sequence goes on along the minus strand of JBJMQX010000117.1, from coordinate 63,227 downwards.
CGCCGCGGCGATCGCCGCCATGCACTCGGCGACCAGCTCCGGCTCCTGCATCAGGCAGGCGCCGAACCGCCCCGACTGCACCCGGTCCGACGGACAGCCGACGTTGAGGTTGATCTCGTCATAGCCTTCGGCCTCGCCGATGCGCGCCGCTTGCGCGAGCTCCGCCGGGTCCGAGCCGCCGAGCTGCAGGGCGACGGGGTGCTCCACCGGATCGAAGACCAGCAGCCGCGCCCGGTCGCCGTGCAGGATCGCGCCGGTGGTCAGCATCTCGGTGTAGAGCACCGCGCGCGACGTCAGCCCGCGGTGCAGCACCCGGCAATGCCGGTCCGTCCAGTCCATCATCGGGGCGACGGAGAGCGTATGGGCGGGTCGTTCGGTCACCGGGCCGGGCTTCTACACCATCTGAGACGCGAAGGCGCGCACGGCGGTAGCCCTGCCTGCGGCCAGCGTGCATCATCCCGCGACCATGGCGCTCGAGGAGGGGAACCGGTGCGCATAGGGGCTGCGCTTGCCGCGGGGGCTGTCATCCTGTTTTCGCCAGGCTGGGCGGGCGCCTCGCCGGTCGGGTCCTGGACGCCCGATCGGCCGCTCGACGGGCTGAACGACGCCGGCAACACCTTCCCGGTGCGCACCGTCCGGCGCGGGGCCAAGGTGCGCGCCCTGCCCCTCGCCGCCCGCCAGATCGCCCCCAGCTACCAGTGGCAGGGCCGGACCTGGACGGTCGAGGACTACATGGCCGCCTACAACGTCTCCGGCGTGATGGTGCTGAAGGACGGCGAGGTGATCCTGGAGCGCTACGGCATGGGCCGCGCCCCGACCGATCGCTGGGTCTCGCAATCGGTAGCCAAGTCGGTCACTTCACTCTTATTCGGCGCGGCGATCCACGACGGCAGGATCCGCCTGCAGGACCCGATCGAGCGCTTCGTTCCCGAACTGAAGGGCTCGGCCTACGAGGGGGTCACCGTGCGCCAGCTGCTCACCATGAGCTCGGGCGTGAAATGGGAAGAAGGCTATGTCGGCGGCCAGTCCGACCTTGCGAAGTTCTACCGCGAGGCGATCTTGGGCGACGGCATGACCGGCTACATGAAGACGCTGCCCCGCGCTCATCCGCCGGGGACGACGTTCCACTACAACACCGCCGAGACGCACCTGGCGGGGCTGGTGCTGGCGCGGGCCGTGCACATGCCGCTGGCGGACTACCTCTCCGAAAAGATCTGGAAGCCCTATGGCATGGCGCGCGACGGCGCCTGGCACGTCGACCCGCAAGGCCGCGAGCTCGCCGGGTGCTGCCTGCTGATGACCCTGGGCGACTACGCCCGGCTCGGCCAGTTCGCCCTGGACGGCGGGGTCATCGATGGCCACCGCGTGGTCGACGCCGACTGGATCGCCCAGTCCACGCGCCGCCAGATCGACAACGGCCGCGCGCCGCCCGCCGGCTATGGCTATTTCTGGTGGATCGGGCCCGAGGCCTACGAGGCGTCCGGCATCTACGGCCAGTCGATCCTGGTCTATCCGAAGGACCGGCTGGTGATCGCGGTGAACTCGCAGTGGCCGAAGCCGGACGACAAGGCCCTGTTCGAGGCGCTGGGCGCCTTCCAGAAGGCGGTCCACGAGGCGGCGATCAAGGATCCGTCTCAGGCGGGGACAGTCCCACAGCGTTGACGGCGCGAGGCCGTCGCGCCCTAATCGGCCCCGGCGGGGGTGCATGGACGAGGTTGTCAGCAGCGCCGAGCGGGACGCGGCACAGGACGCCGCGGTGCTGCCGCCTGGCGAGCGCGCCAGGCTGCTGGGATCGGCCGGCCTGCTTCTGCTCCTGGCGCTGATGGCCGCGCCCTACGGCGGGCTGCTCTCGATCCCGCTGCTGTTCTTCCTGAAGAACCGGCTGCACCTGAGCGCGCACGCGCTCGCCGTGTTCAATCTCTGGACGTCGCTTCCGCTCTACGCCGCCTTCCTGTTCGGCCTGCTCCGCGACCGCTGGAGCCCGTTCGGGGCGGGCGACCGCGGCCACCTGATGCTGTTCGGTGGGCTGACCGCGGCGGGATACGTGGCGCTGGCGTTCACGGCCCCGACCTACGCCACCCTGCTGGTGGGGCTGACCCTGGCTACGGCGCTGATCCAGACCGTGCTCGGAGCGACCAACGGCCTCTTCTCGGCCCTGGGCCAGAAGCACCTGATGCCGGGCCAGGCCAGCGCCGTCCTGAACATCGCGGTCATGCTGCCGCTGCTGGCCGGCTTCGCGCTGGGCGGCGTCTTCAGCCAGGCGCTGGAAGGCCTGGACGCCGTAGGAGCGGCGCGCAGCGTCTTCCTGCTCGGCGCGGCGCTTGTGGGCGTAGTCGCTGTGGCCGGCGCCATTGCGCCGCGGTCGCTCTTCCCGCCCCGGCCGCACGCCCCGCAGACAAACTTCCTGGGCGACCTGGCGCGGCTGGCCCTCTGTCGGCCGGTCTATGCGCCGGTGCTTCTGCTGCTGCTCTGGAACTTCGCGCCCAGCTTCGGCGCGGCCCTGCAGTACCACCTCTCCAACACCCTGCACGCGACCGACGCCCAGGTGGGCGGCTTCTACGCCATCTTCTGGGGCGTCTACATCCCGAGCTTCCTGGCCTACGGCTGGCTCTGCCAGCGGGTGCGGCTGTCCAGGCTGCTGCTGTGGAGCACCCTGCTTGCGATCCCCCAGATGCTGCCGCTGCTCATCGTCCACACCGCCGAGGGCGCGCTGCTCGCGGCGATCCCGATGAGCCTGATGGGCGGGTTGGCCTCGGCGGCCTACCTGGACCTCGCGATCCGCTCCTGTCCGAAGGGCCTGCAGGGAACCATGATGATGCTGGTTTCCGCCTCGGCCTATTTCATCGCCCTTCGCCTGGGCGACCTCCTGGGGACGGAGATCTACGACCGCCACGGCGGGTTCGTGATGACGGTCGTCGCCTCGACGGCTGTCTACGCGCTGATGCTGCCGGTGCTGCTGCTGGCGCCGCGCGCCCTCACCGCGACCAGGGACGGCGAGACCCTAGCCGGCGTCTCCTGAGGCGAGATCGAAGGTCCGGTAGCCGGCGACGCTCGGCGGGCCCGGACTGACCCAGCTGCGCACCCGGTCGGGCTGCAGGGCCGCGATCATCGAACCGGTGGTGAAGGGCGCCATCGGGGCCGCGCCCGGCAGGCGGCAGACCGGGTGGCGCGGATCGTCGAACGAGGCGAGCGCGCTCTCGATCTCAGCCAGCCCCGGCTCGCCGGCCCCGAGCCGCGCGGTCAGCGCCGCCAGACGCGCCACGGTGTTCTCCCGCGCCGCGGCGGTCTCGGGGTCGCCCTGGACCTCGGCCAGCGGATGGTTGGTGTGCAGCACCCGCGACGGCTGCGGCGGATGGAATTCGCTCACGCCTGTGGCGGACGCCTCGAAGCTGCGCACGCCGTCCGGGCCGGCGATCAGGTAGTGCTGGTTGGTGGCGTGCGGCAGGGACAGGACCAGCTCCGAGGCTTCGGTCAGGTCACGGGCCTGCAGCAGGCGGCGCAGGACGAAGGCCACCGGCAGCCCCTGCGGCGCGGAAGGCAGCTGCGGCAGCGAGTTCACGCACACACCGACGCCGGCGGCGTTCACGCCCATCAGCCCGATCATGCCGGCGACCGAGAACACCAGCGCCGCTAGCGCGCCGTCGTCCCCGGAGATCGACAGCAACACCTGATGGCCGTCGGTGTAGGTCCCCAGGTCCATGTTCTGGGCGATCCAGGTGGGGCCGGTCGCGGGCGCAAGCCCGATGCTGCTGCACTTCTCGAGCTTCGCGGGCCGGCGCTGCAGCCGCACGCGATGCGCCCATTCCTCGTCGAGCAGCTGCAGGCCGAAGAGCAGCCCGAGCGGCGCCTGGGCGCCTGCCGCGATCCCTTCGACCTCGCGCATCAGGTCGGGCGTGTGCCGCTCGATTGCGGACGTGAAGTCCGTCTCCGCCAACATATCGGCGACATAGGCCTCCGGATCGCCGACGCCCGCCCCGCCTAGCGCGCCGAGCCACGCCCCCAGGTGCGCCCGGATCCGGTCCCGCAGGGCGACGCCCATGGCCTCCCCGCGCGCATAAGGCGCGCCGCTGAGCGGGATGGGCCGGAACTGAGGATCGTCACGCATGCCGCACGATACCCAACCGCCTGGGCTCCGTCCCGCTCTGGCGATGGGCTGGCGGAGAACGAGCGGCGGCGATCAGACGCCGATCGCCGCTTTCACGCGCTCGGCGTTGAGCGGCAGGTCGCGCAGCCGATGGCCGGTGGCGGCCGCAACGGCATTGGCGAGCGCGGCCGCGGCTGGGCCCTGCGCGGCTTCGCCTGCGCCCAGGAACGGCAGGCCGGGCCGGTCGATGACGTGCACCGCGACCGAGGCCGGCACGTCCTGGAAGCGGGCGATCGGATAGACGCTCCAGTCGAAGCTGGTCCGATGGGCGCCGTCGAAGCCGACCGCCTCCAGCCCGCTCCAGCTCAGGGCCTGGACGATGCCGCCCTCGGTCTGGTTCCGGATGCCGTCCGGATTGACCGCCTCGCCGCTGTCGACCGCGGCGACCACGCGCCCGACTCTCACCTGGCCGGTCTCCCGCTCCACCTCGACCTCGAGGGCGACGGCGCAGTAGGTGGCGAGGTTCTTGTAGCGGGCGAAGGCGAAACCGGAGCCGCGCGGCCGCGTGGTCCAGCCGAACTTCTCGGCGCAGAGCCGCACGACGTCGGCGGCGCGCGGGTCGTCGAGGTGCGCCAGGCGGAAGGCCACCGGATCGGCGCCCGCCGCCAGCGCCAGCTCGTCCATGAAGCTCTCGACCGCGAAGACGTTCATGTGCGCGCCCAGCGAGCGCAGGGCCGAGACCCGGAGCGGCCGCTCGCGGACGAAGTGGGAGACCACGCGGGCCGCCGGGACGCGGTAGATCGGGATCGCGTTGCGGTCGCCGCCGCCCTCCGGCATCGGGATCGGCTGCGGGCTGGGGGCTGCGAACGGCGGGTCGACCTCGGCGCCGGCCAGGAGGCCGCCGGCGCTGGTCGGACGGCCGTTGTGCGGATTGCTCCAGACCTCGCAGCGCCAGCTGGCGATCCTGCCCACGGCGTCGAGGGCAGCCTCGGCCTCGGCGAGCATGCCCGAGCCCAGCGGCTCCCAGCCGTGCTCCTGCTCGCGCATCCACTGCAGGCGCACCGGCCGGCCAGGGACCGCCAGCGCGGCCAGCGCCGCATCGGCCGCCACGTCGTCGGCGCCGTTGTGGCCATAGCAGCCGGAGCCCTCCATGTGGATGCAGCGCACCTTGTCGCGCGGCATGCGCACCAGCTCGGCGATGGAATTGCGCAGCGGGTAGACGCCCTGGGTGTGGGTCCAGACGGTGAGCTGGTCGCCTTGCAGCTGGGCGACGGCGCAGGAGGGGCCGATGGCGCCGTGCATCAGCCACGGCCGCGTGTAGCGGGCGCGGACGGTCCTCGCCGCCGCCGGCGCCGAGCCGGGCCTATCGAGGATCACCGTATCCTGGCTGGGCGCGGCCTTCAGGGCGGCCAATGGATCGGCCGGGATAGCCGGCGCCGTGCGGCGCCAGGGCGCCTGCTGCAGGCGCTGCAGGGCCTGGACCGCCGTCCATTCCCGCTCGGCGATCACCGCGGCGAAGCGGCCGTTGCGGACCAGCCTGACCACGCCCGGCATGGCGGAGACCGCCGCCTCGTCGAGCGGCCCGATCTGCGTCCCGTCCGAAGGTCCGCGCACCACCCGGGCGTGCAGCATGCCGGGCAGCCGCAGGTCCTGCACATAGGCCGGCCCTCCGGTGAGCTTCGCCGGGATGTCCACCCTGGGCAGGTTCTGGCCGAGCGTCCTGTGCGGCCCGCTTCGCCGTGGCGCGTCGGCGCGGGCCTCCACATGCAGCGACAGGGCCGCGGCGAGCTCGCCGTAGCCCAGCGTGCGGCCGTCGGGGCTGCGCAGCTTGCCGTCGCCGCTGGTCGCCAGGTTGCCGGGCGAGAGCCGCCAGCGCTCGGCCGCCGCGGCGGTCAGCAGCATCCGCACATTGGCCGCGGCGTTGAGGATCGCCGTCCCGGAGTCCTGCAGCGAATGGCTGCCGGCGGTGACGCCTTCGTTCGGGGTCCGCGCGGTGTCGGCGGTGACCAGGCTGATCGCCGTTGGCGGCAGGTCCAGCTCCTCGGCGGCGATCTGCGTGAGCGCGGTCTTGATCCCCTGGCCCAGCTCCGCCTTGCCGGTGAACACCGTCACCTGCCCGTCGGCGCCGACCCGGATCCAGGCGTCCAGCATCGGCGTGGTCTTGAGGCTGCCCGGCAGGCCCGGCGCGACTGGCTTCTGCCCTGCGCCGCCTTCCTGGGCGAGCGCGCGCCCCGCGAGCGAGAAGGCCACCACCAGCGCGCCGCCCGCCTGCAGCAGGCCCCGCCGCGAGACCTCCAGGGCCTCGCTCATGCCGGCGTCCCTTCCACCGGCAGGCCGGCTGCCCGGCGCACCGCGCGCAGGATGCGCATGTGGGTGCCGCAGCGGCAGAGGTTGGGCTGCATGGCCTTGCGCAGCTCGGCCTCGCTGGGCCGGGGGTTGGCGTCCAGCAGCGCCTTGGCCCGCATGATCATCCCGGCGATGCAGTAGCCGCACTGCGCGGCCTGCTCGGCCTCGAAGGCCTGCTGCAGCCGGCCCGGCGCGGCCGCCGTCCCCAAGCCCTCGACCGTCACCACTTTGCGCCCGCGCACGGCTGCGACCGGCAGCACGCAGGAGAACACCGCCTTGCCGTCCACCGTCACCGTGCAGGCGCCGCATTGGCCCAGGCCGCAGCCGAACTTCGCGCCGTTCAGGCCGAGGTCGCCCCGCAGCACATAGAGCAGCGGCGTCTCCGGCGAGGCGTCCACCGCGCGGTCGGCGCCGTTGACGTTGATCGTCAGGCTCAAGCGGCGGCCTCCTTGCGGGCCTTGGCGACCGCGTGCGGCAGGTCGCGCCATGCCGGGCGGTCACTGTAGCGGGCGCGCAGGTAGGCGGCGATCTCGGCCACCTGGGCGTCGGTGAAGGTGGCGGCGAACGCCGGCATGAAGGGTCCGGCCGCGCCGACCGGCGGCTTCAGGCCCTGCAGCACGATCTGGATCGTGTCGCGCGGATCGTCCTCGTGCAGCGGCGTGCCCAGCGGCAGCGGCGGGCGGCCCTCGCGCATCATCGGCGCGCCGGCGTCGTGGCAATTGGCGCAGGCCCCGACGTAGAGCGTCGCCCCTTCCGGGTGCGCCTCGGTGGCCCGCGCGGCGCGGTCCACCGGCGCCGAGCGCGCCGGCCGGTTCATCAGGTCCGCCAGATAGACAGCGATCGCATGGACGTCGCGCTCGGGCGCTCGGGCGAGCTCGTGAGCCACCTCGCCCATCGGTCCCGCCGACGCCGCGTGGTTCACGTCGAGGCCGGTGCGCAGGTAGGTCGTGAGCGACGCTTCGGTCCACGGGACGGACGCCGGCGTCGAGCCGTTCAGCGGGGGTGCGTACCAACCCTCGGCATAGCCGCCGTCCAGCGGCCGCTTCCTGTCCTCGGCGCCCAGCCAGTTGTGCGGCGTGTGACAGGCGCCGCAATGGCCGAAACTCTGCACCAGGTAGGCGCCGCGGTTCCATTCGTCGCTCTTGCCCGAGGTCGGGCGGAACGGCTCGGGCCGGAAGTAGAGCGCCTTCCAGATCGCCACGACCGGCCGGAAGCCGACCGGCGGGACCAGCCGGTTCGGCGTGTTCGCGCGGCGCATCGGCTCGCGGCTCATCAGGAAGGCGTAGAGCGCGTCGAAGTCGGCGTCGGCGGCATAGCTGAAATGATCGTACGGGAAGGCCGGATAGAGCTGCGCGCCGTCGCGCCTCAGGCCCTGGCGCATCGCCCGGCGGAACGCGGCCTGCGAATAGCCGCCGATGCCGGTCTCGCGGTCGGGGGTGATGTTGGTGGCGAACACCTGCCCGAACGGCGTGCCGATCGGCCGGCCGCCGGCGTAAGGCCGCCCGTCCTCGGCCGTATGGCAGGTCTGGCAGTCGCCGAGCTTGGCCAGCGCCGCGCCCTGCGCCACCTGGGGCGTCGCGAAGGTCTGTGGAGCGGCCGGCGGCGAGATGGCCGGCGCGGAGGCGCAGGCGCACACCGCCAGCATGGCCAGGGACGCAACAGCGCCGACCGCAGGCTTCATGGTGGCCGCTCTCTACCGTCCCTCGATCGCGCAACGCGGAGAGAGCCGGCTTGGTTCAGCTCGGCGCCGGCGCGCCAGGCCCCTCCGGTCTAGGACCTCGCGGCGCTCGCCACCTTGCCGCCGGGCGCGCTCGCCATCAGCTTGACGATCGCCTCGGTGACGTGCGGCTCCAGGCCCTCGGTGTGGCCCTTGTCGAGGCGCTCGACGTCGGCCACCAGCCGGCCGCCCTTGCACTTCGGATAGACCCACACCCTGGCCTTGCCCGGCCGCGCCTTCATCCCCCAGACCTTGTAGCCCTGGCGCGCATAGTCCCAGACGTAGCCGGGCTGGTCGTCGACGACCTCCTTCTCCTCCACGCGCGGGCCACAGCCGAACTCTTCGGCGAGCGGCGAGGTCTCCGGCAGGCTCACCACCTCGTGCTCGCCGGTCTCGAAGATGTGGCTGAACTGGCAGGCCGGCAGCGGCGCGGCGCCCGGCGCAGCCCCTCCCAGCCCGGCGCCGGCCGGCCGCGGGTCCGGCGGCGAGCCGTCCGGCTTCGGCGGCCCGAACCGCGGGTTGATCTGGGCGCGCCCGACCCGCCCGCCCGAGAGGCTGAGCAGCCCGTCCACCTTGTCCTTGAAGTAGTCGCTGCAGACGATGCGGTGCGAGGTGGCCCCGCCCTGGCTGTGTCCGGCCAGCCAGAACGCCTTGATGTTCTTCCGCCCGAACGCGTCGAACACGGCTTCGGCGATATTCTGCAGGTGAGCGTCGTCGGCGTCGGCCACCCAGACGCGGACGCCGGGCTGGCCGGGCACGCGCGCGGGCGAGGTCGCCGCGGTGGGCGTCGCCACCACCAGCTTGTACTTGTCCTTGTAGTCCATGGCCGGGAAGTAGTGCCGCTGCCACTGGCCGATCGACCCGGCGCCGTGGATGTTCAGCACGAAGATCACCTTGTCGCCCGGCTTCAGGTCGCAGGGATAGTCGAGCCAGAACTTGCGGCCGGTCTTCGGATCGACCGCATTGCCGGGATCGCCCAGCAGCGGCTGGCAGGCCTCGCCCGTGCAGTGCGCCGGCGGCGGGCTCTGGCACTTCACGCCGAGGTAGTCCTTGGCCGCCGCCGCGCCGGCCACGCTCCACGCTGCGCCCGCCATGGCGGCGGCCGCGATCCAATGCCGTGTCCCGAGCTTCATCCGATCCTCCCCTTGCGCCTGACGGCGTCTCTGGCTGTCGGCGAAAGCCTAGCAGTGCTAGGCGAGGCTGACGATGGTCACCAAGCCGCGCCCATTCGAGGGCCTCACCCGCAACACCGGGCTGCTGGCGCTCTCCAGCCTGTTCGGCGACATCTCCACGGAGATGCTCTATCCCGTCCTGCCCGTCTTCCTGACCCAGGTGCTGGGCGCGGGCGGCAGCGCCGTCGGGCTGATCGAGGGTTTCGCCCAGGCGACCCAGAACATCGTCCAGGGCTTCTCGGGCTCGCTCTCCGACAGGCTCCGGCGGCGGAAACCGGTCGCGCTCGTGGGCTATGCGCTCTCGGCCCTCTCCAAGCCGCTGATCGGGGTCTCGACGACCTGGTCCGGCGTGCTCGGCGCGCGTTTCCTGGACCGCTTCGGGTCGGGCAGCCGCTCGGCGCCGCGCGACGCGCTGGTCGCAGCCTCCGCCGCCGAAGAACACCGCGGCAAGGCCTTCGGCCTGGAGGGCGCGGGCGACAACGCCGGCGCGTTCATCGGCCCGCTGATCGCCGTCGCCCTCATCACCGTCTGGGCCGTCGACCTGCGCTGGATCTTCTACCTGGCGGTGGTCCCGGGCCTGCTCGCCTTCCTGATGGTGCTGCTGGTCGAGGAAGCGCCGGCGGCCGCGAAGTCCGAGACCAGGATCGACGCCCTGCCGACACGGCTGCCAAAGGGCTATCGGCGCTACCTCGCCGCGACCGCGATCTTCGGGCTCGGCAACTCCAGCAACGCCTTCCTGATCCTCGAGACCCGCGCGCTCGGCGCCTCGTTGCCCGCCACGATCCTGATCTATGCCGGGTTCAACCTGGCCGCGGCCCTGATCTCCTATCCGGCGGGCCACCTCTCGGACCGGCTGGGGCGGCGCAACCTGCTGCTGGCCGCCGAACTGGTGTTCCTGGTCAGCTACCTGGGCTTCGGGCTCAGCGGCGACCTCGTGCTGATCGGCGTCATGTTCGGCCTCTATGGCGTCTTCCAGGGCGTGTTCCGCGCGGTCGGCAAGGCGCTCGCCGCCGATTTCGCGCCGCCCGCCCGCCGGGCCAGCGCGATCGGCTGGTACTCGGCCACGGTCGGCCTCTCGGGCCTGATCGCCAGCCTGGTCGCCGGCGCGCTCTGGGACCAGGTGAGCCATGGCATGGTGTTCCTGGTCGGCGCAGCGTTCGCGGCCCTTGGCGCCCTCGCCCTGCTGCTACTCGTCCCCGCGCCCAAGGCTCGGGCGGCCTAGATCGTGTACTCACGAAAGGGCGCGGCTTGGGACCGCTTCCAGTTGGGAAGCCAATGTCCAATCGCCGCTTGCATGGCCGGAGGGCTACACTCCGCCCTGGAACACGTCGGTGCTGACATAGCGCAATCCAGAGTCGACGATGATGGTCGCGATCGTGCGTTCGGGCCCCAATCGCTGGGCAACGCGCAATGCGGCGACAATGTTGGCGCCCGTCGAGGTCCCGGCGAATATCGCTTCCTCGCGGGCAAGGCGTCGGGCCATCGCCTTGGCATCGTCGGTAGAGACGGCAATGATTTCTGTGACCTCGTCGGGGCGCCAGAGCGGCGGGATGAAGCCAAGGCCGATTCCCTCGATCTTGTGGGAACCTGGCGGTCTGCCCGAGAGAACGGCGGATTCCGCCGGTTCAACGGCAATGACGGCCAGGTCTGGCCGGTGTCGCCGCAGGGCGCGGCTGGCGCCGTGGATTGAGTGGCCGGTGCTGACGGTGTGGACCAGAACATCGACATGGCCTTCGGTCTGGCGCCAAATTTCCTCCCCAAGACCGGCATAGCCGTCGGCTCCGTCTTCGTTCTTCAACTGATCCGCCCACCAGTGCCCGGGCTGCTGACTGATCTCGCCCGCTCTGGCGATCATCGCCTGGATCAGCTCCTTGGTGATCCGTTTGTTGTCGCTGGTCACATCGGTGATCTCGGCGCCGTAGGCCCGCATGGTCCAGCGCTTCTCATCGCTGAAGGCGTCGGAGAACACGAAATGCGTGCGGTAGCCTTGCGCGCTCGCGACAAGCGCCAGAGAGATGCCGGTCGTCCCGGCCGTGTACTCGACCACGGTGCCGCCCGGCCTCAGGCGGCCGTCCGCGGCGGCGCGCTCGATCAGGGTGCGCGCCAGCCGGTCCTTCATGCTGCCGGTCGGGTTGGCGGATTCGAGCTTGGCCACGATCCGCGCAGAGCCTTTGGGGACGATCCGCCGAAGTTCGACCAGCGGCGTGTTGCCGATAGCATCCAGGATGTAGCTGCGGTCCGGCATCGTTGTTAGGGCGTCGGCGGCTCCAGGATCTTCAGGGAGACGGCAGCGAGGCTATCAGGCATCCCCTGTGTCGCAAGCTTACCACGAGACGTCTGTCGAGCGCGTGGTCGTCGCGCCGACCTAGACGTCGTGAAGGGCCACGCGGAGGGCGAAGGTGGCCGAGAGCCGGAAGCGCAGCACCTCCTGCATCTGGGGGATCAACGCCAGGTTCGGGCGAGCGCGGCGGGCTGGTGCATATCCGCTTCCACCCGTCTCGGAAGTCCAAGACGTCCGATTGCCGGCCGGTCACCCGGCTGCGTCGGTTTATGAGTCCTCGACCTAGCGGACCGCGACGATCCCCACCGCGGCGCCGTTCAGCGTGACCTCGTCGCCCTCGGACTTGCCGAGCAGCGCGCGCGCCAGCGGCGAGACGTAGGAGACGCTGCCGGCCGCCGGGTCCGCCTCGTCCTCGCCGACGATCCGGAAGCTCTGGCGGCGGCCGTCCTCGCGCTCGATCTCCACCGTGCGGCCGAACTGCACCCGGCCCGGCTCCGGCGTGGGCTCGGTCAGCTGCGCGCTGGCGCGGCGCGCCGACCAGTAGCGCAGGTCGCGGGTGGCCCTGGCCATGGCGGTGCGATCGGCGCTGATCCCGCCCTCAGCCTGGGCCGCGGAATAGGCCGCCTTCGCCGCCGCCAGCTCCGCCTCGATCGCCGCCAGGCCCGTGGCGGTGACCAGGTTGGCGTGCGGCGAGATCGGCCGGTCCGGCAGGTTCGCCGCCTGGGCCTCGTAGTCTTCCTCACGGGTGAAGGCGACAGCCATGGTTCTCGATGTGGGGACGGCCCGGCCGAATGTAAGCTCACGTCACGCCAGCTCAGGCCGCGAACAGCTGCGCGCCCTTCACCCCGTCGAAGATGAACTGCACCGCCAGCGCCGCCAGGATCATGCCCGACAGCCGGGCCACCACGTTCGCGCCGGTCGTCTTCAACAACCGCTGCAGCAGCTCGGTCGAGATCATGCACAGGTAGGTGAGCACCAAGCAGGCCAGCATGCAGGCGATCACCACCGCCCCCGAGGCGACATCGCCGGTCCGGCCCATCAGCAGCACCACCGCGGTCAGCGTGCCGGGCCCGGCGATCAGCGGAAAGGCCAGCGGAAAGACAGCGATGTCGCCCGGCGCCAGCGCCTCGCGCCGCTCGCCTGCGGTGAGCGCCGTCAGGCCCGTGCGATGGGCGAAGATCAGGTCGGTGGCCTGCATCAGGAGCAGGATGCCGCCGGCCACGCGGAAAGCATCCAGGCTGACGTGCAGCGCCCCCAGCACGGCCACGCCGCCGAGTGCGAAGCCCATCAGCACCCCGCCGGCGATCAGCACCGCCTGCCACGCCAGCCGGAACCGCTCCGGCCGGTGCACGCCGGCCGTGAGCCCGCCGAACACCGCGGCGGTCTCCACCGGCCCGAACGCGACGAACTGGGTCGCGAAGGCCGTCGCAGCGAGTTCGGCGAGCGTCATCGCGCTCCGGGCGTCAGCCGAAGAAGATCGCGCCGATGAAGAAGGCGCTGGCGGCGATCGTCACTGCGATGGCGGCGTAGGCCAGGATCAGCTCCTCCTTCGAGAGCCCGCGGGGTTCCTGCCGGGGAAGGCCCGGCGACGTCGTGGTCTTCATGACGGCACCTTTCTCCCTGAGGGTTTCGCGGCCCGGATTTAGGCGCCGAAAAACAGCTCGCAAGAGCCGGCGTGGTCTTGAAATCGTTCACGAAAAGCCCACATGGGCGCGTCGTCGCAAGACGGCTCCGGCGGGTGCGGCTGGGCGCTGCATGCGCCGGAGGCTCATTCAGAACGGAGGATCTACGATGACCCTTGGTGATCTTGTCCCTTGGGGCCGCAAGGATCGTGATCTTGCGCTCCAGCCCCGCGAGCCGGCGTCCTTCGGCGGCGGCGCGCTGACCCCCATCGCGCGCCTGCACCAGGAGATGAACCGGCTGTTCGACGATGTCTTCCGCGACTTCGGCGCGCCGCAGGCCCTGACCGGCGGAAGCGGCCTCGTCGGGTGGCCCCAGATCGAGGTGTCCGAGACCAACGACGGCTACCGCCTGACCGCCGAGCTGCCCGGCATGGACGAGAAGGATATCGACCTGTCGCTGCAGGACGGGGTCCTGATCCTGCGCGGCGAGAAGCGGTCCGAGCAGGGCGATGAAGGCCGCGGCTATTCCGAGCGCTACTACGGCGCCTTCGAACGTCGCATTCCTGTGGGTGACATCGACGAGGGCAAGGTCGACGCCAGCTTCAACAAGGGCGTGCTGACCGTCACCCTGCCCAGGTCCGCCCAGGCGCAGGAGCGCGTCAAGCGCATCCCGATCAACGGGGCGACGCGGCACTAAGCGAAATGGCTCGGGCGCTCCCCCGGGGGCGCCCGGCTCGCTTTTCCCGGTCCGCCCTCACGCCGCGACCCGCGCGCCCTCGGCGATGAACCCGCCCACTACCGAGACGAAGGCTTCTGGATGGGACATCTGCGGCGCGTGGCCGGCGCCTTCGAAGGTCAGCCGCCGGGCGTGCGGCAGGGCCGAAGCAACGATGTCGAGCACGGGGGCGAAGAACGGTGGGCTCTGGTCGCCCTTCGTCAGCAGAGCCGGCGCGGAGAACCGGCGCAGACGCTCGAGGTCGAGGCCGTAGGCCTGCGGCTCGCGCGTCTCGTCCAGGAACGTCGGCGCGTTGTTGATGAACACGGCCTGCATGTCCGGCGGAAGCTGGTCCCATGATCCCGGGCCGAGGGCGACCTCGTCGACGAACTTGCGGCTCGCGCCGGCCGCGTCGCCGCGCGCGATCTGCTCGGCGACCGCGCCCAGCCGCGACTGCACGGCCTCCACCATCGGCCGCAGGCCGGGGTCGCCGTCCAGCAGGCCGATCAGCGGCGGCTCATGGACCGAAAGGCTCGCGAACAGCTCCGGTCGCTCGCACGCCAGCCGCAGCGCGATCACGGCACCGAACGAATTCCCGACGACATGGGCCGGCGCCAGGCCGAGCGCTTCGATCAGCGCGGCGAGATCGGCGACGTCCTCATCGACGCTGCCCTGGCCCGCCGGGCGCTCGCTCCGGCTGTGCCCTCGCCGGTCGTAGGCCAGCACCCGGAACGACCTTGCCAGCGCATCGTCGACCGCCGACCAGTTGGCGTGATCGACCCAGGAGCCGTGCACCAGGACGACGGGCGGCCCATCCCGCCCCTTCAGTTCATAATGGAGCTGGACCCCATTCACGTTGAGCATGGGTGAACTCGCCTGCCTTGCCGTCGATGGTCGCGCCGCAAGGGCGTTCGACGGACCGCAGGAATACCACATGCCCGGGCGTCGGCGAAGCCGGCGCATCGCGGCGGCGGTGGCGTTCAGCGGCCGCTCCACGCTAAGACATGAACCATCGGGGACCAGACCATGAGCAAATCGAAGCTGGGCGCGCTGGCGCTCGTCGCGGCCGCCTGGGCAGGAGCCGCGGTCGGACGTCCGGTCACGCCCGACGACTACGCGCGCCTGGGCCGCGTCGGCGATCCGCAGGTCGACCCTTCCGGCCAATGGGTCGCCTACACGGTCGGGATCACCGACGTCGCCGCGGACAAGGGCGTCACGCACATCTGGATGACCTCGTGGGACGGCGCACGCACCGTGCAGCTGACCCATCGGGCGAACGAGAGCGAGACGACACCGCGGTTCAGCCCCGACGGCCGCTGGCTGGCGTTCGCCTCCTCGCGCGGCGGTGAGCCGGCCGGCGACGACCAGCTCTGGCTGATGGAACGGCTGGGCGGCGAAGGCCGCAAGCTGCCGGGGATCAAGGGCTCGGTCAGCGACATCGCCTGGTCGCCGGACTCCAAACGGCTGGCCTTGATCGTCGACGATCCGGACCCCGAGGCCGAGGCGGCCAACACCACCACCGTCACCGTGACGAAGCCGGAGGCCACCGCGCCGACGGCCGCCAAGCCGGATGCCGCGCCGCCCCCGGTCGCCGTGGTCGCCAAGGACAAGCCGCCGAAGCCGATCGTCGTCGACCGCTTCCACTTCAAGCAGGACCGTGAGGGCTACCTCGGCAAGAAGCGCCACCGCCTGTGGCTCTACGATGTCGCCAGCCAGACGGCGACGCGGCTCACCACCGGCGACTATGACGAAGCCCTGCCGGCCTGGTCGCCCGACGGCAAGCGGATCGCCTTCGTCTCGAACCGCAGCAAGGACCCGGACCGCGGCTACGATACCAACGTCTTCGTGGCAGACGCCGCCCCGACGCCCTCCGCGCCCACCGCGCTCACGACCTACGAGGGCGAGGACAACCCGCCGAACCTCGGCAGCTATCCCGCCTGGAGCCCGGATGGGCGCGAGATCGCCTACATCCGCGGGGGCCCGGTGAAGCTGATCGGCTACGGCGTGCGCACGCTGGCGATAATCCCGGCGGCGGGCGGCGCCCCGCGCATCCTGACCGGCGGGCTCGACCGCAACGTCTCCAATCCGAAATGGTCGGCCGACGGCAGGTCGATCCGCGTGCTGGAAGAGGACGACGAGGCGCAGGTCGTGGCCGAGGTCCCGGCCGCCGGCGGCCCGCTGCGCGCGGTGATCGGCGGCTGGCGCAGCTTCAGCGCGCCCGCGGCGGCGCCGGCCGGCGGCATGGCCCTGCTGCTCTCGACCGTGGGTGCGCCCAACGAGGTCTACGCCCTCGACGCGTCCGGCGCGCTCCGCCAGCTCAGCCATCAGAACGACGCGTGGTTGAAGGAGCTCGACCTCGCCCCGGTCGTCCGCACCAGCTTCAAGAGCCGCGACGGGACCGAGGTGCATGGCTTCCTGGTCACGCCGCCGAACGCCAAGCCGGGCCAGCGGGTCCCGACCATGCTGTTCAACCACGGCGGGCCGCAGTCGCAGCTCGCCGCCAGCTTCAATCTCGACTGGCAGATCTACGCGAGCCACGGGCTGGCGGTGACCGCGGCCAACTTCCGGGGCGGCACCGGCCGCGGCCAGGCCTATTCCGCGGCCATCTACGCCAAGTGGGGCTCGGTGGACGTGGCCGACGCGCTCGCGGCCGTGGACGATGCAGTGGCCCGCGGCGTGGCCGACCCCGAGCGGCTGGTGGTCGGCGGCTGGAGCTACGGCGGCATGCTGACCAACTACGTCATCGCAAGCGACAAGCGGTTCAAGGCCGCGGTGTCCGGCGCCTCGATCGGCAACGTGCTCGCCGGCTATGGCACCGACCAGTACGTCAACGACTACGAAGCCGAGCTGGGCCGCCCATGGGAGAACACCGCCGGCTGGATGCGGATCAGCTACCCGTTCTACCAGAACGCCCGCATCGTCACGCCGACCCTGTTCATGGCCGGCGACAAGGACTTCAACGTGCCCTTGCTGAACAGCGAGCAGATGTACCAGGCGCTGAGGAGCCGCGGCGT
Source organism: Phenylobacterium sp. (assembly GCA_045802455.1). Taxonomy (GTDB): domain Bacteria; phylum Pseudomonadota; class Alphaproteobacteria; order Caulobacterales; family Caulobacteraceae; genus Phenylobacterium. The sequence continues at coordinate 46,276 of JBJMQX010000117.1, read as the reverse complement.
CGACACCGGCCTCGTCATCTACCCCGGCCAGTTCCACGGCCTGACGCGGCCGAGCTTCCTGAAGGACCGCATGCAGCGCTGGCTGGCCTGGTACGACAGCCACCTGCCGAAGTGACCGCGCAGCGAGTCATCCCGGCGAAGGCCGGGATCCAGTTCCCCCGCGCAGCGGAGTGCGAGAGGAGTTGGGCTAATAGGGCGTCCCGTCCTTGTGCGTGAAGCGGCCGTCCGCGTTGGCGCTCATCATGTCGATATCGGAGCAGACGGTGACGTCCTGCGGCTGGCGCGAGCCGACCTCCAGATAGACCGCAAGCGCGTCCGAGCGGTTGATCAGGTGGTGGCCGTTCCCGGAGCCCTTCGGGAAGGCAGCGCAGTCCCCGGCCCGCAGCACGGTCTCGCCGGCGTCCTCGACGAGCACAAGCTCGCCTTCGAGCAGATAGACGAACTCGTCCTCGTGGCTGTGCCAATGGCGCTGGCTCGACCAGCCGCCCGGCGGCAGGCGCATCAGGTTGACGCCGAAGTCGGTGAGCCCGCCCGCGTTCCCCAGCCGCTGGCGCACGCGCTCGGCGCAGGCCGCGTCGAAGGGCGGCGGATAGCCGGAGCCCTTGCGTTCCGGCGCGGCGGCGAAGTCGATCTTGGGCATGGCGGATCTCCCGGCGCTGACGGCGGCCAAGCCTAGCGGGGGGCCGTCCGCCGGTTCAACCTTAGGCCCGTAGCGCCGCCCGTTCGGCCTTGTCCGGGTCCTCGCGCACTGTGCAGACGGCGTCGAACAGCATGTTCGGCGTGGCGGTCTTCGAGACCGCCGGCCAGTGCGGCAGGCCCTTGTGGTTCGGATCGCCGGTGCGGATGAAGGCGATCCAGGCGTCGGCCATCTTCGCCGACAGCGCGCGGGCCTCGGCGGTTCCCCCAGTGGCGTTCAGGCAGCGGTCGACGTTGTCGAAGGCATAGGCCATCTCGGCGCAGTGGAAGGCGCGGACCCGTCCGTCGAGCACCGTCCTTGGATTGTAATCGAAGCGGTAGAGATAGGCCGGCGCGCCGCCCTGCGCCGCCTTCGCCTGCGCCTGGATCACCGCCGGGACCCGGAACTGGGCCGAGACGACGCGCGAGAATATCTCCACCGGCCGGGCCTTGGGATCCGCCGCGCGGAACGCCGCCCAGGCCTGCGCCGACGCGCCCGCCGCCAGCGCCGAGGTCCTGGCGCGCGCCTCGTCGATGTCTTCCAGAGCCGCGTTCGAGAGGCTGGGCGAGAACTCGTTCAGGTTGGTCCCGATGATCATCGGGATGTCCGCCGACTGGGCCGGCGCGCCGTTCGCCCAGGTTGGCCCCGGAATCGCCGCGCCGTCCGCGACCGGCCCCCAGCCCAGGGTGATGCTCCCGGCCGGACCCTTCGGCATGGTGGCCTTGGCCTTTTCGCCGGCGGCCACCAGCGCCGCGGGCGGCACGTCGGCCAGCCTGCCCAGATCGCCAGGCGCGATGTCGAGCGCCTTCAGCACGGCTTCCGCCAGGCTCTTCGTTGCGGCCCTGTCGGCGACCTTGGTGAGCGAACCGCTCTCGACGATGGCCTTGTGGAACAGGCCCTTGGCCGCCGGCATCGCCATCAGGGTCGAGACCTTGGCCCCGCCGCCCGACTGGCCGGCGATCGTCACGTTGCCGGGGTCGCCCCCGAAGGCCGCGATGTTGGCCTTCACCCACTCCAGCGCCGCGACCAGGTCGAGCTGGCCGGCGTTACCAGAAAGCCCGTATTTCGCCCCACCGATCTGCGACAGGTCCAGGTAGCCGAACGGCCCCAGCCGGTGGTTGACGGAGACGAACACCAGGTCGCCGCGCCGGGCCAGCCGCTCGCCGTGGTAGGCCGGCAGCTCCTGGCTGGACCCCGCCTCGTAGCCGCCGCCGTGGATCCAGAAGAACACCGGCCGCGGCTTGCCGGTCAGCCCCGCCGACCAGACGTTGAGCCGCAGGCAATCCTCGCCTGGAAACCCGTCGTCCCAGTCGTAGATGAAGGCCGTCTCGTCACTCTTCCAGCCGCCGCGCACCACCTGCGGGCAGACCGGGCCATAGGCCAGCGCGCTGCGCACGCCGGTCCAAGGCGCGGGCGGCTTCGGCGGCAGCCAGCGGGCCGCGCCGCCCGTGCCGGCGCCGTAGGGCACGCCCTTGAAGGTCGCCACGCCGTCGCGCACGCAGCCGCGGACCTTGCCCGCCCGGGTCTCGACGATGGCGTCCGGCGGCGTGCGCAGGTGCGAGGCGCCGGCGCTGCCGCCCGGCTTGGCGCGCGCGCCGCCAGCGGCAGCCAGAAGCCCGCCTGCGCCGGCCGCAGTCAGCAGTCCACGCCGCCCAACGCCGTCCTTCCGTTCCGCCATCTCGCACCTCCCCAGTTCACAGCATCGGACCACCGGCGGCGCCCGCTGGCAACGGCAGGGCTCAGGCGACCAGGAAGCCCAATCGGGCGAGGCCCGTGAGCTGCCGTTCGACAAGGTCGGCCGCCGTTTCACCGTCGGCGGCGTCTTCCGCCATGGCCTGGGCGAGCTCGTCGCGCGTCCGCGCGCCGTCGAGCAGGCCGAGGAACCGGCGGCTGGGCTCGTCCTCGAACGCCACCAGGGTGTGATCGAGGCTGCAGAGCGTGGACTGGCCTTGCGAGAGCTGCAACCGGGCCAGCGGACTTGCGATCGGCCGTTCGCCCGGCGTCACCGCGAACGGCGTGGCGCTGACGGTCAGGTCCACATAGCCGGCGGTGAAGAGCTGCAGCAGGCCCTCGTCGACGTCGGGGTCATCGGGAAGGTCGGCGACCGCGACCGCGCTCGGCCACGCCTGGCCGATCCGGTGCAACGCCTGCTTGAGCTTGGGATCGTCCATTGCGATCGCGGCGCCCCCGGCCAGCTCGAAGCGGACCGGCGCGCTGGAGACGAGGTCCGGGTCCGGATCGGCGGTGCGCGCCGGGCCGGATGCCCAGAGGCCGCGCACCCTGCGGTAATCGACGCGGCGGTCCACGTCGCGCTCGGCCCGGCACAGGATATTCTGGCGGAAGAGCCGCGCGGCGACGAAGTCCATGTACTGCTGCATCTTCACAGGATCGGCGCCGACCAGCCCGGCGATCGCCCTGCCGCGCGAGCTCGGGAACAGCTCTTCGCGCCACCACAGCCCCTCGGCCTCGGCGAGGAACTTCAGGCCGCGCCCCGCGGCGGCGGCGACGAACTCGTGCAGGTAGAAGGGCTCGAACACCGGCCCCAGCTCGTCGTGGAACACCACGTGCGGGTCGCGCTCCAGCATGCTGCGGCAATGCGCCTTGATGGTCAGGCAGGTGGCGTCGTCGTCCGGCGCGTTGTCGATGTAGAGCTGGAGAAAGGCCCGCGCGCCGGCGACCCGCGCCTCGAAGCCTTCCACGCCTTGCAGGTGGTGCATCACCATCTCGCGGATCAGCATCCGCAGGTGACAGCCGGGCAGGGCGTTGTAGCTGACGAACGCCAGCCCCTCGGGCGCCAGGCAGTCCTGCACCACCCGCAGCACGCCGTCCCGCACGGCCTCCGGCACCCACGAGTAGACGCCGTGGGCGATGATGTAGTCGAACTGGCCGAGCTCCGCGCCGGCGTCGAGGATGTCGCGGGTTTCCAGCCGGATGTTGCCGAGACCCAGCCGCTCGATCACCGACTGGCCGGCCGCGATGGCGCTCGCGGCCAGGTCGAAGCCGACGATCGTCGCGCCCGGATAGCTGACCGCCATCGGGATGATGTTGCCGCCCTCGCCGCAGCCGATCTCCAGCACCCGCGCGGTCGCCATCGCCGCGTAGGGCAGCCCGAACAGCGCGGCGGGCAGCGCCAGGCGCACCGGATGGGTCTGCCGGAACGGGTGGCTCGGATAGGCCACCTCGTCATAGGGCGTGGCCGGCATCGCCTCAGGCGGCGGGTTCGGGCGCCACGTCCGCCTTGGGCTTGGCCTTCGTCTTCGCAGGCGGCTCGGCCGCGGCCGGTGGTTCGGCCATCTGGAAGTCGTAGACGAACAGCGAGTCCTTCACGGCCACGGTGATCTTCGCCACCTCCTCGCCGGCCATCTGCTTCTCGAGCAGCGCGATGGAGAGCTCCGGCAGCATGGTGTTGGTGAGGATGGCGTCGATCATCCGCCCGCCGGAAGCCACCTCCGTGCAGCGCGAGACGATCAGGTCGATCACCGACTGGTCGTAGCTGAAGACGATGCCGTGGTTCTCGGCGATCCGCTTCTTCACCCGGTCGAGCTGCAGCTTGACGATGCCCTGCAGCATGGTGGGCGAGAGCGGATAGTAGGGCAGCACGATCAGGCGGCCGAGCAGGGCCGGCGGAAACACCTTCAGGAGATCGGGGCGCAGCGTCTGGGCCAGCGCCTCGGCGTCCGGCTTCATCTCCTCGTCCTCGGACAGCGAGGTGATCAGGTCGGTGCCGACGTTCGAGGTCAGCAGGATCAGGGTGTTCTTGAAATCGATGTGACGGCCTTCGGAGTCGTCCATGTAGCCCTTGTCGAACACCTGGAAGAACATCTCGTGGACGTCGGGGTGGGCCTTTTCGACCTCGTCCAGCAGCACCACCGAATACGGCCGGCGGCGCACCGCCTCGGTCAGCACCCCGCCCTGGCCGTAGCCGACGTAGCCGGCCGGCGCGCCCTTCAGGGTCGAGACCGTATGGGCTTCCTGGAACTCGCTCATGTTGATGACGATCAGGCTGTCGTCGCCGGAGTAGAGCAGCTCGGAGAGCACGTGCGCGGTCTCGGTCTTGCCGACCCCGGACGGCCCGCAGAGCATGAATACGCCCACCGGCTTGTTGGGATTGTCGAGCTTGGCGCGGCTGGTCTGGATGCGCTTGGCGATGGCGTCCATCGAATGGTCCTGGCCCACCACGCGCGCCTTGAGCTGGTCGGCGATGGTCAGCACCGAGGCGATCTCGTCCTTGACCATGCGGCCCACCGGGATGCCGGTCCAGTCGCCCACCACGGCGGCGACCGCATCGGCGTCCACCTCGCCGAACACCATCGGATTGTCGCCGTGCGCGGCCGCCACGGCCTTCAGGGCCGCGTCCAGGCCGGCCTTCTTCTCGGCCAGCGCGTCCGGCTTTGTCTCGGCGTCGGCCGCCGCCGCGGACAGCGCCTGGCGCGCCTCGTAGGCCGCGGCGATGGCGGTCTTCTCGCGCTCCCACTTGGCCTCGACCTCGTCAAGCGCGGCCTGGGCTTCTTCCAGCGCCTCCTTCAGCTTGCCGACGCGGTCGGCGCCGGCGTACTGGCCCTCCGCCTCGCGCGTGGCCACCTCCAGCTCGACGTTGAGCAGCTCGATCCGCCGCCGGCGGTCTTCCACCGGCGCCGGCGTGGCGTGCTGCGAGACGGCGACCCGGGCGCCGGCGGTGTCGAGCAGGCTCACCGCCTTGTCGGGCAGCTGGCGGGCCGGGACATAGCGCTGCGACAGCTTCACCGCCGCCTCCACCGCCTCGTCCAGGATGGTCACCTTGTGGTGCTTCTCCATCATCGGGGCGACCGAGCGGATCATGGCGACGGCGTTGCCGGTGTCCGGCTCGCCCACGCCCACTGTCTGGAAGCGCCGGGTCAGCGCCGGGTCCTTCTCGAAATACTGCCGGTATTCGGCCCAGGTGGTGGCCGCGATCGTGCGCAGCCGCCCGCGCGCCAGCGCCGGCTTCAGGAGGTTGGCCGCGTCGCCGGTGCCGGCGGCACCACCCGCGCCGATGAGCGTGTGGGCTTCGTCGATGAACAGGATGATCGGCTTGGGCGAGGATTCCACCTCGTCGATCACCTGGCGCAGGCGCTTTTCGAACTCGCCCTTCACGCCGGCGCCGGCCTGCAGCAGGCCGATGTCCAGCGAGCGCAGGGTGACGTCTTTCAGCACCGGCGGCACGTCGCCGTCGACGATGCGGCGGGCGAAGCCCTCGACCACCGCCGTCTTGCCCACCCCCGCCTCGCCGGCCAGGATCGGGTTGTTCTGGCGACGGCGCAGCAGGATGTCGATCACCTGGCGGATCTCGGCGTCGCGCCCGACGATCTGGTCGATCTCACCGTTGCGGGCCTTTTCGGTCAGGTCGACTGAGAATTTGGCCAGAGCTTCGCCGCTCGCCCCGCCGGTTTCGGGAGCGGCGCCGGAATAATCCGCCTCTGCGCCGCCGGGCGCGGGCGCGGCGCTGCCGACCTCCGACGAGCCGGCGACGATCTTGTCGAACTCGTCGCCCAGCAGGTCGGCCGAGACCTTGCGGAATTCCCCCGAGATCGAGAACAGGGTGTTGCGCAGCGTCGGCGTCTTCAGCATGCCGAAGATCAGCTGCCCGGTGCGCACGCGGTTCGCCTGGAACATCAGCGACGCGTAGAGCCAGCCCTTCTCGATCGACTCCTCGATCTGCGGCGAGAAGTCGGAGATCGCGGTCGCCCCGCGTGGCAGGCCGTCGAGCGCCGCCACCACGTCGCGCGCGAGATTGCTGTCGTCCATCTGGAAGCGGGTGCGGATGGCGCCCACGTCGTTCTGCGGGTCCTGCAAGAGGACATGGACCCAATGGACCAGCTCGACATAGGGGTTGCCGCGCATCTTGCAGAAGGCGGTGGCGGTCTCGATGGCCTTGAGCGCGGTCGGATTGAGCCGGCCGAACAGGGCGGAGCGGGCGATCTCGGTCATGCGGCGAGGCCTTTCCTGACTGCGGTGCGCGCGGCGCGGCGCGCGCTTCGTCCCAGGCGGGCCGCGGCGCGCACGCCGCTCCCCGCCTTGGGGTTCATCCAACTTGTCCAGCCGAGCCGCGCGCGGCCGTTCAGCGCCACGGGACGCATCGCGCCCTCCCCGGCTTCGAGTTCCAGGTCCCATTCAAGGTGGGATGGAGCGAAAGAGTCCAGGGCTTCGGCGACGATGTCGAACTTGCGCCCCCCCGGCATGAAGGCTTCGTAGCTGCGGAAATCGTCGACGCTGACCACCACGCGGAACGCGTCCGTAACGGTGCTGGCGCGCCGTCCGGCGACGGCGTCCACCCCCAGCCCATTGAAGCCGCGCCCGAGCCGCGTCTGGTCCTCGGGCTCGATGTCGCGCAGCAGCGGGACATATTCGACCAGCCGTACCGGGACGCCCGTCAGGTCGGCGACCGCGTCCTGAATGCCGCCCGCGCTGCGCCGCGAGGCATAGAGGCCGGCGTAGTAGAGCCGCGCGTGCCGCGGAAAGGCCGAGGTTTCCGAAACTCCGTCGACGGCGCCGGTGAGCGCGGCGATGTAGCCCGAGAAGCGGTCCTCGGCCGGGCGGTCGGCGCTGGCGGCTGGATTGGCCTCGGCCCAGGTCCGGTAGAAGAACTGCAGCATCCGGCCGGCCAGCACGTCGAGGAAGCCGCCGAACGGCCGGTCCTTGGAGTATCGCCTTTCGTAGAGGGCGAATTCGGTCAGGTGCAGCGGCAACGGGCCCATGGGCCCGGTCAGGCCGAACCAGTAGCCCTCCACCTTGGCGCGCGCGCCCTTGACGCTGATGGACTCCAGGGTCGAGGGCGGGAACCCGAGGGCGGGGACCTGCGCCAGGTCGACGATATTCTGCGACGGAAGCTTCGAATCGCCGATCCGCGGCAGGCCCTGGGCGCGCGCTTCCGCCGCACGCAGCAGGGCGTACACGCCATGGCGCTTCGCATCGCCGGCGGCGTTGCGGAGGAACTCTAGATGTTCCGGCGTTGGCCCATTCTTGGCGGCCATTGAGCGAAGACGCCCTCCTGTGGGCTTTCAAAAGTGCATTCGGTGAAGGCGTTGACGGTCGCGAACTCGCCGAGGAAGCGCTCGAGCACGGCCGAGAACAGGAACATCCGCGCGTTCTCGAACGGCGCGTCGTCCAGCTTGATGCGCAGCCGCTGGCCGCGCGCGAAGGCCGTCCGCCCCTGGCCCGGAGCCCGGCGGGTGACCGGCTCGGACCGTATCGACAGCAGGCCGTCGATCTGCCGCCGCAGCGCCGGGTCGTCGATGCGGCCGTAGAGCGCCAGGTGGTCGCGCAGCACCGAGGGGTCGTCGTCCTCCTCCGAGGCGAAGGAGGCGTAGTTCGGCGTCAGGTGGGCGATCACCCGCCAGGCGGCGTCGCTGATCCCCAGCGGCGGCCGCGGCTTGGTCGGCGCGCGGACCACGGTGACCGCTCGGGCCGGTATGCCGCTCACCTGGAAATCGCTCGCGCCGCCCAGGCGCAGCTGCTCGGCCAGTTCACGGTTGGTGACCAGCGCCCGCACCGCCAGCTCCTGGGCGTCGTCCAGCCGCCGCGCGTCGCCGGGCGCGACCAGGCTGATCCAGGTCTCGGTGCCGAGGTAGTCGGCGCGGCGCCGCAGCCGCTGTTCCTTGGTCGAAAGGCGCCGGTGGCGCAGCCGCGTGACGTAGAACAGCGCCTCGGTCCAGTCGTAGAGCAGGCTGCCGAACGCGTGCAGCGGGGCCACCGGCCGGGCGTTGCCGTTCGACTGGCCGTAGGCGGTCACATCGAGGGTCCGGAACACCTCGAAGTCCAGCGGCCGCGTGCGGTCGGGGACCAGTTGCAGCTCATGGTCGAAGGCGTTGAGGGTCACGCGGTCGAGCTGCTTCTCGAAGAGGTTGATCGCCGGCGTGGCGAACAGCCGGAAGTTCTCCGCCGACACCGCCCGCGCCAGCGTCGGCGCCGTGCGGTTGAAGAGGATCACCACCTCGCAGTCGCCCTCGCACCGGGCGAAGGCCTTGCCCAGCTCCTGCAGGCGCACGAACAGGAAGCGTTCCGGACAGGCGAAATACTCCGAAAGCAGCCGGTAGCCGCGAAACGAGCGCCGGCCCGGGGGCAGCAGGGCGCAATCGTCCTCGAACCCGTGCTGCTCGGGATCCGGCAGCCGGGTCCATGCCGCGTCGCCCGCGGCCGATCCGACCGGACGCGCCACGGTGGCCACCGCGTCGCCGATCAGCTGGCGGTAGAGGTCGCCCGGGATCACTTCGGAACCGTCCAGGTAAATCGGCAGGCTGGGTGGCGCGACCTTGGCCAGCGGGACACCCGCCAGGCTGGTGATCCGCAGCCGCAGCCCGGCTTCGGCGGTGACCCCCGCTGCGCCCCGGTAGGGCGCCACGGCGGCCCGCGTCGGGAGGTACTCCGCCTCGACAATCTTCAGCGGCCAGAGCACCACCTCCTGGCCGGTGCGGAAGGTCACCGCGCTGGCGGCTTCGTCGGCCGAGACGGCGTTGAGCTCGGTGAGCCGCGGAATGGGAAAGCCGGTGGCCACCGCCTGATCGCCTTCCTGCGGCTCGAAGGCTGCGACGCACATCGACGGCGTCGGCGCCAGGTAGTGCGGCTGGATGGCGTTGAGCAGGTGCTGGGTGAAGTCGGGGAACTGATCCTGCAGCTTCAGCTTCACCCGCGCGCCGAGGAAGGCCACGCCCTCCAGCAGGCGTTCCACGTAGGGATCCACGTCGTTGGGGGTGTTCAGGCCCAGGCGGCCGGCGACGGTCTCGTACTCTTCGCCGAATTCACGCGCGGTTTCGCGCAGGTAGATCAGCTCCTCGTTGTAGGCCCGCAACAGGCGGGGATCCATCGGACCTACTCCCTCAAGGTGGCCGCGCCGGTGTCGATCTCGACGTCGGTCTTGAACTCGACAGGCAGGGCGTTCACCGCCGTGGTCACATCGCCACGGATCACGAAGGTCACGGCGTTGGGCCGGTCGGTCGCGGTCATCGGATCGACGTCCAGCTTCTGCGGATCGATGCGTGGCTCGAACCGCCGGATGGCTTCGCGGATGTCCCGCGCCCGGCTCTGGATCGCGCGCTTCTGCAGGAGCTTGCCGGCCATGTCGCGGACGCCGTAGTTCAGCACCGAGGTTTCCACCTCGGGAACGAGCTCGAGGTCCTCCACCGAGGCGAGGCTGGTGGTGTTGAGGATCCAGTTCAGCTCGCGCAGCACCGTGGCGCGCAGCGCCGCCTCGTTGAAGCGCTCGATCCGCGGCACCGTGTAGAAGCGCATCGTGGAGCGGCTGACTTCGGTGTTGTCTTCCGGGTCGTCGCGCAGGCCGTCCAACTCCAGGTCGGCCACCAGCTTGTCGAACAGTGTGGGGTTGATACGCGAAGCCACCGGCGACCTCAGTCGAAGGTCAGGCGTCGCAGGGAGAGGAGTCCCACCTCGTCGCCATCCCCGAGCGCCCAGACCCTCTGCCCCAGGCCTTGCGGGCCCGTGGGGCCATCGCGCCATTCGGTGCCGCGCGACAGCATCAGGTCCGCCGTCCCCGACGCCTCGGTTCCCGGATAGCGCGCCGGCAGGATGGCGGCCACCGACTGGCCGGTCTTGAACTCGATCTCGACCGGCAGCCAGACCAGGTCTCGCAGGTCCTGCGGGCCCTCGCTGGTCATCTTGCGGACCGCGTCGAAGGGCACCAGTCCCCAGCGCCCGTAGATCACCGCCTCGAACGCGGGGCCGAAACGCACGTCGGCGTCGGCGATCCAGTCGAAGGCCTGCTCGCCGAACCGCCCCGGGGTGTCCGGCGCGGCGTCGAAAGCCCTGTCGCGCGCGGCTTCGCTCTCATCGACGCGGCCCTGCGCCAGGAAACCCACCGCCGCAGCCAGGTCGCCGGCCCACTCCGAGGTGTTCACCAGGAGAGCCGGCGGCGCCGCGCCCGAGAACGTCTTTTCGCGCTCGAGCTCGGCGTCGAGCGCCATGTTGTAGGCCACCGAGAGCATCTGGGCTTCCGGGGACATCTGGGCCAGCAGGCGCAGCTGCGCCTTGGCCTTGTCCCAGGCGCCCATCACGCACAGCAACTGGAACAGGAACATGCGCGCCGGCTGATCGTCAGGCGCGCCCTTGACCCTGTCGATCAGGGCGAGGCGCGCGCCTTCCAGGTCACCAGCGCGCAGGAGTTCATCGGCGTCGGCCATTTGGTTGGCGCCGTTCAGATGCCGGCGCCGCCGTGCATCAGAACGTCTTGTTCTCCTGGATATTCCACTTGAAGTCGCCCTCGCCGCCCTTGGCGCCGGTCGGGGTCTGCTCCTTGTACTTAACTTCGACCTTGGCGAAGTTGATCGTGACGTTCTCGGTCAGCCGATCCTCGCCGCCGCTGCCGCCGGTCGAGATCGAGGTGATCAGGCACTCGTTCATCGTGATGGTGACGTATTCGAGCGGATGCTCGCCCGCCTTGCGCACCACCAGGACGGCGCTCTTGATGTGCTTGCCGTTGGCGGCCGACAGCATCAGCGAGGTGCTGGCAAGATCGATCCACTTGGTGAACGAGATGTCCTGGAAATTGGCCTTGCCGGCGCCTGCGCCACCCCCGGTGTGGGCCGTGCCGGAGTTGCTCAGGCCCCAGCTCCAGGCCAGGACGTCGATCTCGTCCTTGTGGACGCTGTCCTTCGACTCCCCCTTTATGCCCTCGAGCTTCATGAACATGTCTACGGCCACTGAGCTTCTCCTTCTCGATGATGCGCCGACTTATTGTGCGTAGAGCCCGCTAGCCGGCGCCCTTCGGCAGGCGGGAGACCATGCTGAGCGACACGTCCATGCCCTCGAGCTGATAGTGCGGGACCATCCGGAAGACGCCGCGGTAGTAGCCGGGGTTTTCCGGGTCCGGAATGACGTCGACCGACGCCTGCTTCAGCGGCTTGCGGGCCTTGTCCTCCTCGGTGGAGAAGTCCGGCTGCATATCGACATACTGCATGATCCAGGACTGCAGGTCGCTGGCCAGCTGCGGAGCCTCGCGCGTGCTGCCCACCCAGTCGCGGACCATGCACTTCAGGTAGTGGGCGAAGCGGCAGCTGGCGAAGATGTACGGCAGCCGCGCCGACAGGTTGGCGCTCGCGGTGGCGTCGGCGTCCTCGTAGGCCTTGGGCGCGTGCAGCGTCTGGCCGCCGATGAAGGTCGCCTGGTCGGTGTTCTTGCGATGGATCAGGGCCATCAGTCCGGCCTTGGATAGCTCCGCCTCGCGGCGGTCGGAGATCGCGATCTCCGTGGGGCACTTGGCGTCCATCGAGCCGTCGTCGGTGGGGAAGAGCGCCGTCGGCAGGCCCTCGACCGTGCCGCCCGATTCCACCCCGCGGATGCGCGTGCACCAGCCGTAGGTCTTGAAGGCCTCGGTGATCCGCACGCCCAGCGCGTAGGACGCGTTCAGCCACAGATAGTTGTCGTGCTTGCCCCCGTCGGTCTCTTCCTCGAAGCCGAATTCCTCGACCGGCTCGCTGTTGGCCCCATAGAGCGGGCGGCCCAGGAAGCGCGGCAGGGTCAACGCCATGTAGCGGCTGTCGTTGGAATCCCGGAACGAGCGCCAGGCCATGTAGTCGGTGGCGTCGAACTGCTTGGCGATGTCGCGCGGATTGGCGAGCTCCTGCCAGCTGTCCATGCCCAGCAGCTGCGAGCCGGCCGCCGCGATGAACGGGGCGTGGGCCGCGGCGCCGATCTTCGACAGCCCCTTCATCACCTCGATGTCGGGCGCGGTGTGGTCGAAGGAATAGTCGCAGACGAAGGCGCCGTAGGGCTGTCCGCCGAGTTGGCCGAACTCCGCCTCATAGACCTTCTTGAACAGCGGGCTCTGGTCCCACGCGGCGTCTCTGAACTGACGCAGCATCTTGCGCGTCTCGTCCTTGGAGATGTTGAGCACGCGGATCTTCAGGTCCTTGCCCGTCGAGGTGTTGCCGACCAGGTACCAGAGGCCGCGCCACGCCGATTCCAGCGTCTGGAAATCCTTGTGGTGGATGATCTTGTTGATCTGCTCGGTGAGCTTGCGGTCGATCGCCGCCTTCAGGGCGTCGACCGTCGAGAACACGTCGCCGCCAATGACCTGGGCGTCCTGCATCGCCTGTTGGGCGAGGGTCTTGACCGCCTCTTCGATCCGCGCCTGCTTGGCGTCGGTGTTCGGCTTGAATTCCTTCTGCAGGAGCGAAGCGAAGTCGTCGAGCGTGACGGTTTCAGCGACCGCGACGTCACCTTGCTGTAGAGTCTCTTGCGCCATTACTGTCTCCCAGCAGGCTTAATCGAAAAAATTCGAGGCTGTGATCAGCCCTCGGCTTTGCCTTCGTCGGCGGCGGGCTTGGCCGCGGCGAGCGCCTTCATCAGCTCGGGGTCCTTGAGGACCTTGTCGAGCAGGCCCTGGGCGCCGTCCTTGCCGTCCATGTAGAGCATGAGGTCGTTCAGTTGCTGGCGGGCTTCCAGCAGTTTGGCCAGCGCCGGGACGTTCTTGGCGATCTGGCCGGGCGAGAAGTCCTCGAGCGACTTGAAGGTCAGGTCGACGCCCATCTGCCCGTCGCCGGTCAGGGTGTTTTCGACGGTGAAGGCGGCGCGCGGCGCCATCGCCTCCATCTTCTGTTCGAAGTTGTCCATGTCGAATTCGACGAAGTCGCGCTTGTCGAGCGCCTTCTTCTCGACGTTCGACTTGCCGGAGAGGTCGGACATCACGCCGACGACGAATGGAATCTCGACCTTTTGGCGCGAACCGAAGGTTTCGACCTCGTATTCGATGTGAACACGGGGCGCCCGGTTTTCCTTGATGAAGCGCTGCCCACCCTTGGCCATCGCAATTCCCCCAACTACGCAGATGGCTACAAGACCATCAATTGCCCGAGATCACCATAGCATCGGCAATGCGGGCTTCAATCACAAGTTATCCGGCGTCGCGCTGGTTGCGCGATTGCAGCACAGTGCGCGCCTCATCGAGACTGCCCGGCGCGATGTCCTGCAGGATCGCCATGAAGTCGAGGTTGATCCACTCGCGCGCCCGCTGGAGCAGCATCAGCATCGGATGGGCGGGCTCCCGGCGGCGGTAATAGTCGCCGATGGCCTCCAGGGCGCGCGCCACGTCTTCACGCGAGTCCACGCGCCCGGAGAGCTTGCCTCCGCCGGCGCCGCCATCTGCCGCACCCGCGCCGTCCGGCGCCGCCTCCTCCGCCATCGGTGTCGAGCCGAACGCCAGGACCGCGCGCTTGAGCTGGTTCAGCGCTTCGTAGGCGGGCTGGAAGTTGGTCGCGCCGCCGTCGTCGGCGTTGGCGGTCAGCACTAGGTCCGAGCGTTTCAGGCCGTCGAGGATGGCGTCCAGGCGAACCGCGATCTCGTCGAGACCCTCCTGGCCCACGTCCTCCAAGGCGGCGCGGAACATGCCGTAGCCGTCCTCGCCATCGCCGCCCGAATGGAAGCGCTCGAAGTCCTGGCCCGAGTACTGGCCGAGGCGGGGATGGCTGAGCAGCGTGAGCCGGCGCAGCGGATTGAGGAACTGCGGCAGCCCCACCAGGGAGTCGCAGGGCCCCTTTCGGCCCTGGAAACCGTACTCCTCCAGTTGCGGATGCACGGTCGGCCAATACTGCTCGAGCAGCCCGGCGAGGTATTTCGCGCCGGTCTCCACCGTCTGCAGGTCGCCGGACAGCGCCCCAGCGCGGCAGAGGTAAACCGCCAGCCAGACGTCCTTGGTCTGGGCGCTCTGGGCCACGATCGCATTGATCGTGTGGCGCCAATCGACGTCGGCGCCTTGCTCCGCGGCGCCTGAGGAGTCGATGGAGATCGAGGTCTCGAACGCCTGCTCGATTTCCTGTCGCCCGGCGTCGTAGGCGAGGTCCGGCCCGGCCGGCTCCTCTTCCGAGACCGGCGCAAGCAGTTGATCCAAATCGAGCGCCATCTCTCGTCCCCCCAACGCCGCAAACCCGCCGCTTGTCGCGCCCCGAAGCGCTGCGGCGGTCCGCCAAGTGTGGCCAAAGCCGGCGTTTTCGCAAGGGCGCGGCGGCCGCCAGCCGCGCCGCCCCGGCAACGCCTTTGCGCTGCGGCGCTGGGGTCGTGTACGGTCCGTGTCAGACGGTTAGGAGTAGTCGATGGATCGGCAGGCGACGATTTCCATCGCCCTGGGGGGGGCCAACTTCAAGCTCGAGAGGTTCGAGGCGGTCGAGCGCCTCAGCGAACCGTTCGTGATCCTCGTCGATGGATTCTCGGCCGATGAGGTGGACTTCCTTCCCCACCTCGGCAAGCCGGTCTCGATCGACGTCGCCGACGCCCATGAGCACGCGCGCTATTTCCACGGGCTCTTGATGGAAGCCGAGCTGATCGGCGCGGACATCGAAGGCAGCCACTACAGGCTGACGCTGCGGCCGTGGCTCCACCTGCTCGAGCACAACAAGAACTACAGGATCTTCCAGGAGAAGACGGTCGTCGAGATCGCCAAGAAGGTGTTCGCCGACGCCGGCATGAACGACCTGGACTTCAAGCTGACGGGGACCTACCGCAAGCGCGACTACTGCGTGCAGTACAAGGAAAGCGATTTCACCTTCCTCTCCAGGCTCTTCGAAGACGAGGGGATCTACTACTACTTCAAGCACGCGAAATCGTCGCACAAGATGGTCATCTGCGACGGCAAGGGCGCGCACGCCGCGGCGCCCCACTACGAGAAGGTCCGGCTCAAGCCGGTCGGCACAGGCGAGACGGCGGTCCCCGACACGCTCTCGGACTGGATGGAACGGGTCAGCACGGCCGGCCAGACCAAGGTCACCCTGCGCAGCTACGACTTCACCAAGCCGCAGAACCCGGTGGACGGGAAGACCGAGGCGTCCAGCCAGCATCCCGCCGACGCCCTGGAGGTCTATGAGTACCTGGGCGATTTCGTCGAGAGCGGGGTGGGCGCGGCGCGCAGCAAGACCCGGATCGCGGCCGCCCGGGCCCAGCGGCGGGTCTTCCGCGGCGTCGGCGACGTGGTGGGCCTTGCGTGCGGTGGCCTGTTCACCCTCTCCGAGGCGGTAATCAAGCGCTACAACCGCGAATACCTGATCGTCGGCGTGCGCCACTTCGTCGAGTCCGAGGCGTACCGCAGCGGCCATGGCGGGCAGCCCCGCAGGGTCGAGCTCGAGGCCATCCCGAGCGACACCCTTTATCGCCCGCCGCTCGTCACGCCGTGGCCCGCGGCCCACGGGCCCGAAACCGCGACCGTCACCGGCCCGGCCAACGAGGTCATCTATGTGGACGAGCATGGGCGCGTGAAGGTCCGCTTCCACTGGGACCGCTCGCCCAACGCTCCCGGCAAGACCTCATGCTGGATGCGGGTGTCGCACCACGCGGCCGGGGAAGGCTTCGGCAACGTCGACCTGCCCCGCGTCGGCCAGGAGGTGATCATCGACTTCCTGGACGGCGACCCGGACCGGCCGATCATCACCGGCCGGGTCTACAACGCCCAGCGCAAGCACGCCTACAACCTGCCGGCCGACCGGACCCGCTCGACGTGGAAGTCGCAGACCGTCGGCGAGGCCGGCTCCTATTCCGGCGCGGAGAAGCAGCCGCCTGGCGGCAAGGGGTTCAACGAGATCCGGCTGGAGGACAAGGGCGGCCATGAGGAGGTCTACATCCACGCCCAGCGAACGATGCTGAGAGAGGTGCTGCTCGATGACGCGCTGACGGTGCAGCGCGACCGCAAGGCCCGCATCGGCCGCGACCGGGCCACCGAGGTCAAGCGCCACGAGAAGGTCACCGTGGAAACCGGCGACGAGACCCACACGGTGAGCCAGGGCAAGCGCACCACCTCGATCATGAAGGATGACGAGCTGACGGTGAAGCAGGGCGACCAGAAGACCACCGTCTCGATGGGCAACGCCAGCCACCAGGTCAAGATGGGGAACTACGACCTGAAGACCGACCTCGGAAAAGTGACCATCGAGGCGATGCAGAGCATCACCTTGAAGGTGGGCTCGAGCAGCATCGTCATCGACCAGATGGGAGTGACCGTGAAGGGGATGATGATCACCAGCGAGGCCCAGATCCAGCACACCATGAAGGGCCTCCTGACCGAGGTCGACGGCTCCGCCATGGCCGTGCTCAAGGGCGGCATCGTGATGATCAACTAGGGCGGGATCATGGGACGTTGGAAACAGGTGAAGTGGACCGAGGCCAGGCAACTGACCTCGATCCTTGGCTGGCCGGCGACGGACCGGGACGACCAGCCGCCGGAAGGCTTCTTCGACGGCTTGCGGGCCGAGGGACGCAACCACGAGGCGGCGATGTTCCTGGGCCAGGCCCTGCCCCGGTTCGAGGTAGTGACCTGGGCTGCGCGCTCGGTGCGCGACCTGTCGCCGCCGCAACCCCCGCCGGCCGACGCCGACGCGTTGAAGGCCGCGTTCCTCTGGCTGCAGGATCCCAGCGAGAACCGCCGCCGCGCCGCGTTCGAAGCGGCCTCCGCGGCCGACACCGTCGCGCCCCAGCGGCTGTGCGCGCTAGCGGTGTTCTTCTCGGGCGGATCGCTGGCGCCGGAAAACCTCGAGCCGGTCCTCGCGCCCAAGGAAACCGCCGGCAAGTTCGCCGCCGCCGCCGTCATCTCAGCCGCGTCGGCCAGCGGCAAGCCGGCTGAGGCGCTGGACGCTGCGCTGAAGCTCGGCGAGGCCCTCGCGGTCGGGAGCGACGCCGCCTAGCCATGACGCTCGTGCTCACCATCAACGGCCTGGACAGGCTCGACAACGGCGAGGCGGCGCGCCTCAAGCTCGATCGCCACGGCGCGCGCATCGGCCGATCGCCGCACATGGACTGGAGCCTGCCGGACCCGCGCAGCTACATCTCCTCGACGCATTGCGAGATCGAGTACCGCGACGGCGGCTACACGCTGATCGACCGCAGCACCAACGGCACCTACGTGAACGGCGCGGCCGCCCGGCTGCCCGGACCGCACCGCATCGCTGACGGCGACGTGATCCTGGTGGGCCATTACGAGATCGTCGCGCGGCTGGAGGGCGAGGGCGGCGCGGCCGCATCGGGCGCCGCGCCGGAGCCGGCCTGGGGCGGCTGGGACAGCCACGTTCCCGCCAGTCCCGTCGGCGTCGATCCCGCGAAGTGGGATCGGCCGGCCCCGCAGGCGGCGATCAGCGGGCTCGGCTCGGCCTCCAGCTCCTGGGCCGCGCCGCGGGTCGAGACGCCCGAGCCACAGCCCTCCGCCTGGGCCCAGCCGGAGGCGCCGGCCCTGCAGCCGTCGTCCTGGTCCAGCGAGCCGCAGGCCGAGGCGGCGCCCTCCGCCGCCGACGTCTGGGGACAGCTCGCCAGCACCAACGCGGTGGACTGGGCGCGCAGCGGCTTCGGCGCCCCGCCTCCGGCGCCGCTCGCGGCGGTTCCCGGGCCCGCCCCCGCGTTCACCGCCCCGCCCAGCGCCGCTCCAGCAGCCGCGCCGGCGTCGTCCTGGGGAGCTCCGGCTCCGCCATCCCCGGCAGCACCAGCTTCCGTCGGCGGTGCGTTCGGCGCGCCGGGCGGCGGCGAATGGGCGGCCTTCCTTTCGGGCGCGGGCCTGCAGCCGTCGGACGTCAAAGGCATGCCGGCCGAGGCGATGGCCACCGCCGGCATGCTGATGAAGCGGCTCATCGGCGGCATGGTGGTGATGCTGGAGGCCCGCGCCCGGGCCAAGGCCCAGCTCGGCGCCCAGAACACCAGCCTGGAGTTCGACGGCAACAATCCGCTGAAGTTCGCCCGCACCGCCGACAAGGCGCTGGCCCAGCTGCTCAGCCCGCCGGAACGCGGCTTCATGGGCCCGGAGCGCGCAGTCGAGGACTCGTTCCGCGACCTGCAGGCTCACCAGCTCGCCACGCTCAGCGCCATGCAGGGTGCGCTCGCCGCGACCCTGGCGCGCTTCTCGCCGACCGCCATTCGTGGCCGCGCGGAGACCCGCGGCCTGCTGGCCAAGATCCTTCCCAGCGCCCGCGAAGCGACGCTGTGGCAAGCCTACGAGCGCGAGTTCGAAGGCGTCGCCAAGGGTTCGGACGAGGCCTTCATGGACGTCTTCGCCAAGGAATTCCGCGCCGCCTACGAACGCGTCGCCGCCGAGATGAAGGCCAAGGTCTAGGAGACGCCGATGGGAATGCCCGCCGCCCGTGTCACCGACATGCACGTCTGCCCGATGTTCACCGGGCCGGTGCCGCACGTCGGCGGCCCCATCCTGCCGCCCTGCGCCGTCACCGTGCTGACCGGCAAGCTGCCGCAGGCCCGCGTCGGGGACATGTGCACCTGCGTCGGTCCGCCGGACGTGATCGCGCTGGGCTCGTTCACCGTGCTGGTCATGAAGCAGCCGGCGGCGCGGCTGGGCGACCTGACCGCGCACGGCGGCTCGATCATCCTGGGTATGCCGACGGTGCTGATCGGGCCGTAGCGAGGGAGCGGCCCGCGGCCTCAGTTCTCGCCGGGGCTGACGGTGCGGTACCACACCATGTCGGTCTGCCAGCCGCCTTGGGCCGCAGCGGCCCGGAATCGGTCGGCCCAGTCCGTCCCGCGAGCGGCGGGGTCGCCCTGCAGCAGCTTCGGATCGAACGGACCGCGGCCGGTGATCAGCAGCATGCCCGACCAGCCGCGGTGGTCGGTGTCGAGCTGGATTCGATAGGAATCGCGGCCCAGGTCGGCGATGGCCGAGCTGTCCGGGGGCTGGCTGGCCTTGATCTGGTTGAACGCGGCGCGGCTGGGGAAGATCACGTCCATCTTCCCGGTCGGCTCCAGCCCCACCAGCGCGAAGTCGAGCCCGGGGTGGCGCGGCGCCATGGTGATCACCGCGCGCGCCGCCAGCTTGCCGTTGTCCTGCTTGACCATCTCGAACTTGCGTTGCGGCGTCGAGAGTCCGCCGCCTTCGTGAGCGCGGAAGGCGCGCACCGCGTCCAGGGTGGAGCAGAGCGGCTCGCCCACCGGCGCGACCTCGGCAAGGTCCAGGTTCGCCAGCACCATGCCGGCGCGCGAGGCCGCGCCGGAGATGGCGCCCTGCGCCGCGGCCGGGCGGCCGGCGACGCCGCCAAGGCGGACGGAGAGGCCCTGCGGCCCGCCGCTGACATCGGTGAGATCGAGCCAGCTGCAGGCGATGCCGGGCAGCGCGCCCTCGATCACATGGCGCGAGCTGGTCTGCGCCGCGAGCGGGGCCGCGGCCGGGGCCCTCGGCTTGCCGCCCGAGGTGGCCAGGAGCACCCCGCCGGCGGCCAGCGCCAGCACAACCACGGCGCCGCCGACGATCAGCGGCAGGCGGTTAGGGCGGTCTCTGGGCTTGGGCGGCGCCTTGTCGCGGGCCGGCGCGGCGGGCGGTGCGGCCCGGGCGGGCTTCTTCGGCGTGGGCGCAGCCGTGCGGCCGATGGCGTCGAGCGCGGCCACCACCGCCTCCATCGAGCGAAGGCGCTGGGCAGGATCGGCCGTCAGCATCGCCTGCAGCACCGGCCGCAGGCCGTCGGGGACCATGCCGAGGTCGGGGCCGGCGCGGCGCTTGTCCACCGCCTCCACCAGCGTCGCGCCCATGTCGACGTTGCGCTTCTGCACGACCGCCAGGATCACCAGGCCCAGGCTGTAGACGTCGGTCCAGGGGCCAACCTGGCGGTCGAAGTCGCCGAACTGCTCCGGCGCCACGTAGCCCAGCTTTCCCGCGAACCCGTCGCCGACGATGGTGCCCTTCGACGGGTCCATGTCCTTGGCGATGCCGAAGTCGATGATTTTGGCGTTCGTCAGCTTACGGTCCGGCAGCAGGACGTTGTCAGGCGACATGTCCCGGTGCACCGCGCCCAGGGCGTGGGCGGCGCCCAGCCCTTCCGCGAGCCGCCGAGTCAGCGCCCGCAGCTCCTCCGGCGAGGCGTCGAGCTCGCCCAGCATGTCGGAGAGCGGCGCCCCGTCGATGAACTCGGTGACGATATAGAAGACGTTGAGCTGCGGCTCCTGGGCCAGCACCCGGTAGTTGACCACCGCCGGGTGGTGCAGGCGCGTGAGCGTGCGCGCTTCCTTGCGGAACATCGCCTGGACGTTGGGATCGGCGGCCAGCGCCGGCAGCATCACCTTGATGGCCACAGGCTCGTCGGTGTTGACGTTGAAGCCCTCATAGACCTCGCCCATCCCGCCGCGGGCCAGGAAGCGCTTCACCTCGTAGATGTTGTTGAGCACGACGCCGGGCCCGACCACGGTCGGCGGCGCCTTCGGCGGAGCGGGTGCGAACACCGTGGCCTGCTCGGAACTCGTTTCGGCCGGGCGGCCCGGGCTGACCTCGATCGCCGCCGGCGGAGGCGACGGCGGCGCGGAGGCCGGCTCCGCCTCGCCGCCCGGGACGAACACCGTGCGGTTGCTGTCGACCGGCTTGTCGGGATCGTCGCTCATCTCGTTCCCCGCGGCGCCCCCAGGCCCGTCACGCGAACGCCAGCTGGGTCGCCGCCTCGCAGGCCACCACCACCAGGCTCACATTGTCCGGCGCGCCGCGCTCGAGGCAGAGCTTGACCAGCTGCTCCACGCCGGCCGCCGGCCGATGGCGCGCCAGCACGGCGGCCAGCTCGGCGTCCGGCACCGTGCGCGTCAGGCCGTCGCTGCAGATCAGGAAGATGTCGTCGACCATGGCTTCGTCGGAGACCGCGTCCAGCTGCAGCTGGGGTTCGACCCCCACCGCGCGCGACAGCACGTGCGCCATCGGATGGCTCTCAGCCTCCTCCGGCGTCAGCCGCCCGGCCGCCACCATGTCCTGCACCTGCGAATGGTCGGTGGTGAGCTGATGCAGCGCGCCGGCGCGGAACAGGTAGCATCGGCTGTCGCCGGCCCAGAACACCGCGAAGCGGTCGCCGCGAAGCAGCAAGGCCACGGCTGTCGACCCCATCGAGGCGCCGATCGCCTGGGCCTCGGTCCAGATGCGCTGGTTGGCGGCATGGATCGCCTCGGCGACCGCCGCACCCGCCGCGTCGAAATCATCGGGCAGCTGCGCCCCGTTCAGCGCCGAGGCGATCACCATCGAGGCCCACTGGCCGTTGGCGTGGCCGCCCATTCCGTCGGCCACCAGCCAGACGCCCGCCTCCGGCCGCGCCAGGATGCAGTCCTCGTTGTCGCTGCGCACCCGGCCCGGGTGGGTCATGGTCGCGTCGGTGAACCGGAGCCTGGCCTCACCCATGGGGACCTCCTGTGGCGAGCGCTCGACTGAGCAGGTCCGCGGACGGCGGCTCGGCGCCCATCTCGCGGGGCGGCTCGACCGTCCAGAAGCGGCCGGCCGCCGCCCCGGGGCCATCGGGCACGATCCCGGCGACCGCCGCCTGCGCGCCGGCCACCAGGGCGTCGATGTCGCCGCCGGTCTCGAACACCCGGTAGATCTCCGCCTCCATGGCCTCGGCGACCCGTCCGCCGGCGCCGTCGGCCGGCAGGGTTCCGGCGTCCGCCCTGGCCCCGGCGACGACGATGAATCGCCGCCCGCTGCGGTCGATGGAAGGGGTCAGCGCGCCGGCCTGCCAGCGGTCGCCGAGCGGCCCGGGCGCGAGCGCGAAGCGCCATGGCGGGGCGGCGTCGTGGCAGGCTTCGAAGCCGTCCCCGAGGTCGCGGCGCGCCGCCTCGAGCCCGGCGCTCGCCCAGCCGTCCCAGGCTTCGCGTTCGGCGGCGCCCAGGCCCCTGGCCACGAAGTCGCCGTGCGCCGGCAGCTTGCCGAAAGCGAACACCGCCAGGCTGGACGCAGGTGCGGCGCTCATAGCTTGGCCGGGCAACGGAACGACCACATGCCGCCGCGGCCGAACGGGTTCTTGTCCGACGGCAGCGCGATCTTGAAGGTCGCGAACTGCGCACCCTGCCCGAAGGTGGCCTTGATAGCGGTCGGGCCGGCGTTTTCCTTCTGCGCGGCGTCCATCAGCCGGAACAGCGCCCAGACGCCCTGGCCCTCGAAGCGCTTCACCTCCTGGGCGCCGGAATAGAGCGAGACGTGCGCCTCCGGCAGGCTGGAGAGCGACCACATCACCGACTTGGCGCCCACCGTGTTCGGCTCGAAGCGGTAGGTGGCGCCGCCCGCGGAGAATTCGGCCGCGGTGACCGCGCCGCCGAAGCCCGCCGCCTCGACCTTGATGGGCAGGCCGGTGGTCATGAGGTCGCGGAGCTGCGCGAGCTTCTGAAGCTGCTCGGCGCTGGTCGGGTCCAGGGCGCTCGCCACCGGATCGTCCGCCCGCCACCGCCAGATCGGCCCGGAGGTCTCCAGCAGTGGCTGCAGGCGTTCGCGGACGAAGCGGTCGAACTGGCCGCCGGAGCCCATCAACGGCAGCAGGTCGGCCGTCGTGGCGTCGTTCAGGGCCGCGCCATAGAACGGGTAGCGGTTGTCGCTGATCGAGTGGCACGCCGGGGCCAGGTTGCGGGCGTATTCCTCGCCGATCGCGCCCTGCGCGGAGGAAACGGCGGCTCCCTTGCCGCTCTGGGTCGCCTGGGCCACGAAGCCCTGCAGCTGCGGCGGCGCCACGACGGCGGCGGTGGCCACCTGCCCGACCGCATTGGCGAGCTGCCCCTGGGCCGCCGCGCCGCCGAGGCCGGACCCCGCCACGCCGGCGGCGAGGTTGGCGGAAGCCGCCTGCTTTACCGCACCCAGGAAATCGTCGATCGGGGCCGGCGTCTTGCCGTCGCCGACATAGTCGTCGAGCGGGCGGAAGTAGTCCGAGATCAGCTTGCCGGCGTCGACCCCTCCGGAGCCCGAGACGACACCGGCCAGCGGGCCGAGCTTGGCCGCGGCCTTCGCCGCCGGATCGCCCCCGAAGGTGGTGTTCTTGCGCACCTCGGTGAGCAGGACCTTCAGCGGCGAGGGCTGGCGCGTGAAGGCGCCCAGGGCCGCTGGGTTGCGGAAGTAGTCCGCCGGCTGCAGCGCTTTGACCACCGCGTCCCAGGCGGCGATGTAGTCGTCGGCATAGTGCTTGGCCACCTGCGGCTTCACCTGCCCCACCTGGGCGCGGATCGACGCCTTGTCGGCGTCGGGGCCCATCACCCAGAGGTCCTTTTCGAGGTCGAGTTGCACGGTCTGCAGCCCGATCTGGTAGGCGCGCTCGAAGCCGCGCCTGGTGAAGAAGTACGGCACCGCGAGCTGCATCACTGCGTCGCCGTTCAGGAAGGCCTGGCGGTCGCCGCCGACCAGGGCCTGATCGGCGCGCCAGTCCGCCTCGCCCGCTGCGTTGGCCTTCTGGCGCAGGATGGCGTAGGCGCGGTCCGCCAGCGACAGGGCCTGCACGGCGGCCCGTGTGGAGTCGATCAGCGACTGGTCGAGCGGCGCTCGCCGTTCCGGCCAGACCCGCCCGAATTGCTGATCCGCCAGGAGGGCGTCCAGGTGCTTGCCCAGCTCGTCGCGGACCTGCGCCCGGTCCGAGCCCGGCAGCGCCTCGGCGGCCCAGTCGTCTGCGACCCAGGCCTTGATCGCCTTGGGATCGAACGGCGCGTCCCCGCCGCCCAGCATCAGGTAGACCTTCAGCGGGTCGTAGAGCTTCAGCGGCTCGGCCTTGTGGTCCTGCATGTAGCGCTCCAGGCGCAGCAGGATGCGCGGCAGCAGCACCCGCTGCAGGGCTTCCAGGTAGGCTTCCTTCGCCGCCTTGGCGTGGCCGCCCTGGAACAGGCCGAAGCTCGACAGGATCGGGGCGCCGCCCTTGGCCTGGTCGCCGTAGCCGCGCGGCAGGTCGCGCAGCGCACGCAAAAGCGCGAGCGACTGCTCCAGGTCCGGGTCGCCTTCGCGGACCTCGACCAGGTCGACGCCGGTGTTGCGCACCTCGGCCACGGCGTTCTGCGAGCCGGTCAGCAGGTGGTCCTGGAGGCTGCGGTTCTGGAAGAAGCTGATCGTCCAGAGCACGACGATGAGCAGCGACACAGCCGCGACGCCCGCCAGCCCGGCGATCAGGGCGCTGCGCCGGCGCGCTGCCGCCCTGGGATCGTCCTGCACCAGGCCCGCCTCTGCGATCACCACGTCCTTCAGCAGCCGGTTGAGGAAATAGGCCCGCCCGCTCGCGCCGGCGCGCGGCGCAGGCGCGCTGTCGTAGACCTGGGCCATGCCGCTGAGGATGCGGTCGAGCGGCGCCCCTTCCTGCACGCCGCTGGTGAAGTAGAAGCCGCGCAGCGCGGCCGGCGCCGCCTGGTCGTTCAGGAAGGCGCCTTCGAAGAACCGGGCGAGGCGCGCGCGCAGCGAGGCCAGCTGCGACGGGAAGCCGAGGATCAGGCTGCGGCGGCGCGGATCGCCCTCCTCCTGCAGCCGCTTGGAGACGCGGTCCGCCATCGACTGGACGACGGCGTCGAACTCCGCCAGCAGCTTGGCCGGAGTCAGCGGCTCGCCGGGTTGGAGGGTCGCGCCCAGCACGGCGCGGCGGCCCTCCACGTCCAGGTCGTCGAAAAACTCCGAGAAGCCGGCCAAGAGGTCGGTCTTGGTGAACAGCACGTAGATCGGCGCGGAGACCTCGAGCGTGCGGCGCAGCTCGCCAAGCCGCCGGCGCACCGCCGCGGCATGCTCGTCCAGCCGCTTGCGGTCGGACCCCATCAGCTCGTCCAGCCCGATGGCCACCATCACGCCGTTGATCGGCTGCAGCGGCCGGGTGCGGCGCAGCAGCTTCAGGAAATGGTCCCAGCCCTGCTGGTCGGCGGCCGCTTCGGAGTCCTGGCTGGTGTAGCGGCCGGCGGTATCGACCAGGACCGCCTCGTCGGCGAACCAGAAGTCCAGGTTGCGGGTGCCGCCGACGCCTTTCAGGGCGGCGTCGGAGAACGGGAACTGGATGCCCGAGTTCAACAGCGCCGTGGTCTTGCCGGCGCCCGGCGGGCCGATGATCACGTACCAGGGCCGCGAATAGAGGTAGTCGCGCCGGTTGCCGGCGGCGGTCTTCAGGCCGGCGAGCGCTGCGCGCATGCGTCCGGAGAGCGCGTCGGCCTCCAAGTCGCCGGCCGAGGGCTGGGCGAGCTCGGCGGCGATCTCCTCCGACGCCTTGCGGCCCTTGAGGATCCGAACGAGCGCGAAAACGCCCCACACCAGCGCCACCGCTGCGACCACGATCAGCCGCACCCACCAGGGCCGCATGAACGGCGCGACCAGCGGCAGCACCAGCGCCAGCAGGACGGCGATCAGGACGGCCGCCAGGCCGGTGAGCAGCCACCAGTTGAACAGGATACGCTTCATGGCCGGCTACTGGGCTCGCGGGATGACGATTTCGACACGGCGGTTCAGGGCCTTGCCGCCCGCGGTGGCGTTCGAGGCGATCGGCTGGCTGTCGCCGAAGCCTTCGGAAGTCACCCGCGCGGCGTTGGTGAGCTTGCTGCGCAAGATCCGCGCGACCGCTTCGGCGCGGGCCTTGGAGAGCGCGAAATTGTCCGGGAAGGCGAGGCTCGCGACGCGGTCGCTGTCGGCGTGGCCCTCGACCCGTACGCCGCCCCGCTCCGGCTCGATCGCGCCCGCGATGCGTTCGAACAGCGCCTGGCGGCCGGGCTCCAGCGCGTCGGAGCCGGACTGGAAAAGCTGCCCCACAGTGGTGCGCACGCGGATCGACTGCGGGTCCTGCTCGACCGCGACCAGGTGCTGGGCGATCTCCGGGGCCAGGAAGGCCTGGATGCGCTGCAGCTGGGTGCTGGTCGGGACCGGCGGCGCCGGGGCGACGCGCGACATGCGCAGCGGCTGGCCCGGATTGATCGCCCGCAGCGCCTCGATGGACGGCCGCCCCGTCTGCATCAGCACCAGGCGCAGCGCGATGAAGATCACCAGCAGGACAGCGAGCGCGACGCCGGCGGCCAGCGCAAGGGTCGCCCAGAAGCTGACCTTCTCCGGCGGGGTCGGCTGGCCCTTCCAGCGCGGGGAAAGCTCGGTCGGCGAGACCGTGCGCGGGTGCTGCAGCGCCGCGTAGGCGCCGGTCATGATCTCGTGCAGCTTGCTCTTGCCGTCCGGCGTGACCCGGTAGCGGCCTTCGAAGCCCACGGCGAGGCAGGCGTGGTAGAGCTCGATCAGGTCGGCATATTGCGCGGGCCGCGCCAGCATCTCCTCCAGCAGGCGCCAGAAGCGGTCGCCGCCGATGTTCTCGTTGAACGCCTGGACCACCAGGCTGCGCCGGGCCCATTCCGCCCCGTCCGCGGCATGGCCGGGCAGGTTCTGGGCGATGTCGTCGATGGTCGCGCAGACCGCGTAGCGGGCCCGTTGCCGCGTCTCGTTGTCGTAGCCGGCCGAGGTCAGCGCCTGGTCAAAGCCGGCGACCGCCGCCGAAGCCTTCTGGTGCAGGTCGGGCATCGAGATCTGCACCCGGCCCGACCGGACGCCGGCGATCAGCGCCAGCACCTGGGCGGCGGCGAACATCATGGCGTTGCGCGGCCGCGCGGCCGCCGCGGCCGGCTGCGGGATGTCGTCGTCGCCGGGCGCCGGGCGGGCGCGGACCGGCGGCGGCGCAGCCTGCGGGCCGGCCGCCTCGCCGGTCGGGAACGCGGTGCCCGTCGCCGGGGCGGCCGGCTGCACGCCGCCCTTCAGGCCCTGCAGCGGCGACGGCCGGAACACCGTCTTGTTGGGGTTCTTGTCGTCGCCGTTGTCACTCATCGCCCGGCCTTCTTCACGCACCAGAGCTCGAGCTTGAGGTCCGGCCAGTCGCCGGCCACGTGCAGGCCCAGCGACGGCGAGCTGGCGAAGTCGCGCCAGTCCGGCGCCGAGCGGTCAAGCTCGAAGTAGACGTATCCCGGGATCACCCGCAGCTGCGGCGGCGGCGTCGGCGTATGGCGCAGCGGCACGCCCGGCAGGGCGGAATCCACGATCTGGCGCATCTTCTGCACGGCGCCGATCTTGGCGATCGCCGGGAACCGCGTGCGGATGTCGTCCAGCGAGGCCCGCGCGTTGACCGCCAGGTAGAAGTAGCCGGTCTTGTAGAGGTTGTGATCGGTGATCCGCGAGGTGTAGGCGCCGGGTCCCGCCAGCACGAGCTCCAGCTGGATCGCCGAGCGGTCGAACACCGCCGAGAGCGCGGCCTGCAGCAGGTCGAACACCGGCTCGAAGGTCGCCTGCAGCTTCTCGTGATCGTAGTCGGGGAACGGCGGCGGCCGGCGGTCGGCGCGGGTCAGGGTAGCGAGCTCTCCGGCCATCCCGAGGAAGGTCTCGTACAGCCGCTCGGGGTGCACCATCGGCAGGGCGGCCAGATGCCCCAGCTGCGCGCTCCAGCGGTTCAGCGACTGCAGCAGCAGGAAGCTGGCGAAGGTCTCCGCGCCGCCGTCCGTGGCCTCCGCCGCGCGCATCGCCAGCTCGTCGACCCGCTGGGCGGCGCGGCCGATGATGTCGGTGAGAAAGCCCGAAAGCCGGGTGCTGGCGCGGATATCCAGCGCCGGCGGGATGAACCGCTCGTCGAACACCAGCGCGCCGTTCTGCACCTCGCGCACCCCGGCCAGGCCCAGCACCACGCGGCCGTAGGTCTGGTCCTGGGTGATCCCGAAGGTGAGGTTCGGGCGCGCCACCTCGATGGGCTCGCGCGTGCGCTCGTCGGAGAAGGCGTCGGCCACCTCCTCCTCATCGACCAGGTAGCGGACAGCGTCCGCGCCGCGCTCGTCGCTGGCCTTGAACTCGACCGCGCTGGCCTGTCGGGCCGGCAGCGTCAGGTAGACCACGGCGTCGCGGGCGTCGCCCGGCACGTCCAGAGGCGCCGGCGGCGGGAAATCTCCCGGGATCGAGAACGGCAGGCCGTCGGGGAGCACGCCGACCAGCGTCTCGACCGCGAACTTGCCCAGGGCCGCGAGATCCTGGTTGATCTTCAGCTCCGAGACGCCCCACGGATAGGGCCGCAGCGCGTTGGTCCGCGCGGCCACCAGCGCGTCGACATAGCGATCCTGCTGCTGGAAGTGCTGCTGGCGCAGGAAGAGACCCTCGCGCCACGCGACACGGCTGTCGCCCTTCATACACACACACCCCGACCCGAGACGGTCCAGTTAAACACCAGCGGCCGGAAGGACGAAAGGCGCATTCGGTCGCTGCGCCCCTGGCCTAAGCCCCCGGCGGCGCTATTCTGGCGCTTCGGGTTTGGGGTGAGTGGACCATGAGTGGGGCCGACCGGGACGAGCCGTCTTTCGACCCGCGGAGCTGGGTCAGCCGCGCGCCCGACGCGGCCGCATCGGCCCCCGGAGCCTCGGCCGCCAAGACGCCGGCGCCTGAAACCTCGGCCAGCCTCGAACGCCCTTCCCGGCGCACGGCGCTGATGCTGGCCGGCGGCGGGGCCGCTGCGGCGCTCCTGGCGGGCGGCGGCCTCATTTTCCTGCGCCGCCCAAGGCCTGGCGGCAAGGCCGCCGCGTCCAAGGTTCCGGCCGGCTCCGCGCCGCCCGCGGGCGCGCTCTCGCGCAGCATGGTGATCGCCGGCCCGGGCGACCTTGCCGACGCACTCAGCGCCGCCGGCGTCGAGGCCGCGGAGGCCACGCGGGTCGCGCAAGCCGCCCAGGCCTCCCTCGCCGCCAGCGCCGGCGACCTTCGCGTGGGGCTCAGCCTGGCGCCCGGACCGCCGCCCCGCTTCCTGCAGGTCGAGGTTCGCCGCGCCGACGGCTCGGGCGTGCTGGTCAAGGGCGCCGCCGACGGCCGGCTGGCGGCCAGTCCGCTGGGCTCGGACTTCAAGACCAAGGTGAAGGTGGTCCGCGGCGAGATGGACGCCAACAGCTTCTATTCCTCGGCCGTGGCGGCCGGCGTGACCGACTCGCTGATCTCCGACTTCGCCAACGCCTTCGCCTTCGACTTCGACTTCCAGCGCGAGATAAAGCCCGGCGACATCTTCGAGGCGGCCTTCGAGCAGCAGGTCAACGGCGCCGGCCAGGTCGTAGGCGCCGAGCGCCTGGTCTACGCCTCGCTGCAGACCCAGGCGAAGTCGCGCGCGCTCTACCGCTTCGCCCCGCCCGGCGAGAAGGCGGCCGCCTGGTTCGACGGCAATGGCGCCAGCGTCGCACGATCGCTGATGCGCACCCCCGTCGAGGGAGCCCGGATCACCTCCAGCTTCGGCCCGCGCATGCACCCCGTGCTGGGCTTCACCCGGGTGCACAAGGGCACCGACTTCGCGACGCCGGTCGGCACGCCTGTCTATGCCTCGGGCGATGGGGTGATCGACTTCGTGGGCGTGCACGGCGGTCACGGCAACTACATGCGCGTGCGCCACAGCCCGACGCTGGAGACCGCCTACGCCCACCTCTCGGCCTATGGCGCGGGCATGGCGGTGGGGACCGCCGTTCGCCAGGGCCAGGCGATCGCGCTCTCGGGCAACACCGGCCTCTCGTCGGGCCCGCACCTCCACTACGAGGTGATCGTCCGCGACGAGCAGGTCGATCCGATGACCTTCGAGACGGCCAGCGGGCGCAGCCTGCAGGGCGCGGCGCTCACCGCCTTCCGCACCGAGCGGGACCGGATCGACGCCCTGCGCGCCGCCCAGAACGGCTAAGCCCTTTCGCGGCCCACCTGGGGAACGCCCGCGGGCCCCGCGCGCCGCGGGGCGAACGCCAGGCCCGTCAGCAGCGCCAGCAGCACGAGCGTCGCGGCGGGACTGCCGTTCATGCCGTCGCCGCCGCCGCTCCACAGCCCGGGTCCGCCCAGGTCCAGGTCGACGAGCGAGCCGGTCGGGCCGACGCCGGGATTGGGATCGAGGCCGAAGCCGCAGGACTCCGTCCAGTTCCACGCCCAGTGCGCGCCGAACGCCGCCCACAGTCCGCCCGTGCGCAAGGCCAGCAGTCCGAACAGCAGGCCGCCCAGCAGCAGGTTCAGGACAGCCAGCGGCCCGCGCACGCCCCCCACCAGGTGCAGCGCCGTGAACATCGCCGCGGTCAGCGCCAGCCCGACCCAGGGCCCCAGGCGGGCGCACAGCACCGGCTGGATCCAGCCGCGGAAGAACACCTCCTCGCCGGCCGCCTGGAAGGCCACGATCGCCGCGCCGGCGATCACCCCGCCGGCGACAGCGGCCTGCGGCGCGGCGGGCGGCATGACCGCGCCGGACGCCGCCGCCAGTCCGACGGCGGCCGCAAATCCCAGCCCGCCCAGCGCCACGCCGCCCACGGTCGCGAGCAGCGGCAGCGGCCCGCCCCGCCAAACCTGGCGCCCTTCCATCGCGCCGCCCACGAGCGCCGCCAGCCACAGGGGCGCAAAGATGCAGGCATAGAAGGCCGCCTGGCCGGCGATCGCGCCCCACGGACCTGAGCCGGCGGAGATCGCCTCGGCCAGCCGCGCGCCCAGGTCGCGGCCGAGCACGACCGCGGCGGCGCAGCATAGGCCGCCCGCCACCAGCACCGTCCAGCTGCTCGCCGGGCGCGGGGCGGCGTCGAGCGCGGCGATCCACGGATTGTCGAAGGTCAGTCGCCTCAGTGGCACATGCGGGTCCTCAGGCGCGCTGGAGCCGAGCTCCCGGACCAGGCTTTGGCCAGGATGGCGGCCCGAAGCATGGCGTGGACGTCAGTTCAGGCGCAGGCCTTCGACGCGCCGGTTGATGGCGGCCTTGGGATGGGCCGCGTCGACGAGCTGCGAGGAGCCGAAGCCCTTCGCCTCCAGCCGGTCGCCGGGGACACCCTGGGCGACCAGGAAGGCCTTCACCGCGTCGGCGCGGGCCTGGGACAGGGACGCGTTGCGGTCCGCCGAGCCGCTCGCGTCGGTGTGCCCGCCCAGCGCGAAGTGGAAGTTGGAGAGCGCCGGGGACTTCAGCGCCTCGGCGAAGGCCCGCGCGTTGGAGCGGCCCTGCGGCGTCAGCTCGGCCGAGCCCAGCTCGAAGTTGATCAGCAGGTCGCCCGGCGAAACGTTCGCCTTGAGCGGGGCGGTCGGCTTGTAGACCGCCGGGATCCGCTGGGCCGCCGCCTTGGCGTCGGGCTTTGCGGGCGTGGCGGCGGCCTTTGCGCCCGGCGTGGCCAGGCTGAAGCCGCGGGTGCGCACCGTCGGGTCGCAGAGCCCGTCGTCGCCCGGGACGCTGCCGCTCGGGCAGGCGGCGTGGGCGGTGTCGGCCTTCGAGCCGTAGGCCGCGATGACGTCCTGGGGCTTGTATTGCGCCGGCGGATCGGCCGCCCAGGCCGCGCCGGAGACCATCGCCACCAGCATGCCAGCACACCAGACCTGAAGCTTCATCGCAGCCCCCCACAAGAACCCGGAAACGACTCCAGTCCGCCGACAATAGACCCGGCCCAGACCCTTGGCGAGGGCCGCCGCGGCTCGGCGCAGGGCTACAAGTGCGCCGACCGCCGAACTGGCGCGCCTGGAATTCACGACATGTCCCGAGAAATATAAGCATAATCGAACATGTGAAAGCCTGCGCTCAGCAAATCTAATGTCTACATATTCGGTATTCGTCCAGAGATGTTTGTTCGATTGCTTGAAACATTAACACCTAGTTGCACGAACTGAATGACATTAGCTCCTCGTTCAGCCTGTTGCTTGGGGTTTTGTTCAAGTCAGGCGTTTAGTTTGCGAGGCTGCACTTACCGGGAGCCTCGACTTGGCCACCGCACCGAAATTCGCCGTCCGCTCGGCGCTGATCGTCGCCCTCGGCGCCGCCGCCATGCTGCCCGCGACCGCTGCCGCGGCTGACTTCAGCTTCGCCCCGGAGCTGCAGCGGCTCGACCTCGGGACGCCGCACTGGGACCTGAGCGGCGCCACCGTCTGGGACGACACCGTCGGCGCCGGCCGCTGGGCCGCCGACCGGACCCTTGCCCCGCCCGTGGCCACCCCTCAGGAGCCGGCCTCGCCGCTGCTGTTCGAGCGGATCGCCTTCGCGACGCCGCATCCGGCGCGCACCGGCGCCGCGGTTTCCTACGGCGCCGAATTCGACGGCCGGATCACCGCCAGCGGCGAACGGTTCGACATGTACCGGCTGACCGCGGCCAGCAGCGAGCTGCCGCTCGGCTCCTACGTCGAGGTGGCCAACCTGCTGACCGGCGAGCGGGTCACGGTGCGGATCAACGACCGTCGGCCGACGGCATCCGGAGAGGTGATCGCCCTCTCCTTCGCGGCCGCCAACCGCCTCGGCCTCGACGCCACCCCCGGAGCGCCGGTCAAGGTCGAATACCTGGGCCAGGTCGCCCAGCCGGCCTCCGGCCTGACGCAGGTCGCCAGCCGCTAGCGGCTGTCCGCCGTCCGGCCGCGCCCTACATTCTCGGCAGGGACCGCCCGCTGTCCCCGACGATCGAGAACGCCGCCCAGTAGAACGGGTGCGAATAGGCGTCGGCGCGGGACATGAAGCTCTTCTCCGCATCCGCCAGCGCCTCGCCCTGTGTCGCCGCCTTCGACGTGAAGACCGTCGACATCAGGAGCTCCGTCGCCGTCGAATCGACCTTCCAGTTTGACACCAGCAGGTTGCGCGCCCCGGCATAGGTGAAGGTCGAGACGAGCCCGCCCAGCGCGGCCCCGCCGCTGCCGTCCAGGCCGGCCCCAGTGTCGCAGGCCGAGAGCACGATCAGGTCGGCGTCCAGCTGCAGGTTGGGGATCTCGCGGATGTCCAGGAGGGCGTCGCTGCCGGTCCCGCCCTGTGATGTCACGAGCGCAGGTTGCAGGCAGCCGTTGGCCTGCGGCAGCAGGCCGTGGGTCGCGAAGTAGATCACCCGGTACTGGTCCAGGCCGCCCTCGCCGCCGGCGCCGATCTGCCTGATCCGCTCGTCGGTGAAGTCCTTGCCCAGGACCACGCTGTCGGGCGCGCCCACCGCCTTGGCCACGACCTTCACCTCGGTGGCGGTTTCGGGCAGCGCCGGCAGCTGCATCAGCTGCTCGCGGAGGTTCGCGCAGAAGTCGACGCCGCCGGCCATCCGGACCGAAGCCGCCGGGGCGGCCACGCTGGCGAAGGGATGCGTGTCGGCGGTGATGATCGGGTCGCCGAAGCCGAGGAAGGGCTTTGCCGCCTTGGTCGCGCGGCTGCGGCGGGTGTTCCAGAAGGCGGCGGTCGAAACCGAGACGGAGGTCTCGAAACGGGCCGCCAGCCAGCTCACCCCCTTGTAGGACAGCACCGTCTTCTTGCGGTTGGCCTCCTCCAGGTTGCGCCGCATCACCTGCAGGCTATCGTCGCCGGTCACCAGGGCGCCGATCGGTACACCCACCAGGGTCGGGTCCGGCTGGTAGATGAGGCGCTTTACGCCCGCCAGGCTGGGCTCCACGGGACCGAGCAGCGTCTTGTAGAGCTGGTGCGCCAGCACGACGTCGTAGCGGCCCAGCCGGCCCGTCGAGACCTGGTCGAACGGCTGCCGCAGCTTGGCCGCCAGGTCGCGCGCCTGGGTGCGGTTCAGCTCGATGCCGTAGGGCCGAACCTCCTTGTTGGTGATCAGCAGGCCATAGCCGCGGTTCGCCAGCAGCATGATCTTGAGGTAGGCCTCGCCGTCCTTGAGCTCGGCCTGCAGGTCCTTGCTGGCGACGGTCGTGCTTAGCGCGGTGGCGTAGCGCGGATTGGCTTCGAACAGCCTCTGCTCAAGCTCGTTGGCCTGCTTGCGCAGCGCGTCGAGCTCGCCGGCCGCGGTGGCCCGGGCCTCGCCCACGAAGGCGCCGGCGCTCTGCATCTCGCGGATTTCCTGCTCCTTCTGGGCGATCAGGCGCAGCGTCGCGTCGCGCGCCCGCGACACCCCGGCGCTGGCCGTGCCTTCCGAGCTCAGCCGTTCGGCGAACTGCAGCGAAGCCGCTGCGGTGGACTCCCCGACCAGCGCCTCGGAACTGGCGAAGAACCGATGCGTGTCGGCTTCGTGGGCGGCAGGGTCGGAGCCGATCCGCTGCAGCAGGATGTCGAAATAGGCCCCGGCGGCGTCGGCGGACGCGCCGAGCGCGCCGCGCTTGAGCTGGAAGATCGTGAACGCCCGCTCGAAGTCGGCAAGCGCCGCCTCGTCGTCACCGGCCGCCGCCTTGGCGCGCGCCAGCTCGGTCAGGAAGTGCCCGAGCGGCAGCGAGTCGGAGTCCTGGCGCTGGTAGATCGCCAGGGCGGCTTCCAGGCGCTGCACGGCGGCGGCGGCCGAGCCGGCGTCCCGGTCCATGTCCGCCAGGTCGGCCTGCACCCGGGCAGTCAGCCAGGGCGCGGCTGAGCCCAGCACGTCGGCGCCGCGCGGCCGGGCCAGGATCTCGGCGGCGGCCTCCAGGCTCCGGCGGGCCTCCGTGCGCTTCTTCTGGGCTTCCAGCGAGGTGCCGATGATCTGCAGCGCCTGGGCGTCACGGACCGCCTCCCGGTCCTCCGCGCCGAGCTGCAGGCTGGGCATCTTGCCTAGGGAATTGAGTGCGTTGGCGGCGGCGCGGCCGAGCTTGATGTCCGCGCCCTCCGCGACGACCAGCGCGACGCTGGCGGGCGCCGCGGAGGCCTTGCGCACGGCGATCGCCTGTTGCGCCAGCTGGATGGCGTCCTCGAACCTGCGCTGATTGCGCGCATGGGCCGCCCGGATGTTGAGCGCAACCGCCCGTAGCCAGGCGGCGCCGGAATCCGCCACCAGCGGCTCGGCCGCCTTGAAATAGGCGTCCGCCTCCGCATAGCGCCCGCTGTTGGAGGCGTTGAGGGCGACATTCAGGTAGGCCTCGGCCCGGTCGGCGGGGCTGAGGCCTTCGGCCGTGGCGTCGGCGAGTTGGCTGAAGCGCGATTCGGCCTGGCCGAACTGCCAGAGCTGGGCCTCGCGGTACGCCGACTCCTTCTGCTTCTCCGGCGAGTTGGCGCCCGCCTCGGCGACGGCATTCAGGCTTTCCACCTGGCCGCCGAGCGCGCCGGCTAGGTTGGCCGTCTGCTGGCTGGTCGCGGCCGGCGGCTTGGCCCGGCCCAGCACCACCTGCACGCCCGTCGCCAGCACGTCGGCGATGGCGCCGTAGCCCTCCGCGACCACCGCGCCGCCGTGCGGGCCGGCCTCGAAGGCCACGTAGCTCGCCCCGACCGGCTTGCTCTTGCAGGCGAACATCGCCGCCCCGGCCACGGCCTTGACCTCGAGCGCCTTGTCGAACGCGCAGTCCGCACGCGCGCCGAGCGCCTTGAGCCAGGCCGCGTGGCCATCCTCGGGGCGTTGCTGGAAATAGTAGATATGGCCCAGCGTCTGGGTCCACCCGCGGCAGGTCACCTGCCAGGCCCGCCGCCCGACCTGCGCGGCCAGCGGATCGTCGAAGTCCCGCACGGCCTTGCAGACGGCCCCGCTGCGGGCGCTCTGGCCGAGCGCGAAGTCGTCGCGCGGGGCGGCGTCGGCGGGGCTCGCCCCCCCGACGGTCGCCAGGGCGGCGATCGCCAGGGCCGCGCCAGCCGAGGCCAGCGCGCGTGCGGATCGGAGGCAGACCCCGCTCATCGCCTACTGATCCTTCCAGATTTCCTCGTTGGTCGCGCTGGCCACGGTGGGGTCGGCGACCCCTGCCTGGCTCGTGCGGTCGACGAGGTTGACGGCGGTCAGCTGATCCGGCGCGAGGCTGAGGTTGGGCTGGCCGTTCATCGGCGTGCAGCTGCCCTGCTGCAGGACGATGCAGGTGTTGAGCCGGTAGGTCGCGCTGTGGTTGACGCCCAGGACCACCCGCCTGGAGAGCGAGGCGCTCTCGCCGGTCAGCACGGTCGTGCCGTTGTTGATCGCGCCGTAGAGCTCGATGTACTCGGGCGTCGCCAGCGTCCCGACCGGCCCCGTCGTGTGGCGGTCCAGCACCAGCATCGGCGCGGGCGTGGCGCCCACAGCCGCGCCGGCGGCCGTCCCGGTCAGGTAGATGCCGGTGTAGGTCGGCAGGAGCAGCCCGGCGGTGTTCTGCTGCCCGATCTTGCCGTCGGCCCTGAGCGTCAGCGAGCCGGCGGTGACCAGCATCCGCGGCCCGCCGCCGGTCTGCGTCGCCACGAAGGTCCGCACCACGCTCGCCACGTTGGCGGCCGGCGTGGTCTCCAGGCGGTCGATGAAGTCCTGATAGCCCATCAGGATGTTGGTGGTGGCGTTCAGCTCGACGGAGCCGAACGCCCGGACGCCGCTGAACGTCCGGCCGGTCGTCGTGGTGGAGAACCCGATCGAGCCGCCATTGTCGGCGATCACCTTGATCGACTTGGGGGTCCAGGCGCCCGAGGTGCTGGCCGAGCCGATGCGCACGGTGGTGGAATTGGTCCCGGCGGCCAGCGGCGCGAAGGCGCCGGTGATCCGCACGTCGACCGCCGGCCCGGCGTAGAGCTCCAGCGCGGTCTTGATCTTCGCCGTGTCGATGTTGAGGGTCCCGATCGACAGACCCGCGCCGCGCGCCGTTCCTGAGCTGTCGCCCGCGAAGAGTTGCAGCGTCGCCGCGTCGATCAGCCCGATCTTCTCGCTGCTCAGCGCCAGCGCGCCAGCCGCGCCGGCCCCCCCTTCGCCGAGCGCCAGTCCCCCCGCTGCGGTGGTCTCGATGCGCGCCAGCTTGGCCCGCCAGGCGCCGCCCAGGTCCAAGTCGGCGCTGCGTACGAAGATCGTGTCCCCGGCTATGGCGGCGCCCAGGGTGATCTTGCCGGCGGACTGCAGGTGGATGCTGGAGGCGCCGCCGGCGGTCATGGCGCCGCCGACGGTGAGGGCCCCGCCGCTGCGGATGTCGATGTCGCCGGTCGCGAGCGTGAAGCCCTCGATCGAGCCGGTCGCCGCGTTCGGGTCGACCAGCCGCTGGATCGCGCCGCCTTCCGCCGCCGAGATCAGCCGGTCCGCCGCGCCCACCGTGTTCGAGCCCGAGCCGGACGACAGGGCGCCGCTGGCGCTGAAGACGCCGGACGCGCGCACGGCAATGTCGTCGCCGGCCGAGATCGATGCGACCTCGACCGCGCCGCTGCGGCCGCGCAGGGCGACGTCGGAACCGGCGGAGAGCTGACCGGTCGCACGCACCGATGCCCCGTCCGCGAGGATGTCGCGGCCGGCGGTGACCGCGCCCAGGCTGACCGCCGCGTCGCCGAGCGCCTGGAAGCGCGCGTCCCGCCCGGCCGTCACCGGACCACCCGCGGCGATCGCGCCGTGGGCCCTGATGTCCACATTTGCGCCCGCCAGGTCGAAGGCGCCGTTCAGCACGGTGACCTCGCTGGCGAACAGCCGGTCGCCCGCGCCGTCACCGTCCGCGCCGCCCTGGGCGGAAGCCGCCCCGGCGACGTTGACCGCTCCGCTCGCGCGGATCACCAGGTCGTCGCCGGCGCTTGCCGAGGCCACCGCGACCGAGCCGGCCCGCGCCCGAAGCGCGATGTCGCGTCCCGCCCGCAGGTCTCCGGCGGAAACGGCGGCGCCGTCCAGCAGCACGTCGCGCCCGGCGTCCACTCCGCCGCTCGCCACACTGCCGGACGCCGTCTGCAGCCGCACGTCGTCGGCCGCGGTCGCGCGGCCCTGAACTGTGATATCGCCGCCGCCCGATTTCAGGTCGATGGTCTGGCCGCTGAGGTTGAAGTCGGTCCCCAGGCTGGTGCGGTCCACGTCGAACAGCGCGTCGCCCGCGCCCTCCGCGTCCGAGCCGCCCTGGGCGTTCAGGTCGCCGGTGACCAGGATGCGGCCGGCGGCGCGCAGCACGATGTCGTCGCCCGCCGTCCCGGAGGCCAGGGTCACCGAGCCTGCGGTCGACCGCAGGGCGATGTCGCGCCCGGCGCTCAAGGCGCCGACGGTCAGGTCGCCCACGGAATCCACCAGGATGTCGCCCGTCGCCGAAACTGTCCCGAAGCTGGCGCCGACGGTCGACTGCAGGCGCACGTTGCCGATCGGCCCTGCGGCCGTCAGCCCCGCCAGGGTGATCCCCGCCGCCCGCACGTCGATGGCCGCGCCGCTCAGGCCGAAGCTGGCCCCGCCCAGGCTGATCCCGCCGGCGAGGTCGATCAGCCGGTCTCCGGCGCCGACCGTGTCGCCGCCCTGCCCCGCGGTCAGCGCGTCGCTCGCGGTGACCGACCCGGCCGCCCGGATGACGATGTCGTCTCCGGCGGTGACGGAGCCCACCGCTACGTTGCCGGTGCGTCCATAGAGCGCCACGTCGCCGCCGGCCCGCAGGCTGCCGCTCGCCGCGACAGAGGTCCCGTCCAGCAGGATGTCGCGCCCGGCGCTCACGGCGCCCGAGACGCCGGCCTCGCCGCCCAGCGCCTGCACCCGCACGTCGCCGCCCGCCTCCGCGCCGGCGATCGCCGCGGACCCGGACGCGGACTTCACGTCCACGGTCCCGCCCTGCAGGTCGAAGCTGCCGTTGAACGCGGTCGGGTCGGCGGCGAACAGCAGGTCGCCCGCGCCGTTCACCTCGGCCGTTCCCGCGGTCAGCGTCCCGGCCTTCACGCCTTGGGCGCCGCGCAGCACCACGTCGTCGCCCGCGTGGGCGTTGCCGACCGTCAGGGTCCCGCCCGTGGCGCGCACCGCCACGTCCCCGCCGGCGGTCAGGTCGCCGGTGGTCACCGAGGCGGTGCTGTCGATCAGGAGGTCGCCGCCGGCCGTCGCGCCGGCCAGCGTGACGCCGCCCGCCTGGATCCGCACGTCGCCGGTGGCCGTCGCGCCGCCCAGCTCGGCGGAGCCTCCCACCACGTCCACCGCCCCGCCGTTCAGGCCGAACGTGCGGCCGGCCACGCTCATCGCCCCGGCGTCCGCGACCAGCTTGTCGCCGAGCCCGAGCGTGGAGGGCTTGCCACCCGCCGTGATGGTCCCGGAGGCGGCGATCCGGCCCGTGCCGCGCAGCACGGCGTCGTCGCCGGCGGAGATCGCCGCCAGCGTCATCGCCTGGCCGCCGCGCGAGCGCACCGCCACGTCGCCGTCGGTCGCCTTCAGGGTTCCGGTGGCCTCCACGCCGCTGCCGTCCAGCAGGACCTCGTGGCCGGCCGTGACGCCGGCGACCTTCACCGACCCGCCCGTCACGGCCTCCGTCTGGAAGCGGGCGTCGGTCTCGGCCGTCACCGCGCCGCCGACGCTGATCGCGCCGCCGCTCGAGCGCACGTCCACCGTCTTGCCGACCAGGTCCAGGTCGCCGCCCAGCTTCGATTTGGCTGCGCCGAACATCAGGTCGCCGGCCTGGTCGCCCGCGGTCGAGTCGGCGCCGCCGCCGGCGCTGAGCGCGCCGGTCACGGTGACGCCGGAATTGCCGCGGATCACGACGTCGTCGCCGGCCGAGGCGCCCCCAATGCTCACCGCCGCGCCGACGCCCGAGCCGGTCGAGCGCACGCCCACGTCGCGCTCCGCGGTGAGCTGCCCGGTGGCCACGGCGGAGCCGCCGTCCACCAGCACGTCGCGGGCCGCGCTGGCGCCCGCCAGGCCGATCCCGCCGCCCGCCTGCACCCGCACGTCCGAGCCAGTCCCGGTCGCCGACAGGCCGCCGGCCGCGCTCACCGCGCCGGCCTTGATGTCCACGTCGTGGCCGCCCAGGTCGAAGCCCAGGCCCGCCAGCACGACCTTGCCGCTGGTTCCCAGGAGCGCGTCGCCGGCCCCTAGGGCATCGCCGCCGCCGCCGGCGCTGACGGCGCCGGTGATCGTCACCTGGCTCGTCCCGCGAACCACCGCGTCGTCGCCGGCCGCGATGCCGGCGAGAGTGATCGCCTTGCCGTCGCGCGAGCGGACCGCCACGTCGCCGTCGGTGGTTGTGAGCGTGGTCCCGGCGGTCGCCTCGACGCCGGCGCCGTCGATCACCACGTCGCGCCGCGCCTGCACGTCGCCGACCTTCACCGAGCCGCCGACGCCGGCGTCAGTCTGGAAGACCGCGTCGCGGCCCGCATCCACCTTGCCGCTCACCTCGATGCCCTCGCTGGAGCGCAGGCGGATGTCGGAATCGAGCCCGTGCGCGGTCATCGCGCCGCCCACCGTCACGCCCTGGCCGAGCAGCTGGATCACGCCGCCCTTCAGGACGTAGGGATTGCTGGCGTCGTCCAGGTCGAAATAGCGCAGGTAGATGGCCAGCTCGTCGGCCGCCTCCGTCGCGCCGTCGATGGTCCGGTCGTTAGTCGGCGCCAACCGGGCGAACGGCGCGCCCGAGGTGACCGCGCCGGCCACGTGGGCGTGGCCCCAGATGCTGTAGGCGACCACGTCGTCCCCGGCGTGCGCCGAGCCGATGGTGACGCCCGAGGCGCTGTGGTCTCCGGCCGCCGCCCCGGGGGTCACGCCCCCACGGCCCAGCACGGCCACGTCGCGGCCGGCCATCAGGTCGCCCGTGGTCACCGCCTTGTAGGAATCGATCTGCAGGTCGCGGGTGGCGATCACCTTGCCGAGCGTGATGTCGGGCGCCAGCCCGGCGACGGGCGTCGGCGAAAGCAGCGTCTCGATCCGCACGTCCGAGGTCGAGGCGTCCACCGGCCCAGCGGTGTCCGCTCCGGAGTTTTCGAGCTCCGTGGTGCTGGGCTGGCGTCCCGCCACGGTCGTCCCGCCCACGCGCACCGACTGGGCGACGAGGTTCACGTCGAAGCCGACCACGCTGAAGATGGTCGCCGGGTTGCCGTCGAAGTCCTTGAACGGGATCGCCGCGTTCAGGTCGTCGGCCGCGCCGGGGGCGTCGGCGGAAGCCACGCCCGGGACCTCCCGCCCGGCCTTCAGGTCGCCGGTGACGTCGATCTTGCCGACCGGCGCGCGCAGCACGACGTCGTCGCCGGCCAGGGCGGAGCCCAGCGAGATATCGCCCACCGGGCTATGAACAGCGACGTCCCGGCCGGCCGCCAGGCCGCCGGCCACGATGGAGGTGCCCGAGACGGATTCCGTGTGCAGGTTGATGTCCTGGTTCGCGCTGACCGTCTTGCCGGAGCCGGTCGCCACCTGCAGCGCCGCGACCCCGGGCGACGGGTCGGCGGCGGTCGCCACCACCAGCACATTCGAGGCGAGCTGGGCCGCGCCCAGCGTCTCGCCGCCGCCCGGCGCGCGGCCCGCGGCCACGCTGCCGGCCAGCGCCACGGTCGGCGCCTTCACGTCGACGTCGTGGCCGACCAGCCTGGAGCCGATCAGGGCGTCGGCGACGCCGTCGCCGTCGGGGTCTCCGGCCGCGTGCGTCTGACCGGCCAGCACGTCGCCCGTGGCGCTGACCAGCCCGGGTCCGCGCAGCGCGACGTCGTCGCCGGCGGACACGGAGCCGAGTTCCAGCGCGCCCGCCTGGGTGGTCGCCGAGACGTCGCGCTCGGCGCCGAGGCTCGAGGACTTCGCGTCGACCCCGGTCTGGGCCAGCACCTGCACATCGCGGGCGGAGGTGACCGTCCCGGTGATGGTGGCCTTCGTCTTCGCGTCGATCGTGACGTCGCCCAGCGCCGCGCCGGTCCCTTGCGTCGCCGCCGATCCCAACGTGACGGCGTCCGTGGACGAGCGGACCAGCACATGGGCGTCGTCGGTCGCGCCGACACCGGTCGAGGTGAGCGAGCCGGAGCCCGCCAGCACGGCGCCGGGGGCGGTGACCTCCACGTCGTCGCCCGCCGTGACCTGCCCAGTCACGCTGGCCGTCCCGGCGCCGGCGGTGACGAACACGTCGCGCTTGGCGCTGGCCGAACCCAGGCTGGCCGACGGCCCGTTCACCTTGATGTCGCGCCCGGCGTCGCCGTTTCCGAGCGCGGCTGAGGTCACTCCGGTCACCAGCACGTCGCGGGCGGCCGCGCCCGAGCCGAGACTGGCCAGGTCGGCGCTGAAGCTGAGGTCGCGCGACGAATTGCCGGATCCCAGGCTGGCGGTCGTCTTCGCGTCGATGGTCACGTCGCCGGCCGTGGCGCCCGCGCCCTGGGTGGTCGCCGATCCGACGTCCACCGACCCGCCGGTGGAACGCGCCAGCACATGGGCGTCGTCCGAGCCGCCGACGCCGGTGGCGGTCAGCAGGCCCGCGCCTGCCAGGATCGCGCCCGGGGCGGTGACCTCGATGTCGTCGCCGGCCGTCACCTGCCCGCCGACCGTGGCCGTGCCCGTGCTGGCGGTGACGAAGATGTCGCGCTTGGCGCTGGACGAACCCAGGCTGACCGAGGGGCCCGTCACCTTGATGTCGCGCGCCGAGTCGCTTCCGGAGCCCAATGCGGCGGTCGTCACCGCATCGACGGTCACGTCGCCGGCCGCGGAGCCCGTCCCCTGTGTAGAGCCCGAACCCAGGCTGACCGAGCTGCCGGTGGAACGCGCCAGCACATGGGCGTCGCCGCTCGCGTTCGCGCCTGTCGCGGTCAGCGAGCCCCCGCTCGCCAGCACCGCGCCCGTGGCGGTGACCTCGACGTCGTCGCCGGCTGTGACCTGCCCGCTGACTGTGGCCGTGCCCGCGCCGGCGGTGACGAAGATGT
The DNA here is from genome assembly GCA_045802455.1 of Phenylobacterium sp. Taxonomy (GTDB): domain Bacteria; phylum Pseudomonadota; class Alphaproteobacteria; order Caulobacterales; family Caulobacteraceae; genus Phenylobacterium. The sequence continues at coordinate 3,607 of JBJMQX010000117.1, read as the reverse complement.
CCCCCTTCGCGCTCGACGAGCCCAGGCTGACCGAGGGTCCGGTCACCTTGATGTCGCGCGCCGAGTCGTTTCCGGAGCCGAGCGTCGCGGTCGTCACCGCATCGATGGTGACGTCCCCGGCGGCGGCGCCTGTCCCCTGCGTGGCGGCCGAGCCCACGTTGACCGAGCTTCCGGTGGAGCGCGCCAGCACGTGGGCGTCGCCGGCCGCGTTCGCGCCCGTCGCGGTCAGCGAGCCGCCGCTCGCCAGCACTGCGCCGGTGGCGGTGACCTCGACGTCGTCGCCGGCCGTGACCTGCCCGGTCACCGTCGCGGTTCCGCCGGTGGCGGTGATCAGGGCCTCGCCGGTCGCATCGCCGGACGCCACGGAGACCGAGGGGCCGGTGACCTTCAGGTCGCGGCCTGCCGTCGCCTTGGTCGTCACCGAGGCGGTCGTCACGCCGGTCAGCCGGACGTCGCGGCCCGCCGTGCCGGTCCCCAGCGTGGCGGTCGGGCCGGTGATCAGGATGTCGCGCGCCGAGGTCCCGGTGACGAGCTTGGCCTCGCCGGTGTCGGACTGCAGGGCGATGTCGCCCGCCGCCGTCGAGGCGGTGGTCACCGAGATGTCGCCGGTCGCGACGACCGAGACTCCGGCCGAGCCGCTGAGGGTGGTCACCGTGGCCTTGCCGGCCAGCGCGCCCACCGTCGCCGTCCCGCCGTTGGCGATGATCTCGCCCACCTCGAGCGCGCCCGCGTCTGCGGTGACCGTCGCCTTGCCCGCGGCCAGCACCGTGGTCGCCAAGAGGTCGCCGCCGCTGGCGGTCAGCACCACGTCGCCGCTGCCGTTGATCGACGCCGAGGTCGCCGTCGTGAGCGTGTCCACCTGGATCAGCGAGTCGGTGGCCTCGCGGAGGAACTTCAGCGGATCCAGCGTCGCGGCGTCCACGAACGCCGCATCGAAAATGGCGTCGAGCGCAACGGCGCTGCGGCTGAACACGAAGTTGCCTGCGGTCATGATGGCGCCGGGTGCGATCACCACGCCCTGCGGCGAGTAGAACCAGATGTTGCCGCCGGTGGCCGAGCCCACCTTGCCCAGCACCTGGCCGCCGGCGTCCACCTGGACGGCGGTGGGCGACTTGTTCAGCACGATGTCGGCGTTGGCCTTGAAGTTGAACGTCACCACGTCCGAGCCGCCGACGTGGAAGCTGTCCCAGTTGATTACCGTGCGGGACGACTTCAGATCGACGTCCAATGCGTTGGCGTTGTTGTTGGGATGGGTGATCGCCGGCATCGGGCCCGAGGCGAAGACGACCGTCGAGCCGTGCGATGTATCCGGGATCGCAGGCAACGACTGGGCCTGCGCGACCTGGGCCAGCAGCACCGCGGCGCTGCACAGCGCCGAGCCGCCCAGCAGGGCGGCGCGCCGCCTGGCGGGGATGGCCATCTTGGCGTCGGCTGCGGAGATCATCGGATCCTCCAAATCATCGGGCGAGCACGAGCTGGAAAAGCACCCGCTGCCCGGGCTTTGTCGGCGAACTGGGGAAGGGTTTGTCGAAGGGGGCCGCCCAGGCCAGGCTGGCCCGGAGCCCATAGGGGAAGCGCCCGTCCACCCCGACGCCGGCGGAGCGCAGGGTGCGGCCTTGCGAACCGGTGTCCAGGTTCGAGACATGGCCCGCGTCGAAAAACGCGAACGGCGAAAGGGTCGTGCGGGCGAGGACCGGCAGCGGCCTGACCTGCAGCTTGAGTTCGGCGGCCGCAGCGCGGTCTCCGGACAGCACCGCGGGCTCGTAGCCGCGGCCGATCGTCAGGTCGCCGAGCGCCTGCTCTTCATAGGAGAGCAGCGGTGCGTCGGCGTACTGCGCCTGGGCCCGCAGCCCGAAATCCAGCCAGCGATAGGTCAGGTGGCCCTCGCCGTCGAAGCGGACCAGCCAGGCGTCGGGCTTGCCTTGCACGCGCGACAGCGTCGGCGCGCCCGCCTGGCTGGCGCCCAGCGCGGCAAGCCCCTTGCGCAGCTCCAGTTCGCCGGCGCCGCTGGCCGACAGGCTCTCGCTCAGCGGGCGCACGAACTCGCCGCTGGCGCGGGTCCACACGACCCGCAGCCGGTCGTCGGCCAGGCGGTCGCCGCCCGGGAACGACGTGGTCTGGGTGATCGCGTCCATGCCGGCGGCCAGGGTGACGCTGTAGCGCCGCAGCTTGATCAGCGGATAGCGGACCTCTCCGGTGGCGACGAAGGACTCGCCCTGCAACTGCAGCGGAGCCAGCAGCCCGCCTGGCCGCGACTGGCCGTAGGCGACCGATGCGCGGCCCAACAGGCCGTCGCTGCCGAACCGCGCCTCTTCGACGACCTGCACGATCCACTGCTCGTTGTCGGTCAGCGTGTGGTAGCCGATCAGGGTCGAGCGCTCGCCGTAGGCGGTGAAGCTGTTCAGGTCGACGCGGCCCAGGCCGCTCCAGGGTCCCAGCGATTCCGAGCCGTTGTTCTGGACCGCCGCCAGGTAGTCGATCGGCTGGCGCGCGAGCGCCACCTCCAGGTCGATGGCGCCGCGGCCCTCCGCCGATGGCCGCAGGGCCGCGCTGACCCGCACCCCCGGCACGTCGTTGGCCAGCAGCAGGTAGCGCTGGGCGGTGTCGAGGTCGAACGGGGTCATGCCGCGCAGCCGCTCGAGATAGGCTTCCACGCGGTCCTGGCCTGCGCCGATGTCGCCATGCACGCGCACGGCGACGATGCGCGCCTCCGTGACCTCCAGCTTCAGGCGGCCGCCGGCGATGGTCTGCTCGGGAACCTCCACCCGCGCCAGGCGCCCGCGGCGGAACAGGATCAGCGCCAGGCGGTCGCGGATCTCGCAGATCTTGGCGACCGGGATGGTCGTGCCGACCAGGTCCGCGTAGGCCGCCTTGGCGTCGCGGGGCTCGATCGTGCTGCCAGCGATGTCGACGGCCTGCAGCTGGAACGTCAGCGTCGAGGTGGCCAGCGGGCACGGCAGCGCGGCGGGCGGTGCGAACAGGTCGGTGTTGCGGGCCGCCGGGCGCGCGGCGCGGCGCGCTTCGGGGTTCAGCTCCTGGCGCGACGGCGCGACCCGCGGCGCCGTGGGCGGCCTGGCCTGCGCCTGCGCCCCGCCGGCCGTGGCCAAGGCCACGCCGGCCAACGCAATCGCGGCCGACAGCACCAAGCCCGTCCTTGTGACGCCCCGGATACTCATAAATCCCCCCCACCGGGGCACTCGACTACGCAACCTGATCAGCTTTGGCTCGGTCAACCGCGGCTGATCACTCGGGATTCGCGGTTGTCGTCTACCTGGAGCGGCGCATCGCGCCCTTGTGTCTTCAGCCCGCGCGCTTCACTTCGACGCGACGGTTGGCGGCGGCCTCGGGCGCCTCGGGAACGGCGAGATCCTGCGATCCCATGCCCTTGGTCTGCAGCCGGGCCGCGTCCACGCCCTGTTTCACGAGAAAGGCTTTCACGGCTTCCGCCCGCTGCTCCGACAGCAGCAGGTTGCGGTCGGCCGAGCCGGTCGCGTCCGTGTGGCCGACGATCTGGAAGGTCAGCCCCACCAGGCGCGGATCGTTGAGCGCCGCGGCGAAATTGCGGGCATTTGCCGCACCCTCTTCGGTCAGCTCGGCCGAGCCGCGG
>JBJMQX010000012.1:0-25794 GCA_045802455.1 Phenylobacterium sp. | reverse complement strand
CCGTCGGCCTTCGACGAGTACATCACCGGCAGCTGGCGGCCCTTCACCGGGTCCAGGCCGTTCGAATAGACCTGGTTCATCATCTGCACGAGCGGATAGCCGCGGGCGATCAAAATCCCCTGCTGGCGGTAGGTCGGGAAGCACATGTCGTCGTGGTTCAGCACCATGGCCTGGGCGATCGAGACCGCCTCCTCGCCGGTGCACTTCATGTAGAAGCTGGTCTTGCCCTGGCGCTGGGCGCGGTACATCCGGTCGTCGTAGGCCCTGGTCAGCAGCATGGTCCGAAGGCCGCGCTTCAGCGTCTCGACGTCGACCGCCGGCTTCCACGGCCCCACCGCCTCGCCGTCCTTGGTCAGCACCCGCACCAGGCCGTAGGCCAGCTGGCGCATGTCCTTGGGCTCGGTGTCGACGGCCGGGCGCGGCGTGACGCCGGCCTCCGGAATGCCCAGGTTCGAGAAGTCCGGCGTCTCGCCCGGCCGGTAGCGCGGCTCGGGGATGCGCAGGCTGAGCGCCCGAGTGTTCTTGAGCGTGGTCATGGCCGGTCCTTGCGCGGGCGGGAGGCTGGAGGCGGAAGCGGATGGGGAAAACGGCGACAGATGAGCAGAAAGTGGTCGCCAAGCGTCGTTTCTAAGCGACACATCGCAATTTTCTTCCTTCTGCCCCTCGCGCGCCGGTTAGAAGATCATATAAGATCGCAGCAATTGCTTGCCAAAAGCGTGCCCCCCGTTGGGAGTTCCGGGGCAAGAACGACGCCGGCGAGTGGCTTGAGGGGGAGGAAAACTTGTCTGAGACCTTGGACGCCGTCGATGCCAAAATCCTGGACCTGATCCAGTTCGACGCCGGCCTTTCCGTCGCCGAGATCGCCGAGCGGGTCGGATTGTCCTCGTCTCCCTGCTGGCGGCGGATCAAGCGGCTGGAGGACGCCGGCGTCATCCAGCGCCGCGTCACCATCCTCGACCGCGAGAAACTGGGCCTGGGCTTCGAGGTCTACTGCACGGTCAAGCTCAGCCTGCCGACCAAGGACAACCTCGACTCCTTCGAAACCGCCATCGGCAGGCTGCCGGAGGTGGTGCAGTGCGCCACGGTCACCGGCTCGGCCGACTACGAACTGCGCATCGTCACCCGCGACATGCACGCCTTCGACGACTTCCTGCGCGAGAAGATCCTGTCGCTCGGCCTGGTCTCGAACATCGAGAGCCGCATCGTCATCCGTAGCGTCAAGCACACCACCGCCGCCCCCCTGGGCTTGATCAGCCCCTATGTGAGCGCGCAGGGGTAGTCCTCCCAAGCGGAGGCTTCCATGATCGAGCTCGTCATCGACCAGCGGCGCAAGGACCTGGGCGGGTTCGAGGTCGGCCGGGTGCTGCCGTTCCACGCGCACCGGATGGTGGGTCCGTTCGCCTTCTTCGACCACATGGGGCCGGTGGACTTCCAGCCCGGCTTCGCGCGCAACGTCGACGTCCGCCCGCATCCGCACATCGGGCTCTCGACGGTGACCTACCTGTTCGACGGGGCGATCACCCATCGCGACAGCGTGGGCTCCACCGAGGTCATCCACCCCGGCGAGGTGAACTGGATGACCGCAGGCCGCGGCATCACCCACTCGGAACGGTTCGAGGACCTGCGGGCCCGCGGCGGGACCATGCACGGCATCCAGGCCTGGGTGGCCTTGCCCACCGAAGCCGAGGAGACCGATCCCGGCTTCTTCCATCATGGCGCGGACGACCTGCCGACCTACGAGGGCGGCGGGATGTGGGCGCGGCTGATCGCCGGCAAGGCGTTCGGGGCCGAGGCCAAGGTCAAGGTCCACTCGCCGATGTTCTACGTCCACTGGCGGCTCGGCGCCGGCGCCACCGCCCAACTGACGGCCGAGTATCCGGAGCGGGCGGCCTATGTGGCGCAGGGTGTCGTCGAGATCGACGGGCGCCAGGTCCAGGCCGGCCAGATGGCGGTCTTCGCAGCCGGCCAGCCGGTCCCGATCACCGCCGTGACGCCGGCCATCGTCATGCTGCTGGGGGGCGAGCCCGTCGGCGAACGTTTCATCGAGTGGAACTTCGTCTCCTCGTCGAAGGCGCGCATCGAGCAGGCCAAGGCCGACTGGCGCGCCGGCCGCATGAAGCTGCCCGACGCCGACGACCAGGAATGGATTCCCCTCCCCGGCGACCCGCCCCCACCCGCCAATCCGATGTCGTAGATCCTCCCCTCAGGGGGAGGTGGATCGGCGCGAAGCGACGAGACGGAGGGGGTTTCATCCCGGCGGTAACCTGTGGGCTGCAACCCCCTCAGTCAGCTTCGCTGACAGCTCCCCCTGTGGGGGAGCATCTGAAATGAGCTACACACCCACCCCATGAACGTCAGCGTCTTCGACCTTTTCAAGCTGGGGATCGGGCCTTCCAGCTCGCACACCATGGGCCCGATGACCGCGGCGGGCCGGTTCCTGGAGCGGCTGGGGCCGCGGGTGGAGCAGACCGCGCGCGTGGAGGTGACGCTCTACGCCTCGCTGGCGCTGACCGGGCGCGGGCACGCCACCGACCGGGCGGTGATCCTGGGCCTCTGCGGGTTCGAGCCGCGCACGCTCGATCCCGACGAGGCCGATCGCGTGGTGACCGAGGTCCGCGACTGGGGACGGCTCTCGCTCGGCGGCCGCCGCGAGATCGCCTTCGACGAGGCCCGCGACCTCATCTGGGAGGGCCGCAAGCGCCTGCCGCAGCATCCCAACGCGCTCAAGTTCGCGGCCTATGACGCGGCCGGCGACCGCATCGCCGAGCGCACCTACTTCTCCATCGGCGGCGGCTTCGTGCGCGACGAGGACGAGATGGGCTCCAACGCGCCCACGGAGCCGGGCCCCGACGTCCCCTACCCGTTCGAATCCGGCGAGCAGCTGCTGGAGATGGCGGCCGCCGCGGGCCTCAGCTTCGCCCAGGTGATGCGCGCCAACGAACGCGCCCGCCGCCCAGAGGCCGAGATCGACGCTGGCCTCGATCAGGTGACCAGCGCCATGTACGCCTGCATCGAGCGCGGCATGCGCGCGGACGGCGTGCTGCCCGGCGGCCTGAAGGTCCAGCGCCGCGCCGGCCAGGTGCGCGAGTCGCTGATCGCCAACGCCGACCGGGCGATCGCAGACCCGCTGGCGGCGCTGGATTGGGTGAACCTTTGGGCGCTGGCGGTGAACGAGGAGAACGCCGCGGGCGGCAAGGTCGTGACGGCGCCGACCAACGGCGCGGCGGGCCTGGTCCCGGCGGTGCTGCGCTACTACGACCGCTTCCACCAGGGGACGCCGGAGGGGCGGCGCGACTTCCTGCTGACCGCCGCGGCGATCGGCGCACTCTACAAGAAGAACGCCTCGATCTCGGGCGCCGAGGTGGGCTGCCAGGGCGAGGTGGGCGTGGCCTGCTCGATGGCGGCCGCCGGCTTGGCCGCGGCGCTCGGCGCCAGCAACGCCCAGGTGGAGAACGCCGCCGAGATCGCCATGGAGCACAACCTCGGCCTCACCTGCGACCCGATCGGCGGCCTGGTGCAGATCCCCTGTATCGAGCGAAACGCCATGGGCGCCGTGAAGGCGATCGACGCCGCCCGGCTCGCCCTCCTGGGCGACGGCCAGCACTCGGTCAGCCTCGACAAGGTGATCGCCACCATGAAGCGCACCGGCGAGGACATGAGCCACATCTACAAGGAAACCTCGCTGGGCGGCCTGGCGGTCAACCTGGCTGAATGCTGACAGTCGAAAAGGGCGGACACGATGATCGTCGAGATGCGGACCTACACCTTGGCGCTGGGCTCCACCGGCCGGTACTTCAAGCTCTATGGGGAGAAGGGCCTGGCCGTGCAGAAGCGCATCCTGGGCCACCTGGTCGGCTACTATTCCGTGGAGGTCGGGCCGCTGAACCAGGTGGTGCACCTCTGGGCCTACGAGAACCTCGACGAGCGGGCGAAGCGCCGCGCCGCGCTCTGGGCCGACAAGGACTGGCTGGCCTACGTCGCCGAGGTCGGCGGGTTGGTGACGAAGCAGGAGAACCAGATCCTCAACCCCGCGCCGTTCTTCAAGCTGCCGGAACCGGCGTGAGGTTGTCGGGCCGCGCTCCCGCCGTACGTCCTGAGAGCGCACAGTAACGAGGAGGTCCTCGATGAGCGGTTTCACCAAGGATGGTCTCGCCAGGCTGGAGGCCGACCTCAAAGCCAACGTCACCAAGTCTCAGCCGCCCGGGCTGGTCGCCCTGGTCGCCAGGGGCGAGGAGACGCACGTCTGGCCGCTCGGGGCCATGACGCTGGCCGGCCAGCCGCCGGTCCGCCGCGACACCATCTTCCGCCTGGCCTCGATGACCAAGCCGATCACGGCGGTGGCCGCCATGATGCTGGTCGAGGACGGCAGGCTGAAGCTCGACGAGCCGATCGACCGCCTCGCGCCCGAGCTCGCCAACCGGCGCGTGCTGACGCGCCCCGACGGCCCGCTGGACGAAACCGTCCCGGCTAACCGCCCGATCACCCTGGAGGACGTGCTCAGCTTCCGCTTGGGCTGGGGCATCGACTTCAACCCCGAGGCGCCCTTCGTGAAGGCCTCGGCGGAGCTGCCGGGTTTCGGCATGCCGAACCCTTCCTATCCGCACGGTCCCGACGCCTGGATGCAGGCGATGGGCGCCCTGCCGCTGCAGGCCCAGCCCGGCGAGCGCTGGCTCTACACCGCCGGCGCCAACGTGCTGGGCGTGCTGGTCGCCCGCGCCGCCGGCCAGCCGCTGGAGACCGTCTTCCAGGAGCGGATCTTCGCGCCGCTCGGCATGCAGGACACCGCCTTCCACGCGCCGCCGGAAAAGGCCCGCCGACTGATCACCGGCTACATGAACCAGGACGGCAGGCTGGTCCCCTTCGAGCCCTACAACGACATGTTCCTCGAGCCCCCCGCCTTCCCCGCCGGCGACAGCGGGCTGGTCGGGACGGCCGACGACTTCGCCGCCTTCGCCAAGTTCATGTTCACCGGGCTCGCGCCGGACGGCCGCCGCCTGCTGTCGGCGGCCTCGCTCACCGCCATGACAACCAACCGCCTCACGTCCGGGCAGATTGAGGACGGAGCGATGATCCTCGGTCCCGGCCGCGGCTGGGGCCTGGGGCTCGGCGTCCACGTCGCGGCCAGTCCTTATGGCGTGCAGCCCGGCGCCTACGGCTGGGACGGCGGCTTCGGCACCTCCTGGTTCAACGACCCGGCCAAGGGCCTCACCGCCATCCTGCTCACCCAGCGCGTCTTCGACAGCCCCGACCCGCCGCCGGTGCACAAGGCCTTCTGGGCCGACGCCTACGCGGCGCTGGCCTAGGCTGCGGGGACGCCAGGCCCTTCGCTCAGACCTGGCGCAGGACGACCGAGACCTCCGCCTGGCGGGCAGGCACGTTCCAGTAGGCGCGCAGCAGGTCCGGCGTCGCCTCGCGCGGCGCAAGCGCGAAGCCGTGCCGCTCGTAGAACCCGATCGCCCAGACGGCGTCGGCCCAGGTCCCGATCAGCACCGGCTTGGCGGCCAGCCCGACGAAGTGGTCCAGCAGGCGCGTCCCGACGCCCTGCCCCTGCGCCTGCGGCCTGACGTAGGCGTGGCGGATCAGCTGCACGTGCTTCACATCCTGCACGCCCATGACACCGATCAGCGTCCCGGCGTCCTCCACGCCCCAGAACGCCACGCCCGCGGCGCATTCGCGCTCCAGCTCGTCCGCCGACATGTACGGCTCATGCCAGCAGTCGTCCGGGATCGCGCCGCGATACCGCTCGGCCGCCGCGTTGATGATCTCCAGGATCACCGGGGCCTCGTCCGCCCGCGTCCTTCGCAAATCGCTCGTCTCGGTCACGTCCCGCCCCGTCTCAGCCTGTCGGAGCATGGGCCGGAGTCCTCGGGACGGTCTTGGACGCGATTGCAGCCCAACCATCGCCCGCGGCGGCTAACGCATGGATTTCGCAAGCCGGCCCGGCGTGTAGCCATAGCATCGCCGGAAGACGCGGCTCATGTGGCTCTGGTCGTAGAAGCCGCTGGCGGCCGCGGCGCGCGGCAGCGGCTCGCCCGCGATGATCAGCGACCTGGCGAGCAGCAGCCGGCGCTGCAGGAGGTAGCCGTGCGGCGTCAGTCCCGTGACCCGTGCGAAGGCCCGCAGGGTCTGGAACCGGCTGAGGCCGGCTTCGGCCGCGAGGTCCGCCAGCGAGAGCGCCCGCGTCGGGTCGTCGTCGATCAGCGCCTTGGCGCGCGCGACGCGCCGTTCGGTCCCCTGGGCGGCGGGCGGGCGCACGCACCCAAGGCGCGACAGGAGCAGGACGAGGAGCTCCTCGTAGCGCAGGGGTTCCGGCATCGCCGCGGCGACATTGCGGAACAGCCCCGCCAGCAGGCCTCGCGCGAGCGGGTCCTCGACGGCGGGGTTCGAGAACTCGAAGTCCCCGCCCGAGCCCTCGTCGACGTGGCGCCAGGCCTCGGCTATGGCCGCGGGCGCCAGGTAGATCATCGACCAGCGCCGGGACGCCGCGCCGGCCGGTTCGCCGTCGTGGATCTCGCCCGGGTTCAGGGTGATGACCTGCCCCGGTCCGGCCTCCACCTGGCCCCGTCCGCTGGCCGAGCGCTGGGCGCCGGCCTCGATGAAGCCCATGCCGTATTCGTCATGGTAGTGGCGCGGGAAGACCTGGTCGCTCGCCCTGCGGACCAGCAAGGCGCCGGCGTGCTTGACGGTCGTAAGCTCGAGGACACGAGGCGCCATGCCCATGCCTAGACCCTGTCCCGTTTGGCTTGAATCAAGCCAACCGGGATGAACAGGGTCGTCGTCATATGTCTGGAGCCCTTCTTATCCATTCACGATGATCCATCGTGAGTGGGAAGGGCTCTAGCACGGCGCTCCGCGGGAGAAACAGCCGCCTGCGTCAGGGCCATGCCGGACGCAGACGCACCCCCATCAGCCGTCCTTCAGCGGGAAGTACTGGAACCACGGTTCGGCCTCGGCCAGCACGCGGGCGACGCTCGGCCGCGCCTTCAGTCGTTCCAGATAGGCCGCGAGCTCCGGCCACTCGCCCAGCGGGACGGCGTAGTTCGCATAATAGAGCGCCGGAAAGGCCGCGCAGTCGGCGAGCGTGAAGGCCTCGCCCGTGGCCCAGGGGCCCTCAATCATCGGCGCGATCGTCGCATAGCCGTTGCGCACCGCCGCGCGCGCCTGCTCGACGCCGTACGGGTCCTTCCTGTCGTCCGGCCGCAGCCGTTCGGCGACGATCTGCTGGAACGGCAGGTGGACGTAGTTGTCGATCAGCCGGTCGAGCAGGCGCACCCGGCGGGCGGCCTGCGGATCGGCCGGCACGAAGCCGCGCGCGGCGGGCCAGCGCTCGGCGAGGTACTCGATAATGATGCTCGATTCCGGGATGGTCTCGCCGCTGTCGTCGTCGCGGAGCACCGGGAACTTGCCCAGCGGCCAGACCTTGCGGAACGCCTCGCCGGTCGCCGGATCGGTGTGGCTGACGAGGAACGGCTCGAACGGGACCTGCGCCTCGTAGAGCGCGATCAGCGCCTTCCAGCAGAACGACGACAGCGGGTGATAGTAGAGGGTCAGCGGCATCGAAGGCTCCGGGGGTCTCGTCACGCACTCTCATAGGCGCAGACCAAGAACGCGTCAGGCCGCGCCGGTCCGACATTCGGCTCAAGCGGCGGTCAGCCCTGCAGCGCCTTGCGGGTCTGTTCCCAGTACTGGGCGCCGGTGATCAGGGTGACGACGGCGGCGAGCCAGAAGAGGCCGTGGGCGGCGTAGGCGAAGGGGCCCTGCACCCCCGGATCCTGCGGCAGCAGCGGGAAGGCGCCCCAGGTCGCCACCACGAGCTCCAGCGCCAGCGCGGTGAGCTGCAGCGTGGTCTTCCACTTGGCGAGCATGGTCACCGGCAGCTTGACGCCCTTGCCGGCGCCCACTTCGCGCAGCGCGCTGACCGTGAACTCGCGGAACAGGATCAGGCCGGCCGGCAGCAGCACCATCGGCTGCGGGCCCAGCGACATCAGGCCCAGCACCGCGCCGCAGACCAGCACCTTGTCGCCGATCGGGTCGAGGATCGCGCCCCAGATGCTCTCCGCGTGCAGCCGGCGCGCGAGCCAGCCGTCGAAAAAATCGGTCACGGCGGCGATGACGAAGGCGTAGACCGCCCAGCGCTCGAGGGCGAACTGCAGGTCGGGCGAGAGCCGGTCGGCGAGGCCCGGCACGGCGCCGGCCGCCGCCGCCAGGGCCACGAACATGAACAGCGCCAGCACCAGGCGCATGGAGGTCAGGATGTTGGGGAGCGACGTCATCGGCTGGTCCAGCGCGCCCGCCGGCGCTTTCGTTCCAGCCTAGCCAGATCCTCCCCCAGGGCGAAGCCCGATTGAGGGCGAGGCGTCGCGTACGCGTGCCTGGACGCAGGGGACGAACTGGCCGCATTCTTCAGCCGCGCCTCGGTGGACGGGGCGCGCACCGTGGGCGGGGGCTCGCGGGACGATTGGGGGAGTTGAGCTCTTGCGTCTTGGACTTGCACTTCTGCTCCTCGCAGGCGCGGCTGCGCGGGCGTGGGCGTCGGAGACGCCGCGCTACGAGCCGGCGCCGGCCTGGGTGCTGCCCGCCCCGCCGATCAAGCAGGGCGCGGGATTGCCGACGTTGGCGTTGCTGGACCAGCAGACGCGGATCGCCGACGGCGCGGTGTGGAGCTATCGCGAGTATGCGACCCGCGCCATCTCGGCCGACGCGCTGGCCCGCATGGGCACGATCACCCTCAACTGGCAGCCCTTCCATGGCGACCTCGTCGTCCACCGCGTCGAGATCGTCCGCGACGGCCAGCGCATCGACGCCCTGAAGTCCGGTCAGAAGTTCGCGGTCATCCGGCGCGAGCAGGGTCTTGAGGCGCTCGAGATGAACGGCATCCTCACGGCCACGCTGCAGGTCGAGGGCCTTCGCGTCGGTGATGTGCTGGACATCGCCTATTCGGAGCTGGTGAAGGACCCTGCCCTCAAGGGCGGCGTCCAGGCCAACGCCGTGGCCATGCCCGAGCCGTTCAAGGTCGACTTCGCCCGCGCGCGCCTGCTGTGGCCCACGGGGACACCGATCCACTGGAAGGGCTACCTCAACGGATTGAAGGCCGCGGAGAGCGACGCCGCCGGCTGGCACGAGCTCGACCTCAGCCTGCCCGCGCCGAAACAGCCCGACATGCCGGCCGACGCCCCGAAACGCTTCCAGCCGATCCCCATAATCGAGGCGGGCAGTTTCGCCGACTGGCCCGCCGTGTCGGCGGTGTTCGCGCCGCTCTATGAGACCCGCGGACTGATCGCGCCGGGGTCTCCGCTGGCGCAGGAGGTGGCCAGGATCAAGGCCCGCGAAACCGATCCCCGGCGCCGCGCCGCCGCCGCCCTTTCCCTGGTCCAGGACCGCATCCGCTATTTCGCCAACGGCATGAACGGGGGCAACTACGTGCCCCAGGCGCCGGAGCGGACCTGGGCGCTCGGATATGGCGACTGCAAGGCCAAGACGCTGCTGCTCCTGGCGCTCCTGCATGCGCTGGATGTCGAGGCCGAGCCGGTCCTGGCGAACATCGGTCAGGGCGACCTCGTCGAGGTGCGCCTGCCCACGCCGGCCGCCTTCAACCACATCTTCGTCCACGCCAAGGTCGCGGGAGAGGACCTGTGGCTCGACGGCACCGGGCGCGGCGCGCGCCAGGAGGACATGGGCGATCCGCCGCCCTTCCGCTCAGTCCTGCCGGTGCGCGAGGCCGGCGCGCCGCTGCTGCAGCTTCCCGCCAAGGCGCCGGCGCGTCCGACGCTGACCATCACCGTCGACATCGACGAGAGCGCGGCGCTGGGCATCGGCGCCCCGTTCACCGCCACAGTCCTCCTGCATGGCGGCGCCGCCGACGCGCTGCGCGCCGCCGTCTCGCAGCTCGACAACGAGAAGCTGCTGGTGCTGGCGCAAGCCAGCCTCGTCGGGACGGCGGGGCCGAACGCCTCCGTGGCCACGCAGAAGTTCGACTTCGACGCCGAGGCCGGAACCGTCACCATCTCGGTCACCGGCATCGCGCGGCCGGGCTGGCGGCGGCAGGACCATGTCTACCGCTTGCGGCCGCCTTCCACGCTGGGCAGCGTCAACCTGAATTCCGATCGCGCCAGGCCGGCGTGGAAGGACATCCCCGTCGCCCTGGGCAATCCCACCCACACGCTGGTCGTCACCCGCCTTCGCCTGCCGGACGGCGGCCGGGGCATCGCGCTGGAGGGCGACGGCGCCATGGAGCTGGACGTCGCCGGCCGGCGCTATGTCCGCAAGGCGACGCTGGCCGCAGGTGTCCTGACCATCGAGGAGCGCAGCACCAGCTCGGGCGAGGAACTTCCCGCCGCCCAGCTTCCCGCCACGCGGGCGAAGCTGGCGGCCTTCCAGGGCCGGACGCTGCGCCTCGCGACCGGACCGGACTATGCGCCGCCCTACCAGCAGATCCCGGCCGCGGTGCGCGCCCACAAGCTCGACCGCGTGGCCGCGCTCCACGCCACGATCATCGCCGTCAAGCCGGACGACTCGGCGCGCTATATCAATCGCGCGGTGTTCTATCAGAACAGCTTCCAGCGGGAACTGGCGCTCGCCGACCTCGACAAGGCGGTTTCGCTCGACGCCAGTGCGGGCACGCTGCTGCGCCGCGCCAGCCTGCTGGAAGACATGGGGCAGAAGGACAAGGCCGCGGCGGACCTGCAGGCCGTGCTCGCTCTGGACCCGTCCTCCCGCGTCGCCCTCACGCGACTGGGGCTCCTGCAGATCGACGCCGGACGCAAGGTCGACGCGCTCGCGCCCATCGACCAGCACCTCGAGACCGCCGACGAGGACAAGCCGGACTGGCAGGGGGCCAAGGCCGAGCTGCTCGCCTGGGCCGGCGACGCCGACGGCGCCCTCGCCGCCATCGACAAGGCCGTCGCCGTCAAATCCGCCAACGCCCAGTTCCTCAACGAGCGCTGCTGGATCAAGGGGACCCTGGCCGTGCAGCTCGAGAGCGCCCTGCAGGACTGCACGCGGGCCATCGAGCTCAGCGAGAACAGCACTGAGGCGCTCGACAGCCGCGCCATGGTCTATTTCCGCCTGAACCGGCTCGCCGAGGCCCTGGCCGACGTGGACGCCGCCCTCGACCGCAACCCGACGGGTTCCGGCTCGCTCTACCTGCGCGCCGCCATCGAACGGAAGCTGGGCAAGGCCGAAAACGCCGACAAGGACGCCGCCTCCGCCCGCCTGCTCTCCCCCCGCATCGAGGAGGAATACGCCCACTGGAAGATCAAGGGGTAGACCGCGCCCACATCGCTCCCCTCAGATCCTCCTCCAGGGCGAAGCCCGATCGAGGGGGAGGTGTCGCGCCGCGCAGCGGCGTGACGGAGGGGGTTCCAGCCCACCATGGCCCATGAACGCTCCTCTCCCAGATGCGCAGCATCGTGGGAGAGGCGGGGAGAGGGCGGCGCTGCGCCCTCAGCGGCCACGGCGTTGACCCGATCGCGCCCGGATTGGCGAGCCAGCCGAAGGGTTCCCGATCCGGGGCTCCGCCGGCGCCAGACGCCTGCGCCGCCCTCACCCAACCTCTCCCACGATGCTCCGCGTCTGGGAGAGGAGCGGGCGCGTGGTCGCGGATGATCAGTGGGCTGCAAACCCCCTCCGTCTCGTTCGCTTCGCTCCGAGCCACCTCCCCCTCAATCGCGCTTCGCGCTGGGGGAGGATCTACGGAAGGCGTGCGCTTTTAGGCGTGCCTGGACCACACCGTTCTCCCAAGCGGATCAATGAGGCGCTGCCGCTGACGCGAACCCGGTGAAACGTGCGCGATGAGTTGATTTTGGACATCGCCATAAAACCCGACGCGTTCGGGAAGATCGCGTTATCGAAGGTGCAGCAGGCGCTTGGCGGGAGCAGAAGCGGTGGAGACGGACCGCACTGAATATTTCAGCGACGCGGTCTTCGCCATCGCTATCACCCTGCTCATCTTGGAAATCCGGGTGCCGCAAGCGGGACCTCTAGGTCCGGCCTTGCTCGACCTTTGGCCTTCCTACCTGGCTTACGCGATCAGTTTCATTGTGGTCGGCGCGATCTGGCTCAATCACCACCTGATGTTCGCCAAGATCGCGAAGGCGGACGGGCCCTTGATGATCTTCAACCTGATGATGCTGATGGCCGTCGCGTTTCTCCCCTTCCCGACAGCGGTTCTGGCTGAGGCGCTTCACCGGCGAACCGACCAGAACATCGCCGCCGCGTTCTACGGCGCCACTCTCACAATTGGCGGCGTATTCGTTAACCTGACCTGGCGGCACGCCGCGCGCGCCGGGCTATTGATCTCCGGCCTGACGAAAGCCGACATTCGGCGCGTGAGCCGGCGCTATTTGGTAGGGCCGACGGTCTACGCCTTCGCCGCCGTGATCGGATGGTTCGTCCCCTTGGTCGCCGTGGCCATCTACGCGCTCCTAAATCTCTTCTACCTCTGGCCCCGCAGGCACGCGGCCGAATAGGCCTCGCCTCCTCCGCGCGTAGATTGCGCACCCAGGTCGCGACGACGCCTCAAGGTCTCCCTCTCGCGCTGAGCCGCAGGAGACCATCGGTCGGAGTCCGTTTCGCGCGGGCGTCCGGGCCTGCGCCGACGCCGCCTTACTGGATCGTCGGCAGGGCCTTTCGGCAGTCGTCGGCGCATTCCCGGCACATCGTCGCGCAGAGCTTACAATGCTCGTACTCGTGCCGGTCGCATTCGGCGGCGCAGATCTCGCAGGCGCGGATGCAGGTCTCGACCTGAGCCCGGAGCATCTCGATGTCCTGGCTGGTTCGCCGCACCGCCAGGCGAGCGGTCGCGGCGCAGACGTCCGCACAGTCCGCGCAGGTGCGGATGCAGTCGCGCATGTCCATGTCCTCGGCCACGCAGGCGTCGGCGCAGGAGGTGCAGAAGAGCGAACAGAGCATCGAATGCCGGGCTGCGGTCACCAGCAGCTCGTTGACCTTGCCCGCAACGTCGGGATGGAAGCCGATCATCTTCGCGAGTGACATTGCCAGCGGGCCTCCTTGCTCGATCAAGACAAACCCGCCGCCGGCGCGCCCGGTTGCCGGAGCGGGTTCAACGTCTCCTCTCGGCGCAGGCCTGACCGCCCTGCGAGACCTGTCAGGCGGGCCCATGCTCCTGCTGCAGGGTTAGGAATGCGGAGGCGGCGTCGTGCGCGCGGCGCTTGGCTTCCCCGGGAGTGGGTGAATCGGCGAGGCGAAGCAGCAGGTCCATCATCAGGTCGCCCCAGAGCAACGCCAGGAATCGCGTCGCCAATTCGCGCGGGTCACCGCACAGGAGCCCTCTCGCCCGAGCTTTTTCAAGCACCGCAGCCAACTCCCGGCGCGCCGAGGCCCGGCCTATCGCGTCCAGCTCGCGCGCGATCTCTGGCGCGCGCTCGGCTTCGGCGATCGCCAGCCTGAACACGCCCACGACCGCGGGGTCGCTCACCTCGTGCAGCAGCTGTTCCCCGAACGCGCCAAGCACGTGGCTCAGGCTCTCGCGGTCGTGGGGCTCGGGGATATCCGACGCGGGCCGCATTCGACCGGCGCGCTCCGTGATGCAGGCGACCAGCATGTCGTGCTTGGCGCCGACCAGGGCGTAGAGCTCGCGCTTGGAGACCCGTGCGCACCTTGCGATCTCCAACATGCTCGTCTGTGAATAGCCCTGCGCGCTGAAGGCGGCGAACGCGGCGTCGAGAATGCGCGCGCGGGCAGACGGTGCGTCCGTCCCGGCCGTCGACCGCGGCCCCTCGGATGCTGTCGTCAAAAGCTCCCCCTTGACTTGGTACCCACTGGTACCATAAGGCTGGTACCCATTGGTACCACCACCTGCGATCGAATTCCACCACTCGTGCTGATCCAACTTCTTCCGAAAGGAGCTTCACATGCCAACGGCCGCCGTCTTCGGGCTCCAGCTCATACTTGGCTATGTCCCGTGGCTCCTCTTCCTGGGCGCCTACGCGTGGCCCTGGATGCGGTCGATGGACCCCGCCCGGGCGCAGCGCATGATCGCAACCCTGCACAGCTTTCGGTTCTTCGGGCTGGTCTTCATCGTTCCCGGCGTGGTCGGGCGGGACTTACCCGCGGCTTTTGCAACGTCCGCGGCATACGGTGACTTCGCCACCGGCCTGCTGGCCATGCTGGCGCTGGCCGCCTTCCGGGTGCGTCCGCTGTTCTGGGCGCTGGTCGTCGCCTTCAATCTGGTCGGAACGGCCGACCTGCTCGCCAACTACTATAATGGCGTCCGGCTCGGGCTTCCGGAGCGGGCGGGAGAGCTCGCTGCGACCTACTGGATTCCGGTCCTCTACGTCCCCGCATTGATGATCACGCACGGCCTTGCGTTCTATCTGCTGGTTCGAGCCCGGCCGCGGGCGCAGGTCCTCACCGGGGCGGCGGCGTCCTGACTGGACCACCTCCCGGCGCACTCCGGCCCCCCAGCCTCACGCCGCCAGCGGCCGCGAGCGGGCCGGGAGGAACTTCGGGTTGCGGATCAGGGCGGCGCTGGCGAGCGCGACCAGCAGGCCCACCGGGAAGATCTCGGCGAAGGTCATCAGCATGCGCAGCGCAGGGTTGGCGTACTGGCGGCGCATGGCCTCGCCCTCGGCGACCGCCTTGGCGTAGGCCGCGCCCGTGACGCCGGCCGCGCGCCTGGCCGCCAGCATGGCGTCCACATACTTGTCCATGAAGGTGTAGTGCGTGGCGGCGAGGTAGACCTCCCAGATGGCGACGTAGGCGACGCCGGCGGCCGCGGCGATGCCGAGGCCCAGCCCGAACGCCGGCCAGAAGCCGATCACCCCGCCCAGCGCCTGATCGCGGTGCTGCTTGACGCCGACCAGGATCGAGGAGAGCCCGACGAGCATGATCAGGTAGCCCAGCAGCAGCGAATGGCCGCCGCTCGTCAGGATCACGCCGAGGCTGCAGAGGATGATCACCGCGCCCGAGATCAGGCCGTAGATCAGGATGATGCGGATCATGGGGGTCGCCCTTCCATCTGTGCGCCCGGGAGCGGGACGCGGGCCCACGGCGCCACAGCCCGGGCGCGAACGGTATCGCCCGAAAGGGTGAATTCGGCGCGGTAACCCGTTCGGCGGCCGCTCACGGGATCAGCTGCAGGTCGCGCGCCTTGCCCACCGCCTGGGTGCGGCGGCTGACGGCGAGCTTGGCGAAGAGGTTGGCGGCGTGGGTCTTCACGGTGTTGGGCGAGAGGCCCAGCGACCGCGCGATCTCCTTGTTCGACTGCCCGGCCGCGAGCTTTTCCAGCACGCGCAGCTCCTGGCCGGTCAGGCCCAGCGATGCGACGGCGGCGGCGTTGCGGCGGAAGGGCTCCGGCGCGCGCCGCCGGGCCAGCCGCCAGCCGACCCAGGTCCCGCCGGCCGCGAAGGCTGCGCCCACCAGGGTCAGCGTGATCTCCACCGGGAAGGCGCGGGCCATGTACTGGTACTGCACCCACTGCAGCGCAAACGCGCCCGCGGCCAGCACGAGCGCCCAGACGACCACGGTGCGGACCATGGCGCCCGGCATCGCCTAGCCCGCCGGCCTCGCCGGCAGCTCGCGGACCCAGATGTTGCGGAAGCTGAGCGGCGGGCTGGGGTCGCCGTGCGCCTGCAGCTTGATGGGGGCCGACGCATAGGCCTTGTAGACCGGCTTGCCGATGTAGAGCGTCTCGCCGCCCAGCACCGCGGCGTCCTGGATCAGCACCCCGTTGTGGAAGGCGGTGACCTTGGCGGGCGAGGTGACGGAGCCGTCGGCGGCGAACGTCGGCGCGGTCCAGACGATGTCGTAGGTCTGCCAGTCGCCCGGCGGGCGCGCCGCGTTCACCAGCGGCGGGTGCTGCTTGTAGAGGCTGCCGGCCTGGCCGTTGACGTAGGTCTCGTTCCTGTAGCTGTCGAGGATCTGCAGCTCGTAGCCGGCGTCCCCGGGGCCGGTCGAGGCCAGGAAGACGCCGGAGTTGCCGCGCGCCTGGCCCGAGCCGGTGACGTCCTTCGGCACCCGCCATTCCAGGTGCAGCTGGTAGTTCCGGAAGCTGCGCCTGGTCTCGATGTTGCCGGCCTTCTTCTCGACCGTCATCACCCCGTTCGCCACCGTCCAGCCGGCCGGGCTCTTGTCGCGGGTGTTGACCCATTCGCCGAGCGAGCGGCCGTCGAAGAGCACGATGGCGTCGGAGGGCGGCGCGGCCGGCGTCGCGCCGGGCGTGACCACCGGCGGGACCGGCGTCCACTGCTCGGTGTCCTGCGGCTTGGGCTGGCACATGGCCGATGTCCCTAGAAGCGTGAGCGCCGCGAGGCCCAGCGCCCAGCGCGCGCTGAACCTCGTCACAGCTCCCAACCCTTGCGGTACTGGCGGGCGAGGTACTGGTTGGCGTCGGGCGCATTGGTGATCCGCCCGGCGGCGGCGTCCCATTCGATGGCGGTGTCGGCGCGCATCGCCACGACGCCCAGGTTCATCGTCTCGTTCAGCCGGCAGGCGTATTCGAACGGGCACGAGATCTTCTCCTCGCCGCGGATGGCGCGGATCCAGTTCATCTCGTGGCCCTCCATGCCGCCCTCGATGCGCGGCAGGGAGTGCGGGATCTTGGCCGCGGCGGCGTCCAGCCCCTCGCCGATCAGCACCGGCTTCTCGCCGTAGGTCTCGTGCATCAGCATGCCCTTGGTCCCCACGAAGAGGACGCCGCCGTCGCCGCTCATCTTGATCGTCGTGGGGAAGCCGCGCGGGGTCGGCGGCAGGAGGCCGCCGTCGTACCAGATCATGGTCAGCGGCCCGCCCTTGGCGTGGCCGAACTCGTAGTGGCTGAGCGTCGCCTCGGGATAGCCGGTGAACACCGCCGGCCGCTTGGCGGTGTCCCAGAGGCTGGGGTTGCCGGGCCAGCGGGTGTGGCGGGTCTCGACGCGGGTCGGCAGGCCGGGGTCCAGCGCCCAGAACGGGAAGTCGATCAGGTGCGCGCCCATGTCGCCCAGCGCGCCGGAGCCGAACGGCACCCAGCCGCGCCAGTTGAAGTGGGCGTAGTCGGGGCTGTAGCCCCAGTCGATGTCGGCCGGGCCCAGCCACTTGGCCCAGTCCAGGGTCGCGGGCGGGGCTTGCGCCGCGGGCTTGGCGACCCCCTGCGGCCAGACCGGCCGGTTGGTCCAGACGTGCACCGTGGCGACGTGGCCGATCACCCCGCCGCGGATCAGCTCGATCACGCGGCGGCCGTCGTGGCCGGAGTGGCCCTGGTTGCCCATCTGGGTGACCAGCTTCGGGTTGGCCTTGGCGAGCGCCTGCAGCCTGCGGCCTTCCTCGACCGTGTAGGTCAGCGGCTTCTGCACATAGACGTGGTAGCCGCGCTCCATGGCCATCCGCGCCACCACGGCGTGGTGATGGTCCGGCGTCGCCACCAGCACCGCGTCGATGTCCTTCTGGGCGTCGAACATCCGGCGGTAGTCGTCGTAGCGGGTCGCCTTGTCATAGGCGGCCTTCAGCGCCTGCTTGGCGGGCGCAACGTTCCCGCTCCGGTCCAGCAGCGCCTTGCGCACATGCTCGTAGTCGACGTCGGCGGTGGCGACGATGTTCTGGCTGGTCATCCGGGCCATGTTGTCGGCGCCCTTGCCGCCGGCGCCGACCACCGCGATGTTCACCCGGTCGCTGGGCGAAAGCTTGCGCGCCTGGCCGATCGCCGGCCCCGCCAGCGCCGCCGCCGCGCCCGCCGCCAGCACGCCGCGCCGCGTCAGTCCCAGCCCAGCCATTCCCCGTCTCCCCTGCCCCGCTCTTGGGCGGCATTTGGGCTACCGTTTGGGGAGCTTGGCAAGGTGGCTCAGACCTTCACCTCGCTGGCGGCTTGGGACCGCGGCTGGTGCTGGGCCGCCGCCCCGCCCAGGCCGTCGAAGAAGTAGTGCACGCCCACGTCCAGCGCGCAGGCCAGCTTCCAGAGCATCGCCGAAGAGGTGCGCGTCACCGCCTGCTCGTACTTCTGGACCTGCTGGAAGGTCACGCCGACGTCGGCGGCGAGGTCCGCCTGCGTCAGCCCCAGGGCCCTGCGCCGCGCGCGCAGCCGTCGGCCGATGTGGCGGTCGAGATCGTGCATGGTCGAAGATCCCCGGGATCGGTGGTGGATGGCGAGGTGACGCCGGGCGGCCGGCGGCGCGGCGGAAGGGTCGACCGGACAGCGCAAGCTGAACCGTAGCGGCGTTCGTCTATTCCCGCCCGTTCGCGAACGGTTCAACCGAGCCGCCCCTCATCCCTGCGGGTCGTTCCTGGCCGAGAGCCGCGTGTCCCAGGTGTGGTGGCTGTCCAGGTTGAGCCCGCGTTCGCGCCGCACCGCCACCGCCTCGAGGTAGTCCACCCGCCGCACCAGCGGATAGAGCGGCTCCTCCCATTCGCCGCTCGGCCGGCGCTCCACCACCCCGGTCTCCGGATCGAAGTAGAGCGCCACGCCGCGCACCTGCCCGGTCTCGGGATTCACCTCGGTCTGGAAGGTGGTCAGGGTGAAGTTCGTCACCTCCTCCGGCCTGGGCGCGTCGAGCGCCTTCAGCTTCCCGTGGGTCCCCGGCGACATGATCGCGCATGTCCAGCGCAGCTGCTTCAGCCGCACCTGGGTCAGGTACGCCGTCTCCGGCGTCGCCTCCATGGCCAGCGTCCAGCCCAGGTCGCTGAACCGCTCGGCCATCGCCGCCTTGGCGATGTGCAGCGCGTCGGCGAACGCCGGCTCATAGTGGCGCCAGCGGAAGATGCTGCTCAGCGAGGGCATCGCCGGGTCCCGCGCTATCGCCGTCAGCGACTCGCCCTCCGCCACCCGGGCGGCGATCTCGTGGGCCTTCACCGGGCAATACCCGCGCGTGGGCCCATTGCCGTCGCGCTCGCCCAGCGCCTTGGCCCGGGCATAGATGCGCGCGAACTTCGGATGCTTCCGCGCCCAGCGCCACAGCGTGGCCGGGCACGGCATGTGCGCATCGGCGCAGATCGCGCCCTGCGTCTCGCCCGCCATGGTCCTGAGGCAGATCTCCCGGGCCACCGTGGCCGAGAACGGAACCGACGGACTGCGCCGCCGCCCACCGGCCGGCGCCTCTGCAAGCGACATGAGCTCACCATGGATGCGGCCCGCCGGGCGCAGCCCGCGGGCGTGGAATGGGGGGATGGGAAACGGGGGATGGCGGCCCACAAGGTGCTGCGCCCCGCCCAGACGGCGGCCGCAATTCACGAGCCGGCCCCAGAGTGCCAGACCCCGAAAGCTCTGTCAAGAACAAAAAGGGAACTCCACTCGCATGCCGCTTGCATTGTACAGAATATTGCCACATATCTATACAGCGATGACCAAGCCCACCAACCTCAACGTCCGCCTGACCGGCGCGCTCGGCGAGTTCGTCGCGGCCAACGTCGGCGAGGACGGCGCCTACGACAACGTCAGTGAATACGTCCGCGACCTCATTCGCCGCGACAAGGCCCGCGCCGAGGCCGAGGCGTTCGCGCGCCTGAAGGCCGAACTCGACTTGGCGTTCGCCCAGCCTGACGACAGCTATCGTGAGGTCGACGTCGAAGCGGTGATCGCGCGGAACCGGCGGCGCCATGACGGCATGACGTGACGACGAACGTCCGGCTCTCCGCGGCCGCCGACGCGCGCCTCGACGAGATCTACGCCTACACGCTCGAAACCTGGGGCGAAGCCCAGGCCGACCGCTACGTCCGCAGCCTGTTCGACGCCTTCGCCGCCATCGCCCGCCGCGATATGGTCTGGCGGCGCATCCCTGCGGAGTTCGGCGCGGACGGCTGGTACGCCCGCCACGAGCGCCACGTCATCTACTGGAAGCGGCTCCCCGATGACGCGATCGGCGTCGTCACGATCCTCCACCAGCGCATGCACCAGCTCGACCGGTTCCGGGAGGATGCGGGGGAGCCGTAGTCGCCCCGCCAAAGACCGGCTCCTACCCGCGCAGGATCTTCTCCATCCGCTTGCCCTTGGCGAGCTCGTCGATCAGCTTGTCCAGGTAGCGGATCTCCCGCATCAGCGGCTGGGCGATGGCCTCGACGCGCACGCCGCAGACCACCCCGGTGATCGCCGCCCGGGCCGGGTTCAACCCGGGCGCCCGGGCGAAGAAGGCCTCGAAGTCCGACCGCCCCGCGAGCTGCGCCTCGAGCTCCGCCTGGCTGTACCCCGTCAGCCAGCGGATGATCTCGTCCACCTCCGCCTTCGTGCGCCCCTTCCGCTCCGCCTTGGCGACATAGAGCGGATAGACGCTGGCGAAGCTCATCGAATAGATCCGGTGCTTCGCCGCCACGACCTCACTCATCGGCGTCGACCTCCTCCTGTCATCTACGGTCTGAACTCATTGGAACTCTGAAAAACGGCTGTCATCCCGGCCGGAAGACCGCCTTGGCGGGCTGCAGAGCCGGGACCCAGGAGCCACCGCACAGCCTGGACCCCTGGGTCCCGGCTCTCCGCTTCGCTGCGGCCGGGATGACGGAGCTTTGTGATGCTGAATCGATGATCGTTTCGGTAGCCAATTGAATCCAGGCCTCTCAGCCTCGACGATGCAGCGCCACGGCCAGTACGCCGAGCGTCAGCGCGCCGAGCCCCAACGCGCCCAGTTGCAGCACGCCCGCGTGACGCCACGCCCCCACGCCGACGAGCGCCAGGATCATCGCGATCACCGCGATCATCACCACCGGCGAAGGCTTCAGCGCGAAGGGCTTGTCGTCCATCCCCCCAGCCTGCCACAGGCCGGCGCCTCGCGCGAGCCAGGGCCCTACCTCCCCCCATTGCGGCAGCAATGGCGGGAGGGGGACCATCGGCCGAAGAGCCGATGGTGGAGGGGGCGAGCCGCGCGCACAGCCTGCAAGTTCCTCCCCTGTCGCGAAGACGACGGGGGAGGTGGATCGCCGCACAGCGGCGAGACGGAGGGGGCGCACGAAACGCCGACCGGAACCCCACGCCCCCGCACGGACTCACTGAGTCCCGCGCCCGGAGACCCCGCCATGGACGACCACCAGACCCACGAACAGAAGCTCGCCGCCGCGCTCCGCGAGTTGACCGACGCCGGAGACTTCGACGACTACCGCGACGCCCTGGGCCACGAGCTGACCCACAACATGGCCTTCCTGCGCGCCCAGGCCATCGTCGAACAATTCGACACCACCCACGAGCGCCTCTGCCGCACGCTCGCCGACTGCGACAACGACGTGGACGAGGCCGCCCGCCGCCTCTTCGCCGAGCACCTGGCGGCGGCGCACCCGCAGACCGCCAAGCCCTCGGACAAGCCGGTGGACTACCAGACCTGGCGGACGGGGCCCTAGGTGCGGAGCGGCGGGGGCCGCATCTGACTCAGCGGAGACGTTAGGAATGCCGCGAATCGCGATCACGCCGCCGGCCTAAGCGAAAAAGCTATCTAGGAGGTGGTGATCGAGCGGCGCGATCGTGTCGACGGGCGCGAGATACTGCTTCATGTCGTCAAAGACTGCGTCGAGATCCTGGAGATCGGCGTCCGTATAGATCAGGGCATAGACCCCGTGTTCTCGGAAGAAGTCCTTATGCTTCGCCATTTCACGTTCGAAGTTGCCCCGAGCGATATCGTTGACCTCTTCCTGCGTTAGAGCGGCGATGCCGCTGAGGCGTCCATGCGTCGACCAGGGCGAGAGTTCGAACCCGACCTTGCGCATGGTGAAGGGGTCAACGATGCAGAAGTCGAGGCGGTAGCGGTGCGCGGCAGTCGCGCCGCCGTATCGGAACTCTGGGATCAAAAGCGGTACGCTCTCAGGCGCGGCTGCCGCGCGAACGTAGGCGACATAGCGTTCGGCAATCCCCCGCTCATGAGGCGAACCCGAGGCGCGCACCAAGACATTCTTGAAGAAAGTCAGATAGTCGTCGACTCGCCGAAACGTGATCCTGTCCGGATCGCCTGGAACCGCCAAGCCGGTGCGCAGGACGTGCCCGATGGTCCAGTAGAGTTTCGGGAAGTGGCGGATCTCGCTACGGTCGTTGCACCACTCCAACCGGTCCTCACGCCAGGTCGGGGTGACCAGAAGCCCGTAGTTGGCGCGGTTCTGACCGATCCAGACCTCGGACTCCTCAAGCGGCGGCCGCTTCCGGCTCAATTCGGCGAAATGCTTCAGATAGGAGCGCTTCAGGAACAGCAGGAAGTAGGCCTGGGCTGCCTTCGAGCCGCGAAACTTCTCGAAGTTGCGGCGGTTTGCGTCCGGACGGGCTGCGTCGGCCGGTGACATCGCCCGCTCGAAGCCGCGCATGTAGAGCATAACGTACTGCTCGGGCGAGAGGATCACCTCGTTGTGGAGGTTGATGAAGTGAGCCGCCTTGCCACCGATCGTCGCGTTCAGGGATGCTTGAGATGGAATCCCTGTCTCTTCGAGGACCTGGGGCAGCATCGCCGCTAGGTCGGCGTCCATCTTCCCGATCAGGTTCCCGCGCGCCCGAGTGGCAGCGTCCATGTCCAGCCCCGTCTGACCCGTCGGCCAGGCCCGAAAGCCACAAAGATTATCGCGATTCCCTATCTCTGATCCGAGGGCCCCCAGTTCGGCGCCCACCGGAGGTATCCTGCCGAGACGTCAGCTGGCCATCTGGCAGCTTAGGGCCCGGGCTTTCGCGGCTCTGCCTCTGATCATCGTGCGACGCCTGGGTCACCGCCGTGCCTGGGCGGGCGAGCGCGGCGCCAGGCGATCGGCGCGGCCGGTCAATGGGTTAGTGGTTGGCTCTTCAGATGCTCCGCAGTCTGCTGAATGCCGGGGTAGACGGTCGTGGCGTTGATGTTAAGCCGGCTCAACTGTCCCAGGATATGGGTCTTGTTGCTAATGACGACGCGGGCGACCGCGATGTCGTCGGATCCGGCGTCTGGCAGGATGGCTTCATGTCCATAGAGGAGGAAGGCGCCGGATTGTGATCGGATGCGGCTATTGTTGCGCTTCGCTTTCACGCAGACGATAGACCCCAGATCATCCGGGACTATTCGGCCCTCGAAGAAGCCCTTCTCAGACTTAATGTGATGCAGCAATTTTAGGACAGCATTTGATTGATTGAACGCCTCAGCATCAAGGCTCAAGTCAATCTGGTTTTTTTGATCAAAAGTAAGATTTGAAAGGTTGGCCAGGCAGCTCACTGTGTCGGAGTCGTAGTACTTCACCTTTTCCGTCGCGACACTGAACAGGATGACCTCCCCGTCAACATTTGCCAGCTCAGGCGGCCCCTCACAGGCGAAAAAGAGTGCCACTAAGGGGTTGGTAGTGATGTCCAATAGTCTGGTAGGCAAGCCGTAATGCTGCATCCGGACGAGGCGGTCGAAGCAGTATTGATCGCCCTGGAATTCATCGTAGTGGGCGATGAGCAGCTCTTTGCAGAGTCGGTCTTCGCTGGGCATGAATCGCCATGCGCCATCGGTTCCCTTCCGCAGGAGCGAGGGGGTGAGCTCGTAGGTCGAATTGTGGTGTCCGCGGAAGAATGTCTCATCGGTGTCTTCCGTGGGAGCGGCGTACAACCGCTGGAGAAAGGCCTCCACGCTGTCGGCGACCCCAAGACTGTTCTTCTCCCGCGGCGGCGGCTCGGCAACCGGCTGGACGTGATCGACTCCGGCCTGCGCCGCCACCTGGCCGGCGAAGCCAGGGTGCAACGCCACCAGGTTGGCCAGCACCTCCTGAGCGTCCCCCTCGCGGACCGCCCAGTGGGTCCGGTGCAGTTGAAAGGCGTCCGCGCCGAACACCGCGCGCGCCGCTTCGAGGTCTTCGAAGGCGAGTTCGCCGAAGTCGATCAGCGTTTGGAAAGTGGTCGCGACCTCCTTGCGGCCGGCCTCCGTGTTTGCGATCCGGCCGTACTTGACGACCATTGAAGTCCCGAGGTTCGTGCGGCTGATCTCGCTGCAGAGGAACGTTGGGAGCGTCTCAAGGAAAGCGACCGAGGGTGGCTCGAGAGCCTCAAGCCGCTTTTCGAGTTCGGTGGGCGTGTATTCGAACATCCGCCCGCGGTTCATCTCGATGACGCCGTCGGCCTTCGTCACATAGTCCCAGTTGCCAAACGAAATGTAGTTGAAGTGGTCAGGCATGCGGGCACAGGTCTTGCGGGATGATGCGGGCCCGGACGGCCGCATCCCAAACCCTTGGGTCGAGATCGAGGATCAATAGCGGGAATGTCCTCTTTCCGGAAGCGAGCCAATTCCGCTCCTCGCGCTGAGGCGACCACCCGCCCCCTCACCCCTTATGAAAATACCCATACACCCGCTCGGCCAGGGCCAGGCTCACCCCCTCCACCTTCGCCAGGTCCTCGACGCTCGCGCGGCTCACCCCGCGGGCTGACCCGAACGCCGCCAGCAGCGCCCTCTTCCGCCCCGGCCCGACGCCCTCGATCTCGTCCAGCGGATTCTTCTTCAGGTCCATCGAGCGCCGCACCCGGTGGGTGCCGATGGCGAAGCGGTGGGCCTCGTCGCGCAGGCGCTGGAGGTAGTAGAGCACCGGGCTCTTGGGCTCGAGCATGAAGTAGGGCTTGCCGGGGATGTAGAAGCGCTCCAGGCCTGCGTCGCGGTCCGGCCCCTTGGCGACGCCCACCACCGGGATGTCGTCGACGCCCAGGTCGGCCATGATCTCCATCACCGCGCCCACCTGGCCCTGGCCGCCATCGATCAGCACGAGGTCGGGGCGGACCGCGCCACCTTTGCTTCCAGGGGGCGTGCCCCGCGCGGCGTCCTCTTCCTCCTCCTTCACCAGCCGGCCGAACCGGCGGCGCAGCACCTCCTTCATCATCCCGAAGTCGTCGCCCGGCGTGATGTCCGTCGAGCGGATGTTGAACTTGCGGTACTGGCTCTTCTGGAAGCCCTCGGGGCCGGCCACGATCATGCCGCCCACCGCATTGGTGCCCATGATGTGGGAGTTGTCGTAGACCTCGATCCGCTCCGGCGGGGCCTCCAGGCCGAACGCCTCGCAGACCCCGGCCAAGAGCTTCGTCTGCGCCGAGCTCTCCGCCATCTTGCGGCCCAGCGCCTCGCGCGCATTGGTCAGCGCGTGCTCGACCAGCCGGCATTTCTCGCCCCGCTGCGGGCGGCTGATCTCGACCTTGCGCCCGCCCTTCAGTGCGAACGCCTCGGCCAGCAGGTCGCGGTCGGCGGGCTCGACGTTCGTGAGGATCAGCTTGGGGATCGGCTTGTCGTCGTAGAACTGGCCCAGGAAGGCGCCCATCACGTCGGGGTCTTCGTCGCTCTTGTCGACGCGGGGGAAGTACGCCCGGTTGCCCCAGTTCTGGCCCGCGCGGAAGAAGAACACCTGCACGCAGGCCTGGCCGCCCTCGGCGAAGAGCGCGAAGACGTCGGCCTCGTCGACGTGCTCGGGGTTGATCTGCTGCTCCTGGGCGATCGAGGCCAGCGCCCGGATGCGGTCGCGCAGGCGCGCGGCGCGCTCGAACTCCATCTCGTCGCTGGCGGCGTGCATCTCCTCGCTCATCCGCTGCATGACGGCGCGCGACTTGCCGCGCAGGAACTGGCCGGCCTCCTCCACCAGGCCGTTGTAGTCCTCGAGGCTGATCAGGCCGGTGCAGGGCGCCGAGCAGCGGCGGATCTGGTGCAGCATGCAGGGCCGCGTGCGGGTCTCGTAGACGCTGTCCGAGCAGGACCGGAGCAGGAACGCCTTCTGCAGGGTGTTCAGCGTGCGGTTGACCGCCCAGGCGCTGGCGAACGGGCCGAAGTAGTCGCCCTTGATGGTGTGGGCGCCGCGGTGCTTGCGCAGCTGCGCGGCCGGATGCTCGCGGCGGATGACGATCTCGGGGAACGACTTGTCGTCGCGCAGCAGGACGTTGAAGCGCGGCTTCAGCTGCTTGATCAG
Source organism: Phenylobacterium sp. (assembly GCA_045802455.1). Taxonomy (GTDB): domain Bacteria; phylum Pseudomonadota; class Alphaproteobacteria; order Caulobacterales; family Caulobacteraceae; genus Phenylobacterium. Next base: position 33 of record JBJMQX010000012.1, on the reverse strand, counting down.
GTTGATCTCGAGCAGCAGGGCGTCGGTCTCGGT
>JBJMQX010000116.1:0-25734 GCA_045802455.1 Phenylobacterium sp. | reverse complement strand
TCAGGGCCTGCGGCACGCTGATGGTGATCGCCGTCTGGGTGAAGCCCAGGAAGAAGCAGTTGGGGAAGCCGTCGGTCGTCAGGCCGTGCAAGGTGCGAAGGCCGCCGGCCCAATGGTCTGACAGCGTGACGCCGCCCTGGCCCACGATGTCGTAGCCGGCGCGCCGGGTGTAGGAGGTGCCGACCTCGAAGCCGGTGGCGAAGATCAGGCAATCGAGCTCGTATTCCACGCCGTTCGCCACCACGCCGCGCTCGCTGCCCGACAGCCGGCGTCCCAGCTTCTGCGAGGCCTTCTTCACCGCCGTCCCGTTGACGATCCGGAAGATGTCGGTCCAGCCGTCGTGGACCAGGTCCTCCTCCTGGTCGCCGCCGGCCACCAGGGTGTTGAAGTTCTCCATCCGTCGCCGCTGCCAGCCGGGCGTCAGCGAGGCGGCCCACTCGGGATCGGTCGGGGCGTTGTTGCGCACGTCCACCGACGATGGCGTGCGCTGGAAGACGTAGAGCTCCTTCGCCCATTCGCCCAGGTGCGGCACGCACTGGATGGCCGTCGCCCCGGTGCCGATGATCCCCACCCGCTTGTCCTTGAGGCCCGTCAGGCCGCCCGAGGAGTCCCCGCCGGTGTAGCGATAGTCCCAGCGGCTGGTGTGGAAGGTATGGCCCTTGAACTCGTTGATGCCCGGAATGCCCGGCAGCTTCGGGCGGCTGAGCGGGCCGTTGGCCATCGCCACGTAGCGCGCCCTGAAGCGGTCGCCGCGGTCGGTGGAGACGATCCAGTGCTGCCCGGCCTCGTCCCAGCGCAGCTCGGTGACGCCGGTCTGCAGCAGCGCGTCGTCGTAGAGCCGGTAGGTGCGCGCGATATTGCGGCTGTGCTCGAGGATCTCGGGCGCGAACGAGTACTTGTGCTTGGGCATGTAGCCCAGCTCTTCGAGCAGCGGCAGGTAGACGTAGCTCTCCACGTCGCACATCGCGCCGGGATAGCGGTTCCAGTACCAGGTGCCGCCGAAGTCGCCGGCGTTCTCGACCATGCGGATCGACTGGAAGCCGGCCTCGCGCAGCCGCGCGCCCATGAGCAGGCCGCCGAACCCGCCGCCGATGATCGCAAACTCGACCTCGTCGAAGACCGGCTCACGGGTGAAGCCCGGCTCGACGTAGGGATCGTCGACGTAGTGCGAGAATTCCGCCTTCACCTCGACGTACTGGGCGTTGCCGTCCTCGCGCAGGCGCTTGTCGCGCTCGGCCAGGTATCGGGCGTGCAGGGCGTCGGGATCGAAGTCGATCTCGCCCACGATCTCGGTGAGTTCGGGATTGATCGTCATGGCGACATCCCGACGGATCGCGGGGCCGGCGTCAACAGGCTTGCACCGGGCGCCCAGCGGAGCGCACGCTCGGGAGGGGCAAATGTCGGGGCGAGCCATGATCTTCGAGCAGATCGCGACCGGGGGCTGCCAGAGCTACCTCCTGGGCTGCGAGGCGACCCGCGCGGCGATCCTGATCGACCCGGAGCTTTCGCGGATCGACGAGTACCGCGGGCTTTGCGCGCAGCATGGGCTCTCGGTGAAGTACGTGGTCGACACCCACACCCACGCCGACCATTTCTCGGCCAGCCAGGCGCTCGGCAAGGCGCTGGCCGCGCCGGTGGTGATGCACCGGCTGGCGCCGGCGCCCTATGCCGACATGCGGCTCGACGACGGCGACACGCTGATCGCGGGGTCTCTGAAGCTGAAGGCGCTGCACACGCCGGGGCACACGCGCGATTCCATGAGCCTGGTGATCGAGGATCGGGTGTTCACCGGCGACGCCCTGCTGATCGGCGGCACCGGCCGCACCGACCTGCCGAGCGGCGACCCGCACCAGCTGTACGAGAGCCTGTTCGACAAGCTCCTGAAGCTGCCGGCGGAGACCAAGGTCTTTCCGGCGCACGACTACAAGGGCCGCTCGCACTCGACGATCGGGGCCGAGACGGCGGAGAACCCGCGCCTGCAGAAGACCGAGCGGGGCGAGTTCGTGGCGATGATGCAGGCGCTCGACCTGGCCGCGCCGACCCACCTGACCGAGGCGCTGCGGACCAACATGAGCGGCGGCAAGACGGTCGCCCAGCTGCTCTCGGAGGCCGCGGCCAAGGTGCCGTTCATGTCGCTGCAGGAGCTCTCCGGGCGCTTGGGCGGCAACAGCGCCGACCTGGTGATACTGGACATCCGCGAGAAGGACGCGTTCGAGACGGGCCACGTGCCGGGCGCGCGCCACCTGCCCCGCGGCCAGCTGGAGCTGCGGGTCAACGGCGAGCTGCCGGACCCGACGGTGCGCATCCTCACCTGCTGCGAGTTCGGCAAGATCTCGACGCTGGCCGCCGCCACCCTGCGCGAGCTGGGCTATTCGCGGGCCGTGGCGCTGGACGGCGGCATGCAGGCCTGGCGCGAAGGGGGCTTCCCCCTCGACACCTGAGCGGCGCTATCCGCCGCCCTTCATGGCGGCGAGCTCCTTGCCGTGCGCCTTGGCGAACTCGATCTGGGCGGGCGTGACCGGCAGCTTCGCGGCGGCCGCCGGCATCTGGGCGGCGACCGCTGCGTTCATCGACACGATGGGGACCATCACCGCGTCGAGGTCGCTCAGCCCGGCCTTGTGATAGTAGGCGGCGAGCTGCGGGTGCCGTTTCAGCTTGGCCAGCAGGTCGGCGAGCGTCCGACCGGGCTCGTCGTCGGCCACTTCCTCTTCCTTCCTCAGCTCCGGGTGCGCCGCCTGGTCCTTGCGCATCATCTGCAGGGCGGCGCCGTAGCGCTGCACCTTGTCGGTCGTCAGCACATAGGCCTTCAACGCCGCGGTGTCGGCGGGCGAAAAGCCCGAGCCGGCGGCCAGAGCCTTGCCGCCCACGAGCGCGCATGCCGCCGCGGCGGCGATCAGAGTCATGGTCAGACGCATCGAACAAGCTCCCCATAATCAACCTACCGCCGAAGTTAACCCACTCAGAATGCAAGACAACATGGTTCATCGATCGATGCGCGGCGGCAGCGCACATTGACCCGTCCGGCGGCGCCGGTAGTGTCACGTCGGCGTCACATCCTCCCTGGAAAGTCACACGTGTTCCCGACGAAGCTCCTGGCCGCGGCGGCGCTCGCCCTTAGCGCCGCTACCGCCCATGCCGCGCCGGCCGCCCAGCCGGCCGCCGCCCTGCACGACCAGGCGCTGGACCTGCTGAAGCGGGGCATTGCGTTCCGCACGGTCGTGCCGGGCGACCAGGTGAAGCCCTACGCCGAGTACCTGAAGACCGTGCTGGTGCAGGCCGGCTTCAAGCCGGAGGACGTCGAGGTCCGCCCCGTCGCCGGCAGCTCGGTGCTGATCGCGCGCTACCGCGGGACTGACCCCGCCAAGAAGCCGATCGTCATCATCGACCACATGGACGTGGTGGAGGCGCACAAGGAGGACTGGACGCGCGACCCGTTCACGCCGGTGGTGGAGAACGGCTACATCTTCGGGCGCGGCGCGGTGGACGACAAATTCGACGTCTCGATCGTGGTGACCGTGCTTTCGAAGCTGAAGCGCGAGGGCTGGAAGCCCGGGCGCGACGTGATCCTGGCGCTCTCCGGCGACGAGGAGACCCTTCAGGCCACCGCGCGGACCTTTCCGCCCGAGTTCAAGAACGCCGAGATGGTGCTGAACGGCGACGCCGGCGGCGGCGAGATCGGCGAGAACGGCAAGCCGGTGAGCTATGGCATCCAGGCGGCCGAGAAGACCTATTCCGACTTCGCGATCACGGTGACCAACCCGGGCGGCCACTCCAGCCGGCCGAACAAAGTGAACGCCATCTACCAGCTCTCCGCCGACCTCGGCCGGCTGGCGGCCTACCGCTTCCCGGTGATGACCAGCGAGATCACCATGGCGGCGTTCAAGGCGAGCGCGGCGAACGCGCAAGGACCCGCCGGCGAGGCGCTGCGCCGCTACGTCGCCAACCCCAACGACCAGGCGGCGATCGAGGTGCTGTCGGGCGACCCGGACTATGTGGGCCAGCTGCGCACCACCTGCGTGGCGACGATGATCCAGGGCGGCCACGCGACCAACGCCCTGCCGCAGAAGGTCTCGGCCAACGTCAACTGCCGGATCTTCCCGGGCACGCCCTCGGAAGAGGTGCGCCAGACGATCGTGCGGGTGATCGCCGATCCCGGCGCGGCGGTGACGCGGGCCAACGACGGGGCGATCGATTCGCCCGCCTCGCCGCTCAGGCCAGACCTGCTGGCGGCGGTGAGCAAGGCCGTGCACGCCCGCTTTCCCGGCCTGCCGATCGTGCCGGTGATGTCGGCCGGCGCGACCGACGGCATGTTCTTCCGCGCCGCCGGGATCCCGACCTACGGCGTCTCGGGCCTGTTCATGAAGGCCTCGGACGACTTCGCCCACGGCCTCAACGAGCGCGCCCCGCTGGACGCCATCGACGGCGCGCTGGCGCATTGGGAGAGCATCCTGCGCGATCTGGCGAAGTAGCTAGCGCCAGTAGTGGTAGCGCCACAGCGGCGTGAAGCCGGCGCGGCGGTAGATGCGGCGGGCGGGGTTCGGCTCCTCGACCTGCAGGAAGACGCGCTCGAAGCCGCGGTCCTGGGCGGCCCGGGCCAGGACAGCGAGGATCGCGGCGGCGTAGCCCCTGCCGCGGTGGGCCGGCGCTGTGCGCATGCCGTGGACGCCGGCCCAGCCCCGGCCGAAGCTCATCACGCCGACGGCGCAGGTGGCGCCGCCCTCCCCGGTCGCACCGTAGAGCGCGCCTGGCGAGCGGCTCAGCGCCGCGATGCGGGGCGCGGCGTCGGCGGGATCGAAGCCGTCACCGGCGAAGAGCGCCTCCCAGGCGTCGTCCGGCTGGTCGAGGACGCGCGCCGAAGCCTCTGACGAGGCTGCGACTTCTGCGATCGCGGCAGTCTTGAAGATGGTCGGCTGGCGGGGCGTGTAGCCGCGCGCCGCCAGCTCGGCGCAAACTGAGGCGAGCTCGGGGATGTCGGCGATGCGGAAGCCGGGCGTCAGGCCGCGCTCGCGGTAGGCCGCCTCGATCGCGCCGACGGCGGACGGGCCGACATCGTGCGACAGCGGAACGGCGCTCTTGCCCCGGCCGATCGGGCCCTCGTCGAGCGGGACCAGCCAGCCGCCGATCTCGACGACCTCGCGCGGCGCGACGCCGGCGACCGTGTCTCGCTCGAGAATCCCGAGCTCTTCGGGGGTCACCCCTTCTCCCGCATGAGGCGCGCCTTGTCGCGCTGCCAGTCGCGCTCGGCGCTCACCTCGCGCTTGTCGTGGGCCTTCTTGCCGGTGGCGACGGCGATCTCCAACTTGGCCAGGCCCTTGTCGCTCCAGTAGAGCCGCGTCGGGATCAGCGTGCGGCCCTCGCGCTGCACGGCGCCGATCAGCCGATCGATCTCCTTGCGCTTGAGCAGCAGCTTCCGGTGGCGGCGGGGCTCGTGGTTGAAGTGCGGACCGGCCTGGGCGTAGGGCGGGATGTCGGCGTTGACGAGCACGATCTGATTGCCCTCCACCGCCGCATAGCTCTCGGCGATGTTGGCCTTGCCGTTCCTCAGCGATTTCACCTCAGAGCCGGTCAGCGCCAGGCCCGCCTCGAAGGTCTGCTCGAGGAAGTAGTCGAAGCGCGCGCGGCGGTTCTCGGCGATGTTCTTGCCCGCCATTTCAGACGACGCCGGCGTCCCGCATGGCGGCGAGGACCTCGGTGCGGGAGGCCTGGGAGGCCGGCGTGATCGGCAGGCGGGTGTCTTCGGCGCAGAGGCCCAGGTGGGCGAGCGCGAACTTGGTCGGCGACGGCGAGGCGTCGGTGAAGAGCGCCCGGTGCAGGCGGATCAGCCGGTCCTGGCCATAGAGGGCGTCGGCCCATTCGCCGGCCATGGCGTGATTGTAAAAGGCGACGCACTGCTCGGGGGCGACGTTGCAGGTCACCGAGATGCACCCGTGGCCGCCGTGCGCCAGGTAGCCTAGGGCCATGTCGTCGTTGCCCGACAGCATCACCCAGTCCTCGCCGCACATCAGCCGCTGGAAGCTGGCGCGCGGCAGGTCGCCGGTCGCGTCCTTGATCCCCACGATGTTCGGCAGCTTCGAGAGCCGCTCCAGCGTGTCGTTGGAGATGTCCACGCTGGTGCGGGCGGGCACGTTGTAGACCACGACCGGCAGCTGCACCGCCTCGGCGATCGCCGCGAAATGGGCGTAGAGGCCCTCCTGGCTGGGCCGGTTGTAGTAGGGCGTCACGACCAGGGCGGCGTCGGCGCCGACGGTCTTGGCGTGGCGGACCAGCTCGATGGCCTCGTCGGTGGCGTTGGACCCCGCCCCGGCGACCACCGGCACGCGCCCGCGGGCGGTCTTCACGCAAAGCTCCACCACCCGACGGTGCTCGTCGTGGGACAGGGTGGCGGTCTCGCCCGTGGTTCCGACGGGCACCAGGCCATGCACGCCGGCCGCGACCTGGCGCTCGACCAGGCGCACGAAGGCGTCCTCGTCGACTTCGCCGTCGCGGAACGGGGTCACGAGGGCGGGAAGCACGCCCTTGAACAGAGGCTCTGACATCTAAGCAAATTGCCGTGAATAAACGCTTGTTGAATCGGCGTTCAGGATTTGCGCGACAATATGTGTGCGTGGGCGTCGCCTGCAATGAGCTTATGATTCTCGGGAAAGCCGTTGGGGGGTTCCTTGCTTCCTGCCGCACGTAAAGCCCTGCTGGTCACCGGTGTCGCCTTGATGGCGTGCGTGGGCGCGCGCGCCCAGCCCGTGGATCCGTTGGGGGATCTGATCGATCAGGTGACCAAGGAGGCGCCGCTCGACGCGCCTGTCCCGGCCCATGCGATCTCGCACGCGCTCAGCGCATCCGACGCCGGCCTGTTCCGCCAGGCGATCGAGGACGCCAAGCGCGGCAATATCAACGGGGCCCGCAGCGCCATGGCGGCGCTGGGCGATCCGCTGGCGCGCAAGACCGCGCTCTGGGTGCTAGTGGATTCCAACGCCGAGTCGGTGGGCTTCTACGAGGTCGACAACGCCCGGCGCGAACTGGCCGGCTGGCCGCGAATGGCCAAGCGGCAGGCGGCGGCCGAGAAGCTGATCGAGACCGCGGGCAAGACCCCGCAGCAGGTGGTCGATTGGTTCGCCGGCGCCGAGCCCACGACGTCGCATGGCGCCATGGCGCTCGCCTCGGCCTTCCGTGGATTGGGCCGCACCGCCGAGGCGACGGCGCTGATCAAGCACTGGTGGCGGGACAAGAGCTTCGACCTCGAGGCCCAGCGGGCGATGGGAAGCCGGTTCGGCGACGTGCTGACCATGGACGATCACGCCCGGCGCGCCGACATGCTGCTCTACGGCTCGCAGCTGGGCGCGGCGCGCGAGATCATGGCCCTGCTGCCGGCTGACCAGCAGGCGGCGGCGCAGGCCCGCCTGGCGATGCGCCAGGAGGCCAACAACGCCAACGAGCTCTACGCCGGCCTGTCGCCGGAAGCGGCCGCCATGCCGGGCGTGGCGTTCGAGCGGGCGGCCTACCTGCGCCGCAAGGGCCTCGACACGCTGGCCGTGCGCCAGCTCGAGAACTTCCCGCACGAGGTCACCGCCAACGACCAGGGCGACCGGATCTGGGACGAACGCTACCATCTGGTGCTGTCGTCGCTGCGGGCCGGCGACGTGAAGAGCGCCTATGCGGCGGCGGCCGATAGCGGCCTGACCACCGGCTCCGACGCGGCGGACGCTGAGTTCTACGCAGGCTGGATCGCGCTCTGCAAACTGCGCGACCCGAAGGCCGCGGCCAAGCATTTCGCCGCGCTCGAGCGGATCGCGAGCTCGCCGATCACCAAGGGCCGGGCGCTCTATTGGGAAGGCCGCGCGGCCGAGGCGGGCGGCGAGAAGGAGGCGGCCAACGACTTCTACCAGCGCGCCTCGCGGCACAATACGACCTTCTACGGCCTGATGGCCGGCGAGAAGCTGGGCCAGCGGCTGACCCTCCAGCCCGATCCGGAGATCACGCCGCAGCTGCGTGCGGCCTTCGAGGCCAAGGAGCCGATCCAGGCGACGCGCCTCCTGTTCGACTACGGCCAGCGAGAGCTCTTCCGGGTGTTCGTGCTGAACCTCGACGACATGCTGCCGACGGCGGCCGATGAGGCGCAGCTCGTGGACCTCGCCCGCAATTACGGCGAGATGGACACCTCGATGAAGGCGGCGCGGGGCGCGGCCCAGCACGGCTTCATCCTGCCGCAGCGGGCCTATCCGGTGCGCAACGCCCCCGACGAGGGCGCCGAGACCGCCCTGGTGCTCGGCATCACCCGCCAGGAGAGCGGCTTCGACCCCTATGTGCGCTCGGGCGCCGGCGCGCGCGGGATGATGCAGCTGATGCCGACCACGGCGAAGATCCTGGCGAAGAAGATCGGGGTCTCCTACTCGCCGGGCCAGCTGGACGAGCCGGGCTACAACATGCGGCTGGGCTCGCACTACCTGGGCCAGCTGGTGAACCAGTTCTCCGGCAGCTACGTGATGGCGATCGCCGGCTACAATGCCGGGCCCGGACGGCCGACGTCCTGGACCGCCTTCTGCGGCGACCCGCGCGGCGGCCAGACCGACCCGATCGACTACGTCGAGTGCATCCCGTTCTCGGAGACCCGCAACTACGTCATGCGGGTGATGGAGAACATCCAGGTCTACCGCGCCAAGCTGGCCGGCGGCTCGGCCCCGATCACGCTGACGGCGGACCTGAAGCGCGGCGCGTACGGCTACACGCCGTCGCAGCCGGTCGTGGCGACGGTGGGCGCGCAGTCCGGGCGCTAAGCTACCCCCGTGGCGTGCGCAGGTAGGCGATCACGAAGAGCGCGCTCCAGATCAGGTCGGGTCCGGTGACCAGGGCCTGTTCGACGGGCGTGCGGCCGACGGCGTACATCGCCGCCGCGGTGACCACGAAGCTGAGCTTGGCCAGCAGCGAGAGCAGCATGAACGGGCGGTAGCGGACCGGGTCGCGGCCGGTCTGCAGGTAGACGAGCTGGAAGACCAGCACGACGCTCAGGAAGCCGTAGAACCACAGCGGCTGGCCGAGGGCGCCGTAGCGGCGGGCGAGCTGGCCCTCGGCGAAATAGGTCAGCGGGATGGTGACCAGCCCGTAGATCCCGGCCAGCGTGAACACCCATTTCGCGAAGCGCATGGTCCCTCCCCTAATGCAATCTGCGCCGGCGGGCGGCCAGCACCAGGCCGGCGGCGGTGTCGGCCAGCGCGCCGTCGAGGCCGAAGGCGGCGGCCAGGATGTCCGGGCTGAGCGCCTGGCGCGCCGGGCCCTCGGCCATGACCTTGCCGGCCGCCAGCACGACGATGCGGTCGCAGGCGCGCGCGGCGAGGCTGAGGTCGTGCAGGGTGAGGACGACGCCCGCGCCGCGCGCGGCCTCCTCGCGGAACAGCTCCAGCGCCAGGAGCTGGGCGTCGGGGTCGAGGCCGGCGGTCGGCTCGTCGGCCACCAGCAGCGGGCTCCTGGCCGCCAGCAGGCGGGCGAACAGCGCGCGCGCCCGCTCGCCGCCGGACATGTCGAGCACGCCGCGGTCTTCGAGCGCGGAAAGGCCGACCCGGGCAAGCGCCGCACGGGCGAGGCTGCGGACCTCCTTCGGCGCGGCGCCTGCCACACCGAGGCTCGCCACCCGCCAGGCGGGCAGGTTCCAGCCGACCCGGCGCTCCTGCGGCAGGTAGGCGGCCAGGCCGGCGCGCTCGGCCTCGGAGAGGCTGGCGACGTCGCGGCCGGCGAGCTCGGCGCGGCCGGCTTCGAGGCGGGCGAGCCCGAGGCCGGCGCGCAGCAAAGTGGTCTTGCCGGCCCCGTTCGCGCCCACGACCCCGACGATCTCGCCCGGCTGGACGGCGAGGCTGGCGGCCGTCAGCACCACAGCGGGGCCGCGGCGCACGGTGGCCTGCGAAACGGCGAGCGCTGCGCTCATCCGCGCCAGCTCCGCGCCGCGCGCCAGGCGATCAGCGCGAACAGCGGCGCGCCGAACAGTGCGGTGACGACGCCCAGCTTCAGCTCCAGGTCGGTGGGGATCAGCCGGGCCGCGAGGTCGGCGGCGACCAGCAGGCCGGCCCCCGCCAGCGCCGAGGGCAGCAGCACGCGGCCGGGATCGGCCCCTGCCCCGGCGCGGACCAGGTGCGGCGCGGCCAGGCCCACGAAGCCGACGATACCGGCCATGGCCACCGAGGCGCCGGTCAGCAGGGCGGCGCCAGCGACAGCAGCGGCGCGCAGGCGCGCCATCGGCAGGCCGGAGAGCGCGGCGGTCTCCTCCCCCAGGCTCAGCATCACCAGGCCGCGGGCGGCGTAGGCGGAGAGGCCCGCGCCGATCGCCATCGGGATCAGCTCGCGAGTGATGTCGTTCCAGTCGCGGTTGGCGACCGAGCCCAGCAGCCAGTTGAACACCTCGGAGAGCGTCACCGGCGACGGCGAGAGGTTGAAGATCAGCGAGGTCAGAGCGCCCGCGAAGGACGACACCGCCACGCCGAACAGGATCAGGGTCTCCGGCTCCCGGAAGCGGGCGGCCAGCGCGGTCAGCAACAGGCCGACGCCGAGCGCGCCGGCCAGCGCCGCCCCCTCCACGGCGCCCGTGGCGGCGCCCAGGCCGAAGGTGATGGCCAGCGCCGCGCCGAATCCGGCGCCCGCCGAGACGCCCAGCACGCCGGGGTCGGCCAGGGGGTTGCGCAACAGGCCCTGCATCACGGCGCCGGCCAGGCCGAGGGCGGCGCCCACCACGGCGGCGGCGGCGGTGCGGGGCGCGCGGATGCCCCAGAGCACCTCGCCCGGTCCGGAGCGCGGGTCGGCGAAGGCCTGGACGACCTGGGCGTGGGTGAGCTGCACCTCGCCCAGCCAGATGCCGACGCCGGCCAGCGCCAGGACGCCGAGCGCCAGGCCGAGATTTAGCCCCCAGTCTTTCATAGGCGGGCGCTCATTTCGGTGCCTTGCCGGCCAGCAAGGCCACCGCGTCGGCGACGCTCCAGTCGGGGCACCCCAGCAGTTCCCCGGGCAGGCTGGCGACGGCGCGGTCGCGCACGATCGAGCGCAGCACCTGGTGGCGGCCGGGCCCCCAACTGTCGCCGGCCAGCTGGAAGGTGTCGAAGAAGCCCAGCACGACCGTCTTCGGCGGGTTCAGCGCCAGGGCCTCCATCGAGGCGGACTGGTAACCCGGGCGACGCTCGGCGTTGGTCATGCCGGCGGCGTTGAGGATTTCGCCCACCAGGGTGCCTGACCCAGCAGTGAAGCCCCCCGGGGTCATATAGATGGCGCTGGCGCCCTTCCACGCGCCGGCGGAGCGGGCCAGCTCGGCGTCCATGCGCGCGATCAGCGCCTCGCCGCGAGGAGTGGCGCCCAGGGCCAGCGCCACCTGGCGGATGTTGCGGCGGACATCGGCGAAGGTGTTGGCCTCGCCGATCACGATAACCTCTACGCCGCGCTCGCGCAGGCGCCTGAGCAGGCGCGGGTCGGAGACCCAGTTGATAACGGCTACCTCGGCCCGGGCGGCCAGCACCTCCTCCAGGTCCGCACGGCGCAGCGGCACGCCGGTGGCGGCGGCCCGCATCATGGAATCGGCGTCGTCGGCGCGCTTGGACACGCCGACGATGGAGTCGCGGGGGCTTAGCGCCAGCACGTACTGGTCGGCGCAGTGGTCCAGGGCGATGACGCGCGGGGTCGCCTGGGCGGTCTGGACGAGGCCGAGTGCGAAGGCGACGGCCAGAAGGGCTCGGTTCAGTCGACCACCAGGCCGTTGAGCAGGCCGTCGAGGGTCACCTGGATCAGCTCGTCGCGACTGGCCCAGCCGAACTTCGGGCGTGCCGAGACCAGCGCGATCAGGCCGTGGCACGAGGCCCACAGGGCCTGGGCGGCGGAATCGGCGGTGCCGGTCCGCAGACGCCCGGAGGCGGCGATCTCGCGCACCACACCTGAGAAGATCTCGTAGCATCTGGCGCCCATGTCGGCCGCGTCTTCCGGCCACACCGCAGCAGCCGATACCGGACGGGGCGCGGAAAACACAAGCTGATAGGCGTTCGGGTGCTCCAGCCCCCAGCGCATGTAGGCGTCCAGCATCATGCGCACGCGGACGACGGGATCGAGCGGCTTGCCGGCGATCTCGGCGTTGCGCTCGAGGAGCAGCTGCAGGGCGCCCTCGCAGATCTCCAGCAGGATGCAGCCCTTGTCCTGGAAGTGCATGTAGAGGGCGGTCGAGGAGACCCCCACGTCGTCGGCGATCTTGCGGATCGTGGCGCCCTCGTAGCCCTCGGCCACGAAGATGCGCTCGGCGGCTTCCAGGATCTCGGCGCGGCGAAGATGGCCGTCGCCCTTGGCCTTGCGGGCCGAGCGGCGGGCGGGAGCAGGAGCTGCGACTGGCAAGGTTTCCCCTTCGGTAGGCGCCACTGACCGTACGGGAGCCCAATTCCGCCACTGTGACAAGCCCGCGCAACAATTGCGCCATGTTACGGCCACGTCCTGCTCTGGACGGAGGCGCCGCGATGGGCGAAAGGCCGCACCATGAGCGCCAAGGACCCCGCGGTCGCCGAGCTGCCGAGCGTGATGCGCACGCGCGGCTGGGCCGACTATGGGCTGATCGATTCCGGCGGCGGGCGGAAGCTGGAGCGGTACGGCCGCTTCCGCGTGGTGCGCCCGGAGCCGCAGTGCCTGTGGGCCCCTGCCCTGAGCGACGCCGAATGGGCGGCGGCCGACGCCGTGTTCGACCCGACTGACGAGGAGGACGCCGGACGCTGGAAGCTGAAGGGCGAGCCCGCGGAGGCCTGGCCCCTGGCGTGGGGCGACGTGCGGTTCAACGGCCGGTTCACCAGCTTCCGGCATCTGGCGTTCTTCCCCGAGCAGGCGGCGAACTGGGAATGGCTGGACGCCGCGGTGCGGGCGGCCGCCGATGTCGCGGGAAACCAGCCCAAGGTGCTGAACCTGTTCGGCTATACGGGCGTGGCCAGCCTGGTGATGGCGGCGGCGGGCGCAGCGGTGACCCACGTCGACGCCTCCAAGCGGGCGGTGGCCTGGGCGCGGGAGAACGCCGAGCTTTCGGGCCTCGCCGACCGGCCGATCCGCTGGATCACCGAGGACGCGCGGAAGTACGTGCAGCGCGAGGCGCGCCGCGGCTCGACCTACGACGGGATCATCCTCGACCCGCCGAAATACGGACGCGGGCCCGGCGGCGAGGTCTGGCGGCTGTTCGAGGACCTGCCTGAGCTTGCCGGCCTATGTGCCGGACTTCTTTCGGAAAACGCCAGATTCCTGGTGCTGAACGCCTATGCCGAGCGGATCAGCGGCGCGGCGCTTTCCGGCCTGCTCGCCGAAAAGCTCGCCGGGCGCGGCGGACGTATCGAATGGGGCGAGCTGGCGCTGGTGCAGGAGAACGGCGCGCGCGAGATCGGGATGAGCTTCTTCGCGCGGTGGCGGCGATGAGCAGCCGCACCGTCACCTCGCTGGCCAACCCGACGGTAAAGGCCGTCCGCGCGCTGCACCTCGGCAAGGCGCGCGACGAGACGGGCCTGTTCGTCGCCGAAGGGCTGAAGGCGGTCATCGAGGGCATCGAGACCGGCCATGCGCCGGCGATCCTGATGCACGGGCCGGAGGTGACGGCCCATCCGCTGGCGAAAACCGCGGTCGCCGCCACCCTGGCGGCCAACGGCGAGGTGATCGAGGTCACCGAGGCGGTCCTGGCCAAGGTTTCGCGTCGCGAGAATCCGCAGGCGGTGGTGGGCGTGTTCCGCCAGGCGTTCCAGCCCCTGTCGGCGATCCAGCCGCAGGCGGCGAAGGCCTGGGTGGCCCTGCACCGGGTTCGTGACCCCGGCAACCTGGGGACCATCGTGCGCACCGCCGATTCCGCCGGCTGCGGCGGCGTGATCCTGGTTGGCGAGTGCTGCGACCCCTATTCCGTCGAGGCGGTGCGCGCGACCATGGGCTCGATCTTCGCCGTGCCGCTGACCCGCGCCTCAGAGGCCGAGTTCGCCGCCTGGCGCAACGGCTGGCCAGGCTCGGTGGTCGGCACCCTGCTCACCGCCGCCTGCGACTACCGCCAGGCAGACTACGCGCACCCGGCGCTGATCCTGATGGGCAACGAGCAGCAGGGGCTGCCGCCGGCGATGGCGGACCTCTGCGACGTCAACGTCAAGATCCCGATGCGCGGCCGCGCCGACAGCCTCAACCTGGCGGTGGCGACCGGCATCATGATCTACGCGGCGACCGCGTAGAGAGGATCAGGCGGCGGCGGGCGCCGGCTCAGCAACGTCCTTGGGATCGGGACCGTACTTGTTCGGCCCCCGCGTGCCCTCCAGCAGGAAGAACACCAACAGCACCAACGCCCCGATGATCGGTATGAAGGCGATGAGCAGCCACCATCCGGACCGCTCCGTGTCGTGCAGCCGCCGCACGCCGACCGCGATCGATGGGACGAACAGCGCCAGCGCGATGAGGCAGTAGACGATCAGGCCGAGACCCACCGCCGGATGCATCGGATCGCTGCCGAAGCCGCCAGTCAGCAGCCCGACCACGAATTGAAGGATGACGGCGAACAGCCAGAAGAGCCAATACTCCATTCGTCTCGCACGACCGGTGAAGGTTGCGTACTTGCGCAATGGTTCAAACATCAAATTCATGAGCCTTCCCCCTATTTGCCGGGACCAGACTACGCCGGACGCGGGAAAGCACAACCGCTGTTAGGCGATCGGCTGGACATCCACAGGCCCCCCTTGAGACGCCGCGCCTGGCATGACATCACGGCGTCAGGCGGAACCTGGTTCGGGGGGAAAACAGATGGGCAGGCAGGCATCGAGGATCGTCGCGGCGGCGGTGGCGGGACTGGCGCTGGCGCCCGGCGGCGGGGCGTGGTCGCAGCAACCCACCGCGCCCGCCTACCTGCCGGGTCCCGACTACGCCGGAGTGGCCGGTTCGGCGGCCGAGAACGCGCGGATCAACGCGCTGTGCGGCGCCAACCGCAACGCGACCGACGGCTACAGCCCCGCGCCGTCGCGCGCCGACCAGACCCGGGCGCCGCAGGTGAAATCGCAGGGCGGCTTCGCCGTGGACGTGGTGGCGACGCTCGACCGCTCCGTGGGCCTGGCCTTCCTGCCCAGCGGCGACCTGCTCGTCTCGCAGCGCGCCGGCGGTCTCCGGACGGTCAGCCCCAAGGGCCAGGTCTCGGAGCCGATCAAAGGCTCGCCCGAGGTCGCCGGCCCGGTGGGCACGAGCAACACCGGCGCCGTGCTCGACCGGGACTTCGCGAAGAACCGGACGCTCTACTACGGCTACACCACGGCCCCGCCGCAGAAAGGCGCGGCCTACGTCGGGCACATCCTGCGCGCGAAGCTGTCGGCGGACGGCGCCCGGCTGGAGGACGCCAAGGTCATCTACGAACAGGAAAGCCTCGCCCCGCGCCGCATCGTGCAGGCGAAGGACGGCACGCTGCTGATCGCCTCCGGCGAGGTGGCCTCCGGCGGGCCCAACCCGCAGTCGATGACCGATCCGCGCGGCAAGATCCTGCGCATCGCGGCCGACGGCTCGATCCCGAAGGACAATCCGTACCTGAAGACGCCGGGCGCGAACCCGGCGCTCTATGCGGTGGGCTTCCGCGACATCCAGGCGGCGACGCTGGACGGGAGCGGAGCCCTTTGGGTCGCCGAGAACGAGCCCAGCGGCGGCGACGAGCTGAACCGCATCAACCCGGGCGGCAACTACGGCTTCCCGGTGATCAGCTACGGGCGAGAGAACGGTGGGGCGCTGATCAACGGCGGCAAGACGGTGCAGGAGGGCATGGAGCAGCCCGTCTACTTCTGGACGCCATCGATCGCGCCGTCCGGCATGGCGGTCTACGACGGCAAGGCTTTCCCGGCCTGGAAGGGCGACATCTTCGTGGGCGCCATGTCCGGCCGCCAACTCGTGCGGCTGGCGACCAGGAACGGCCGTGTGGTGGGCGAGGAGAAGCTGCTGATGGACCGCTGCAAGCGCACCAAGGACGTGCGCGAGGGGCCGGACGGCGCGATCTACGTCCTCACCGACGAGACGCCGAGCGAGATCCTGCGGCTGGCGCCGGCGCCGAAGGTCGCTAGACGCTGACGCCGGCCTTCTCGGCGGTCCAGCCGTCGAGGATCGCGCGTGCGCCATTGCGGGCCGGGTCCATCATCTCGTCGTGGCCGGGCCGCTTTGCGGTCAGCTCGACGACGTAGCCGTTCGGGTCGCGGAAGTAGATCGAATCCACGAAGCCGTGGTCGGAGACGCCGCGCGTCTCGCCGCCGGAGGCCTTGCCCTTGGCGAACATCGCCTGCAGCGCCTCGGGCGTGACCTCGAGGGCGATGTGCAGGTCGAAGTCGTGCTGGGTCTTGAATTCGAAGGCCATGTCCGGCGCCTCGAAGAAGGCCAGGAACGAGCCGTCGTCCATCCGGTAGAAGGTGTGCAGCACCTTGGTCTTGCGACCGCTCTTGGTCTGGTCGATCACCAGCGAGCCCGCGAGCGGCAGGCCGAGGAAATCCTCGTAGAAGGCGCGGGTCTCCTCGGAGTCGCGGCAGCGGTAGGCGTTGTGGTGCAGGCCCTTGATCATGCGGCCATGCTCTCACGGCTTGCGCCGATGCGCAAAACGCCGCCCACTGACGGCACGAGCGACACGGTCGGGGGGCCGCGATGGACAATCGGCGCGCATTTCTGCGCTTCCTGGCGGCGAGCCCCCTGCTGGCCGGGACGATGGCGCGGGACGCGCTGGCGCAGGGCGCGCCGGCGGCGGACCTCGATGCGCTGGTCACCCGGGCCGGCGACGCGCTGGACGTCTTCGACCTGGAGCGGGTGGCCCGTCGCAACATCCCGCCGGCGCACTGGGGCTATCTCTCCACCGGCGTGGACGGCGACGAAACGCTACGGGCCAACCGCGAGGCCTTCGCGCACTGGCAGCTGAAGACCCGGCGGCTGGTGGACGTGAGCAAGCTCGATATGGGCGTGACGCTGTTCGGGACCCGCTATGCGAGCCCGATCTTCCTCTGCCCGCTGGGCGGCCAGCGGTCCTTCCACCCGGACGGCGAGCTGGGCTCGGCCCGGGCGGCCAAGGGCCGCGACGCGCTGCAGGTGCTCTCGACGGTGACCTCGACGTCCGTCGAGGACGTGATCAAGGCGCGCGGGGCGCCGGTCTGGTACCAGCTCTACACGACCTCGAACCTCGACGTGGCGATTCGGCTGGTGAAGCGGGCGGAGGCGGCAGGCTGCACCGCGGTGGCCGTCACCGTCGACCTGCCGGCCGGGCGCAACACCGAGACGGCGACGCGGCTCGCCCGGATCGACACGCGGACGTGCACGGCGTGCCACGCGCCGGGCGGCTCGGACTTCCGCACGCGGCCGATGTTCTCCGGGATCGACGGGGCGGGGCTCGCGACCACCTCGCCGGCGCTCACCTGGGACTTCATCCGGCGGCTGAAGGACGCCACCCGCATGAAGGTGCTGCTGAAGGGGCTGGAGACCGGCGAGGACGCAGCCCTGGCGGTGAAGTACGGCGCCGACGGGGTGATCGTCTCCAACCACGGCGGCCGGGCCACGGAAACCGGACGGGCGACGCTGGATTGCCTTCCCGAGGTGGTGAAAGCGGTGCGGGGGCGCATTCCGGTGCTGGTGGACGGCGGGGTGCGGCGGGGCTCGGACGCGCTGAAGGCGCTGGCGCTGGGCGCGACCGCGGTGGGGATCGGCAGGCCGTACATCTGGGGCCTGGGCGCGTTCGGCGAGGCGGGCGTCGACCGTACGCTGGCGCTGCTCAACAACGAGCTTCGGCTGGCGATGGTGGGCGTGGGCGCACGCTCGCTGAGCGAGATCACGCCGGCGGCGCTGATCCGCAAGGCCTGACCCGCGTCACATTGGCGGCGTTCTATCCGTCCTAGGAGCGTCTAGTGACGGAGGCTACCCGATGACGAACCGACTCAACCTCTACGCGCCCGAAGGAAAGAAGCCGCTCGAGCTGATGTACGCCCTCGAAGCCTACATCAAGGAGTCCAGCCTGGACCCCATGCTCGTGCACCTGGTGAAGGTGCGCGCCTCACAGATCAACGGGTGCGCCTACTGCCTGCACATGCACACCGCCGACGCCCTGAAGGCCGGAGAGACGCCGGCGCGGCTGTTCCTGCTGGACGCCTGGCATGAGTCCCACCTCTACACGCCGCGCGAACGGGCGGCGCTGACCTGGACGGAGTCGCTGACCAGGATTGCCGAGACGCATGCGCCCGACGCCGACTATGAGGCAGTCGCCGCCCAGTTCAACGCGCAGGAGCTCGTCGACCTGACGTTGCTGATCACCACGATCAACGCCTGGAACCGCCTGGCCATCGGCTTCCGCGGCCAGCACCCGAACGACGTGATGAAGAAGGCCGCCTAGCCTCCGACGCAGGTCAGCGACGGCCGCCACCGCCGGCGCTACGGCCTCCGCCGCCGCTACGGCTTCCGCCACCGCCTCGGCTGCCGCCGCTGCGGCTGCCGCCCTGGTGTCCACCGCCGCTGCGGGCGCCTTGCGCGCCGCCCCGTCCGCCGCCGCTCCTCGCGCCCTGGTGCGCCGCGCCGCCGCGGCCGGCCTGGGCGCCGCGCGCGCCTTGCGGGCCGGTCCTTCCGCCTTGCGCGGGACGGGCGGACGCGCCCCCACGGTCGCCTTGGGCAGGACGCGCCGCAGCGCCGTTACGGCCGCCTTGAGCTGGACGCGCGGCGCCACCGCCGCGGCCGCCCTGGGCCGGACGCGTCGCCGCCGAAGGGCCGCCACGATCCCCCTGCGCGGGACGGGCCGTCGCCGCTCCGCCACCACGGCCACCGGCTCCGCCAACGCCACCGGGACCGCCAGGGCCTCCCGCGCGGCCGGGGCCGCCGACGCCGCGGGGCTTGCCGGCTCCGCCAACGCCGCCAGGGCCTCCTGCGCGGCCGGCGCCGCCAACACCGCCCGGACCGCCGAGCTTGCCAGCCCCGCCAGGACCACCGGGGCCTGCTGGCCTGCCGACCCCTCCCGGACCGCCGGGACCACCGATGCCCCCCGGACGACCCGCGCCGCCCAGCCCGCCGGGGCCGCCGACGCCGCCCGCGCCGCCGATCCCGCCTGCGCCGCCAGGCCGCCCCACCGGTCCGCCGGGCCGGTTCAGGCCGCCGCCCGGACGGTTCGCCGCGCTGGAGCGCCAGCCGCCATTGGCGCCGCCGTTCCAGGTCCGGCTGCCTCCGGAGAGGCTGTTGTAGCTGTTCACATTGACGTTGACGTTTGAGTAGCCGTAGCCGCCGCCGTAGCCGCCCCAGCAGCAACCCCAGGACGGGCGCGCCCAGCCCCACATCCCGGCCGTGACCGCCACCGCCGCGCCGAAGAGCAGGCCCGTAGCCAGGGCCTGGCCGGGGACGTAGCCGGGATAGTAGGCGGGCTCAGGCGGGTAGTAGACGGGCGGGGTCGGATTGGTCCATTCGCCGTAGGCCACCGCCGGGTCGTAGGTCGGCACATAAACTTCCCCGGCATGGGCCGGCTCGATGACGATCGACTGCGCCGGCATGTCGGCCGGAGGCGGCGACGAATTGGCCGGCGGCGCGGGATTGGCCTGGGTCTTGACGGTCATCTGCGGGCCGGACTTCAACTGACCCGCCTGCTGCGACTTGAAGCGCAGCCGCTGGACGGCATTGAAGACGTCGCTCTGCTGGACCTGCATCGCGTAGCCGACTTGCTGGGTCCAATCGACGTGCTGGTTCATCGGGCCCAGCACCTGCGGGAACGGGACGATCGATTTGACGGACGGGTCCCAGGGCTGGCTCCTCAGCGCCGATTCCAGCGCCGCGCCTTTCAGCGACTTGTTGGCGCCTTCGCTCCACCAGCGGTGCGCGGCCACGATCTCCAGCGGATAGGTCGAGGCCATCAGGACCTGGGTCAGGAGCTCGTCCGGATAGAGGGCGATGGGCGCGAGCAGGGCTTCGAGCTGCTGGGGCGAATACTTGTCGGCGGCGGCGACCGGCGGCGGCGCGGGGGCCGCTGACGGCGGCGGCGGGGTCGCCTTGGGCGAGCAGTCCGCCAGCAGGAACATCGCGGCGACGGCCAGGCGGATGGGAGCTTGCGTCATCTTCGAGCCCTCCGCGCACGCGGGGACGCGGCGCATCGGCCCAATCCGGCGGATCGGGATGGTCGGACCGTCTGGGCAAGCCGTCGTAACAAGCCGGGCCGGGCCTGAAATCGGGTGGAAACCCGATGGGCCGCTTTCTCGTGGCCGAGACGCCTCGCCGGTCGGCCGAACGCCCTCAGGTCCCGCGTGGCTTGGCGCGCGTGGTTGGCTGCGCGGCGGCCGGATCCTCGGGCCAGACGTGCCTGGGATAGCGGCCGCGCATGTCCGAGCGAACGTCCTTCCACGAGCCCTTCCAGAAGCCCGGAAGATCCTTGGTGGTCTGGATCGGCCGCTGGGCCGGCGAGAGCAGCGACAGCGTCAGCGGCTCGCCGCCGACCCTGGGATGCTCGGCCAGGCCATAGACCTCCTGCACGCGCACCTCGACGCGAGGCCCACCCTCGGCGGCGTAGTCGATGGCGAAGCTGTTGCCGGTGGGCGCGGTCCAGCGGGACGGCGCCTCCGCCTCGAGCCGTCGCTGCAGGTCCCAGGGGATCAGGGCGCGCAGGGCGGCGTCGAGGGCGTCGGGCTTCAGGGCCGACAGGGAGCGGACGCCCGGCAGGATCGGGGTGAGCCATTCGTCCAGCCGCTCAGCCAGCGCCTGGTCGGAGATGTCCGGCCATGCGGAGTCGCGCTGGCGAAGGAAGGCTGCCCGGCGGCGAAGAGCCTGCGCGGCTTCGCCCCAGGGCAGCACGCCGACGCCCTCGGCGCGGACGCGGTCGGCCAGCGCGGCGGCGATGAGCTGCGGGTCGGGGTTTTCGTCGACCGCCTCGCGCACAACGAGACGGCCGAGCCGGAGCAGGCGTTTGGCGCGCAGGCGCCCTGCCCCGCTCTCCTCGAGCCGGTCCTCCTCGGTGAGCTGGCCGGCGAAGGCGGCAAGCAGTTCCGCCTCGTCCAGCGGCGCGGCCAGCAGGATGCGGTCGCGGCGCTCGCCGCCGCCGAGCTCCGCCACCGCCAGCCAGGTCTCGCGGGCCAGCGCGTCGGTGGGCTCCAGGAAGGCGCCGCGGCCGCTGACCAGCTGGAACTCGCCCTGCGGGCCGCGGGCGCGGGCGATGCGCTCCGGATAGGCGAAGGCGAGCAACAGGCCGTCCGACAGCGGCTCTCCTCGGCCGGCCTTCCCCGCAAGGCCTGCCCAGCGCTCGGCCAGGGCCTTGGCGTCGCGGGCCCGCGGGCTGCGGTCGCGCTCCAAGGCGTCCAGCCGGTGGCGCAGGTCGGCGTCACGGCCGCCGAGGTTGCGCTCAGTGACCAGGGCCGCGATGCGCGCGGCGCGCGGCGCCTGGCCGGTCTCGGCGGCCTTCAGGACCATATGCGCCAGGCGCGGCGCGAGCGGGAACTCCGACAGCGCCTGGCCGTGGGGCGTCAGCACGCCGTCGGGCGTGAGCGCTTCCAGGCGGACCAGCAGGCTGCGGGCCTCGGCGAATGCGGCTGCCGGCGGCGGGTCGAGGAAGGTGAGCGCCGCCGGGTCCTTCGCGCCCCAGCGGGCGAGGTCGAGGGCGAGGCCGGAGAGGTCGGCGTCGAGGATCTCGGGATCGGCGTAGGCCGGCAGGGCGCGGGTCTCGGCCTCATCCCAGAGGCGGTAGCAGACGCCGGGCTCCGTGCGGCCGGCCCGGCCGCGGCGCTGGTCGGCGGCCGCGCGGGACACGCGCACCGTGGCAAGGCGCGTCAGGCCGCTCGCCGGATCGAAGCGCGGCACGCGCGCGAGGCCGGCGTCGATGACCACGCGCACGCCCTCGATGGTCAGGCTGGTCTCGGCAATGGAGGTGGCCAGCACCACCTTGCGGCGGGCGGACGGCGCGGGCGCGATGGCGCGGTCCTGGTCGCCCGGGTCGAGGGCGCCGTAGAGCGGGGCGATCTCGACGGCGGGGTCGCGGATGCGCTCGGCGAGGCGCTCGGCGGTGCGCAGGATCTCGCCCTGGCCCGGCAGGAAGACCAGCAGGCTTCCGGTCTCTTCCCGCAGTGCCCGCTCGACGGCGCGCGCGGCGCGGTCCTCCAGCCTGAGGGTCTCGTGCCGGCCGAGGTAGCGGGTGTCGACCGGAAAGGCGCGGCCGTGGCTTTCGATGACCGGAGCGCCCTGCAGCAGCCGCCCCACGGCGGCGCCGTCCAAGGTGGCGGACATCACCAGCAGCCGCAGGTCCTCGCGCAGCAACCCCTGCGCGTCACGCGCCAGCGCCAGCCCCAGATCGGCGTCCAGGCTGCGCTCGTGGAACTCGTCGAAGATCACGCAGGCGACGCCGGCCAGCGGCGGATCGCGCAGGATCCGCCGCGTGAAGACGCCCTCGGTGACCACCTCGATACGGGTGGCGGCGGAGACCACGGACTGCATCCGCACGCGGAAGCCGACGGTGCGGCCGACCGGCTCGCCCAGCGTCGTGGCCATTCGATGGGCGGCGGCGCGGGCCGCCAGGCGCCGCGGCTCCAGGACCACGATCCTGCCCTCGCCCACCCAGGGTTCCGACAACAGCTCCAGCGGGACCACCGTCGTCTTGCCGGCGCCCGGCGGGGCCACGAGCACGGCGGCCGTGTGGTCGGCGAGCGCCGCCTTCAGCGCGGGCAAGGCCTCGTGGATCGGAAGCATCGGCCGGGCTCTAGCCCGCCCGCCGGCGCCCGGCCACCCCTCGCGGCGGGGGGGCGCTTGACCGCGCGCCCGCAACCACGTCACGGTCCCCCCAACGCAAGACGAGGCGGGGGGACCGCCGCTCGGAGGTTACATGTGGAGAGTTAAGCCGCTGGACGCGATCCTCGCGACGGCGGAGAAAAAGGCGCTGCACCGGAGCCTTGGCCCGGTCCAGCTCACGCTCTTGGGCATCGGCGCCGTGATCGGCACCGGGATCTTCGTCCTCACCGCCACCGCCGCCCAGAAGGCGGGCCCCGGCATGATGATCTCCTTCATCATCGCCGGCGCGGTCTGCGCGGTCGCCGCCCTCTGCTACTCGGAACTGGCCTCGATGGTGCCGGTGGCGGGCTCGGCCTACACCTATTCGTACGCGGTCATGGGCGAGCTGGTCGCCTGGCTGGTCGGCTGGGCGCTGATCCTGGAGTACGCCCTGGGGGCGAGCGCCGTGGCGGTCGGCTGGTCCGGCCACATGATAGGCCTGTTGGACAACGTCGGATTACACCTGCCCCACGCGCTCACCGTGGGGCCGAAGGTCGTCATCGGTTCGTTCCTGGAGGGCGGCGAGGCCGGCGGCATCGTCAACCTGCCCGCCGTGATCATCACCATCCTGGTGACCGCACTGCTGGTGATCGGCACCAAGGAAAGCGCCACGGCCAACGCCGTGCTGGTGGCCATCAAGGTGGCCGCCCTGACGCTGTTCATCGTGATCACCATCCCGATGGTCTCGGGCCACATGGACCACTTCAAGCCGTTCACGCCGCGCGGCTGGGGCAATCCGCTCGACCACACCGGCACCGGGGTGCTGGGCGCGGCCGCCTCGATCTTCTTCGCCTACGTCGGCTTCGACGCCGTCTCCACGGCCGCCGAGGAGACGCGCAATCCGCAGCGCAACGTCCCGATCGGGCTGATCGCCAGCCTGCTGATCTGCACGGTCTTCTACCTCTTGGCCGCGGCCGGGGCGATCGGCAGCTACGGCGCCCAGCCGATGGTCGGGGCCGACGGCCACCCGTTCGCGTCCGGCTCGCCGGACCTGGCGGCCGCCTGCACGGCGCTGGGCGCGCACACGCCGCTGGTCTGCTCAAAGGAGGCCCTGGCCTACGCCCTGCGCGAGACCGGCCACCCGTTCTTCGGCCAGCTGGTGGCGCTCGCGGCCACCATCGCGCTCCCCTCGGTCGTGCTGATGATGATGTTCGGTCAGACCCGCATCTTCTTTGTGATGGCGCGCGACGGGCTCCTGCCCACGCCGCTTTCGGCGGTGCACCCGAAGTTCAAGACTCCCTGGGTGATCACCATCGTCACCGGCATCGTGGTGGCGATCTTCGCCGCCTTCCTGCCGGTCGGTCAGCTCGCCGACTACTCGAACTCGGGCACCCTCTTCGCCTTCGCGGCGGTGTCGGTGGGGGTGATGGTGCTGCGCTTCACCGACAAGAACCGGGTGCGGCCGTTCCGGACGCCGGCGCTGTTCATCATCGCGCCGCTGTCGATCGTCGGCTGCATCGCGCTCTTCGTCAGCCTGGACGGCAAGTCCCAGGGCCTGTTCGCGGTCTGGACGCTGATCGGCCTGGTCTTCTACTTCGGCTACGGCTTCTGGAACTCGAACGTGCGCCGCGGCGTGATCGACGTGCCGGAGCTGGACCCGAACGCGCCGCACCCGGCGGTCGCGCCGATGCCCGGCGCGGTGGCGCCCGGCGACGCCGCCGAACGGGGCTGACGCGAAGGCCCAACCGGCACAGCAGGGCCCGGGGTTCGCCCCGGGCCTTTCTTCCGCCGCCCGAAGCCCGATATCATAGGGCGAAATGAACGCGCCCCAGCCCATCGCAAAGCCGACGACCCCGGCGATCCGCGCCCTGATCGCGCCGGTCACGCCGCTGCAGCAGAACTGCACCATCGTCTGGTGCGCGAAGACGCTGAAGACGGCGATCATCGACCCCGGCGGCGAGGTCCCGCTGCTGCTGGGCGCGCTGAAGGAGCACGGGCTGACGCTGGAGAAGATCTGGATCACCCACGGCCACCTTGACCATGCCGGCGGCACGGCGGCGCTGAAGGCGGCGACCGGCGTTCCCATCGAGGGCCCGCACCCCGACGACGCCTTCTGGATCGACCAGATTGACGCCTCGGGCGCCAAGTGGGGGATGCCGGAGGCGCGTGGCTTCACCCCGGACCGCTGGCTCTACGACGGCGACACCGTCCAGCTCGGCGAGACCGAGTTCGAGGTCTACCACTGCCCGGGCCACACGCCGGGCCACGTAATCTTCTTCCACCGCGAGGCGAAGTTCGCCCAGGTCGGCGACGTGCTGTTCCAGGGCTCGATCGGGCGCACCGACTTCCCGCGCGGCAACCACGCCCAGCTGATCGAGGCGATCACCACGCGGCTCTGGCCGCTGGGGAACGACGTCGCCTTCGTGCCCGGCCACGGGCCGATGTCCACCTTCGGGCGCGAGCGGCAGACCAACCCGTTCGTGGCCGACGAAATCTTGTCGCAGTCGTGATTTCAGCCGCGCAATCCGCCCGATACGCACCGCGGCCAGCATCGCGGCCATGGAGCTCACCCAAGAGATGACCACCGCGGGCGCCCGCATCCTGATGGTCGACGACGACCCCGGCATCCGCGACGTCGTCTCCGACTTCCTGGGCAAGCACGGCTACAGGGTCGACACCGCCGGGGACGCCCTGGAGATGGAGCAGGCGCTGGAACGCGGGCCCGTCGACCTGATCGTGCTCGACGTCATGCTGCCCGGCGAGGACGGGCTGGCGGTCTGCCGGCGCCTCGCCAATGGCGAAGGCGGGCCGCCGATCATCATGCTCTCGGCCATGGGCGAGGACACCGACCGGATCGTGGGCCTGGAGCTGGGCGCCGACGACTACCTGGCCAAGCCCTGCAATCCCCGCGAGCTGCTGGCCCGGGTGCGTGCGGTGCTGCGGCGCAACGAGCAGCGCTCGTCGAGCGGCGGCGTCGGCGCCGGCTGCGAGTTCGCCGGCTGGCGGCTCGACCTGGTGCGCCGCGAGCTGCGCTCGCCGCAGGGCGTGGTGGTGAACCTGTCGTCGGGCGAGTTCTCG
>JBJMQX010000115.1:0-23693 GCA_045802455.1 Phenylobacterium sp. | reverse complement strand
GATCTTCCGCACCGGCTGGCGGCTGAAGACGTAGCGGACGGGCGCTACTCGTCCTCGTCGAACTTCCCCGCCACCAGATCTTGGAGCGCAGCGACTGCGGCTTCCGCCTCGGCTCCCTCGGCTTCGATGTCGATGCTGCAGCCGGGTCCGGCGGCCAGCATCATCAGGCCCATGATCGAGCGGGCGTCGACGGTCTGGCCGTCCTTGGAGACCCGGACCTCGGCGTCGAAGCCGGCGGCGAGCTTCACGAACTTGGCCGAGGCGCGGGCGTGCAGGCCGCGCTTGTTGACGATCTCGACGGTGCGAACCGCCGTCTGCGTCACTTCTCGCCGGCCAGGACGTAGGAGGCCACGGAGATGTACTTGCGGCCGGCTTCCTGGGCCCAGCGCACCGCGTCCTCCAGCGGCAGGCGCGAGCGGATGCTGGCGAGCTTGATCAGCATCGGCAGGTTGAGGCCGGCGATCACCTCGGCCTTGGTCTGCTCCATCACCGAGATGGCGAGGTTGGAGGGCGTGCCGCCGAACATGTCGGTGAGCAGGATCACGCCGGAGCCGGTGTCGACGCGGCCGCAGGCGGCCAGGATGTCCTTGCGGCGACGCTCCATGTCGTCCTCGGGACCGATGCAGATGGACTCCACCGCCGACTGCGGCCCCACCACATGTTCCATGGCGAAGACGAACTCCTCCGCCAGCCGCCCGTGCGTGACGATCACGAGCCCGATCATACGTTGGTGTCCAAGGGTATCCCCACCCGGCGCGGCAATCCGTCCCCGCGAGCGGGCCTAAATACGCCTGTTGCCGGCGGCGTCAAAGTGGCTGAGCGCGCGACCAAGCTTCGCAGGGGCGGAGGATTCGCGTGGATCGAGAATTATGGCCGGCAGGCGCAACCCCAGGATGTCGCAGCCGGTGGGCTCCGGGATCCGCTCCGGGGTTCCGACCCGCACCACCAGGGCCACCTCCGAGAGCGGCAGGGCGGTCTGGCGGACCACCTGCACACCGCGGACCTCGATGAGGCCCGCGAGGGCATCGGGGGCGCGGCCCCAGAGCCGGCCGTCCGCGACCCAGAGCACTACCCGGTCGTCCGCCACCAAGGTGAAGCCGGCGGAGAGCGCCCGGAGCGCCAGGTCGCTCTTTCCCGAGCCCGCCGGCCCTTCGATCAGGACGCCCCGCCAGGGTCCGTTCGAGCGCGCGGCGATCAGCCCGGCGTGCCGGATCTCGCTCAGGGCTTGGCCTCCGGCAGCACGAGGACGAACATGGCGCCGATCACCTGGCCGTCGGGACCCAGCCGGTTGCCGGCGCGCAGCGTTCCGCCATGCGCCTCGGCGATCTGGCGCGCGATAGAGAGCCCGAGCCCGGAGTTGCCGCCGAACGCGGCCCCCTTGGGCCGGGATGTGTAGAAGCGCTGGAAAATGGTCTCCAGGTTCTCCGGCGGAATGCCCGGGCCGGAGTCGGAGACCGTGCCGATCACCTGGTCGCGGCCGCGGGCCAGGGTGACGATCACCTCCCCGCCCGGAGGGCTGAACGAACGGGCGTTGTCGATTAGGTTGCGGAACACCTGGCCCAGCGGTCCCTCGCGGCCCTGGACGGTGATCGGCTCCAGGCCGCCCGGCGCCTTGAACACCACCTTCGGCTCGCCGGGCTTGGCGGTCGCCTGGTAGAGCGCCACGATGTCGGCGACCAGCCGCTCGAGGTCCACGGTCTTCGGCAAGTCCCTGGAGAGCTCGGCGTCCAGCCGCGAGGCGTTGGAGATGTCGGTGACCAGCCGGTCCAGCCGCTGGACGTCGTTCTTCAGCACCTTCAGCAGGCGTTCGCGGGCCACTGGGTCCTGCACGATGTCCAGGGTCTCCACGGCCGAGCGCAGGGATGTCAGGGGATTGCGGATCTCGTGCGCCACGTCGGCGGCGAAGCTCTCGATGGCGTCCATCCGTTCGGACAGAGATTGGGTCATGTCCTCCAGGCTGCGGGTCAGGTCGCCCAGCTCGTCGTTCCGATTGGCGAGGTCCGGAAGCGAGATCGCCCGGGCGCCCGAGAGCCGCACGCGGTCCGCCGCGCGCGCCAGCCGGCGCACCGGCTGGGCGATCAGCTGGGTCAGCAGCAGCGAGGACGAGAGCGTCACGGCGATGGCGATCAGGATGAAAGGCGCCAGCGCCATCCGCTCGGCCGCGACGATGGCGTCCACGTCGTTGGCCTCGAGGGTCAGCACGCCCAGCACCTGGCGCACGTTCCGGATCGGGATCGAGACCGAGACCACCCGTGTGCCGTCCTCGCCGCGGCGGACGGTGGCAACCGGCTGGCCGCTCCTGGCGCGGTCGACCTCCACGGCAAGCGCCCGGCGGGCTTCTCGCGCCAGGTTGGGGTTCACCCGAGGCCCGCGGAAGCCGAACCGCAGCGAACCGGGGGCTTGGCGCGGGCGCGCGGGCGGCAGGGCGCGCGCCTCGATGCGATCGACGACCCACTCGGAATCGGCCACCACTTGCCCTCTGGTGTCGAACAGCCGGGCCCTCTGGTTCTTGGGATTGGCCAGGATCTGCAGGATCTCGGCGGCATGGCCCGGGTCCAGCGCCGGCTGCGGCTCGCCGACCGTGGCGGCCTGGTCGATGATGGTCCCCATCAGCTCGCCCTGGGTGGTCAGGCTGTCGATGCGGGCGTTGACCAGTCCCTGGCGCAGCTCGTTCAGCACCAGGGCGCCGGCGATCAGGACCGCGAGGCCCAGCACGTTGAGGGTGACAATCAGCCGGCCCAGTCGCGAGCCCGGCAGCCAGCGTAGCCGCGCCGCGCGCCGATCCGCCTTAGAGCTCGAGGCGTCCCCCTCGGCTCGCTCAGGTTTCGCGGTATCGGTAGCCGACGCCATAAAGGGTTTCGATCGCGTCGAACTCGGGGTCCACGTCGCGGA
This sequence comes from Phenylobacterium sp., assembly GCA_045802455.1. Taxonomy (GTDB): domain Bacteria; phylum Pseudomonadota; class Alphaproteobacteria; order Caulobacterales; family Caulobacteraceae; genus Phenylobacterium. The sequence continues at coordinate 20,801 of JBJMQX010000115.1, read as the reverse complement.
ACTTCTTGCGCATGCGCTTGATGTGGCTGTCGATGGTCCGGTCGTCGACATAGACCTGGTCGTCGTAGGCGGCGTCCATCAGGTTGTCTCGGCTCTTCACGAAGCCGGGACGCTGGGCGAGCGACTGCAGCAGCAGGAACTCGGTAACCGTCAACTTCACCGGCTTGCCGTCCCAGAGGCAGTCGTGGCGCGCCGGGTCCAGGGTCAGCTTGCCGCGCTTGATGGCGCGCGACGCGTCGGCGCCGCCAGGCTGGGCCTGAGGCTCCTCGCCCTCGACCCCTGCGCGGCGCAGGACGGCTTTCACCCGCTCGATCAGCAGGCGCTGGCTGAATGGCTTGTGGATGTAGTCGTCTGCGCCGAGGTTGAAGCCCAGGATCTCGTCGATCTCCTCGTCCTTGGAGGTGAGGATGATCACCGGCGTGTCCGATGAGCGGCGCAGGCGGCGCAGCACCTCCATGCCGTCCATGCGGGGCATCTTGACGTCGAGGATCGCCAGGTCCGGCGGTTCGTTCTCCAGGGCCGCCAGCCCGGAGGCCCCATCGTAGTAGGCCTTCACGGTATGTCCGTGGCTCTCAAGGGCCAGGCTGACCGACGTGACGATATTCTCGTCGTCGTCCACCAGGGTAATCGTGGCCATCTGCGGTATTCAGCTCCTCGTGCCGGTGACGCTAGTCGCGCGCCTGCGTGGCCTCAATGGGGCACTCGCAGGGGCGATAGTCCCTAATATGGAGGCTGTCACGGCCGGCGGTAACCACGATCAATCTGCGCTTAAATGTTCCCGGATAGGCTTGCGCGCTGGGAATGAGGGGCAGGATGTCCGGCGCACAAGTCCATTTCGAGGTTTTCGTCCGTCGGTTTCCGCATTCCGGCTGGGCCTTGAAGCTCGCCACCGAGGCCCGCACCCAGGCGCTCGACGAAGCGCACGCGATGCTGAAGGACGGCGCCGCCGCCGTGCGGGTGACCCGCGAGACCCTCGATCCGGACACCGGCGAGTTCCACGCCCTGGTGATCCTGAACCTCGGCGCCCCCGAAGGGCCGAGCAAGGTGAAGGTCAAGGAGGCGACCGACCCGCTCTGCGTCTCGCCGCAGGACCTCTACACCTTCCATGCCCGCGAACGGATCGGCCGGCTGCTCGAGGTCTGGCTGGAACGCCACGAGGCGACCGTCTTCGAGCTGCTGCATCGGCCGGACCTGGTGGAACAGCTGGAGGCGGGCGGCCTGGAGATCAAGAACGCGATCCACAAGATCGCTGTGCCGGAGGCCTACGCCCGCGGCGCCTCCATCGACGAGATGACCAAAACCTTCAAGAGCCTGGCCGACCGCGCGGTCGAGCGGCTGATGAAAGACGCCCGCAAAGGCCTGCCGACGGTGACGCCGGAGACCTTCGCCAAGACCGCCAATAGCCTGACCAAGGATCCTGAGGGGGCCTACCGGCTCGGCTGCGCCGTCGCGGCCACCCTGCAGCCGGCCGAGAGCTGGAGCGAGAAGGTGGGCCTGCTTGTCGACCTCGCCGACGCTGCGCCGACGGAAGGGCCTGGCCGCAAGCTCGCGCTCGCGGTCATCGCCGAGCCGCTGGAGGAGATCGTCGCCTTTCCCAAGGGGCTGGACAACGTCGTCGGCGCTTCGCTCGACCTGGGCGCCCGACTGGCGGCCATGAGCCGGCTGGCCGCAGCCCAGGTGATCGACCAACTGGTCAAGGTCGAGCCTTCGGTCGCCAAGGTGACCCCTGATCTTTCCCAGCGCGCGCAGCGCCTGGCCCATTGGCTCGAAGAGGAGGCGTTCACCGGCGTGCGCGTCGCCATCGGCCAGCGGATCCTGCGCGAGCTCTCCGGACAGCGGCGGCTGCGCCCCGCCGACCCGGTGGGCGAGATCGACGTGATCCGGGGCCTGGCCATGGCCCTGACCGCCGCGGCCGGCAAGCTGCTGCCGATCGACAATGTGCAGGCCGCGTTCTCGGCCCGCTCCAAGATGCTGGTGACCCGTGACTTCGTGGAGACCTACCTGGGCGACGGCCGCTCGGCGCATGCCGAGGCCGAGGCGCTGATCTGGCTGACCGAGAACATCATCGGCGGCGGCAACAAGCGCGAGGCGGGCCGCTGGCTGGAGAGCCTGGTCTTCAGCCTCCGCTTCGAGAAGGAATATCGCGACGGTGAGGCGCCTCCGGCGATGAAACTGGCCCAGCTCGCCCGCCTGCAGAAGGCCTGCGGCCGCTGCGGCCTGATCCAGGAGACCTACCGGCCCATCCAGGCCAAGCTGGGCGAGATCGGCGGTATGGTCGAGGCCGAGACCCGCCTGGTCCTGATGATGAAGAACGCCGACGCACCGGCGCTCCAGCGCCTGACGGTGCTGCTGAAGATCGCCTGCGGGGAGACTGCGCCGCTCGGTCCCGCCGCCGACCGGGCCCGCGCCGAGGCCCTGAAGCTCGCCCGCCACGACGAAATCCGCGCCGAGCTCACCGAAGCGCCCGAGCGCGTGGACGTCATCCGCGACCTCCTGAAGCACGCCTCGCTGGCCGCCTAGAGCTTCAGCGCCGCCCTTAGCGCCTCGGCCACTCGGCCCACGTCTCCGTCTGCCATCCCTGGATAGAACGGCACCGAGAGGCAGCGGTCGTACCAGGCCTGGGCTCCGGGCAAGACCATCTCGCCATAGCGCGCCCGGTAGTAGGGCTGGGTGTGGACGGGAATGTAGTGCACCTGGCTGCCGATCCCCTGGGCCAGAAGCGCCTCGACGACCTGGCGGCGGGTGCGCCCCACGGCGGGGAAATCGATCAGCACGCACATCAGGTGCAGCACCGGGTCGCTCCAGGCCGGCCGCTGTGCGATCCGCACGACCGGGGCGAGCGGGGCGAGCGCGGCCTCATAGGCCTTTGCGAGCGACCGGCGTCGCGCTGCGAAGCGGTTTAGCTTGGCGAGCTGCGACAGGCCGAGCGCGCAGAGGATGTCCGGCAGGCGATAGTTGAAGCCGGGCTGGGGCATCTCGTAGATCCACGGCTCTGCTCCGGGCGCACGGACCATGCCGTGGCTGCGCATGACCCGCAGACGCTCGGCGAGCGCCGCGTCGTTGGTCGTGACCATGCCGCCCTCGCCGGTGGCGATGGTCTTCACCGGATGGAACGAGAAGGTGGCCATGGCCGAATGGCGGGCGTCGCCGACGCGTTCGGTGACGTTGCCGAAGGTCATCGTCGACCCCAGGGCGTGCGGCGCGTCCTCGACCAGCACCGCGCCGGCTTCCGCGGCCTGGGCCGCCAGCGCCGGCAGGTTCGCCACGTCGCCGCGCAGATGCACCGGCAGCACGGCCCGCAGCCGCCGCCCGCCCAGGCGGCCCATCGCCTCGGCCAAGGTCTCGGGCGTCATCAGGCCGCTGTCGGGGTCGACGTCGGCGAACACCACCTCCGCGCCGACGTACCGGGCGCAGTTGGCGGTCGCGAGGAAAGTGATCGAGGGCGCAATCACCACCTCATCCGGCTGCACGTCGAGCGCCAGCATGGCCAGGTGCAGCGCCGCGGTACCGTTGGCGCAGGCGACGGCATGGCGCGCGCCGACCGCCTCGGCGAAGCCGCCCTCGAAGGCCTCGACGGTGGGGCCGGTGGTCAGGAAGTCGGCTTTCAACGCCGCCGTCACCGCGGCGATATCGTCCTCCTCGATCGTCTGACGCCCGTACGGAAGGACGCGCATCGGGGGGGTTTTGGCGCCCACCTCAGTCGCTCGCGCGGCGCCGGCGCCGCGGCATGGACTCGTCCAGCACTGCCAGCAGAGCCTTGCCGCTCAGCCATTCGTCGTTGGTGTCGCTGGCGTAGCAGAACTCCTCCGGCGGCCGCACGCCCTCGAGCGGCACGCGGGAGTACTCCACGAACATCGGCTCGATGGCGTAGCGGTCGCCGAGGTCGACGGTGGACCGGGCGTCGTCGGACGAGATCATGATCTCGTGCAGCTTCTCGCCGGGCCGGATGCCGACCACCTTGATCGGCAGCGACGGCGCCATGGCGGCCGCGAGGTCGGTCATCTTCATGGAGGGGATCTTGGGCACGAAGATCTCTCCGCCGCGCATCATCGTGAGCGACGAAAGCACGAAGTCGACGCCTTGCGTAAGGGTGATCCAGAACCGGGTCATCCGCACGTCGGTGATCGGCAACTCGCTCGCCCCCTTGCCGATCAGCCGCTGGAAGAACGGCGCGACGGACCCGCGTGAGCCCACCACGTTGCCGTAGCGGACCACCGAGAAGCGCGTGCCGATGTCGCCCGAAAGGTTGTTGGCGGCCACGAAGGTCTTGTCCGAGGCCAGCTTGGTCGCACCGTAGAGGTTGATCGGGTTGCACGCCTTGTCGGTGGAAAGCGCGATCACCTGCTTCACGCGATTGGTCAGGCAGGCCCAGACCACGTTCTCGGCTCCCAGGACGTTGGTGTGGATGCATTCCGACGGATTGTACTCGGCCGCCGGCACCTGCTTCAGGGCCGCGGCGTGGATCACCACGTCGACGCCGCGCATCGCCAGGATCAGCCGCTCGCGGTCGCGCACGTCGCCGAGGAAGAATCGCAGCAACCGCATCTTCTCCGGCCCGAACCGCTCGGCCAGATCCATCTGCATTTCGCTCTGCTTCAGCTCGTCGCGCGAATAGACGATCAGCTTGCGCGGCGCGGCGTGCTGCAAGACCGTCTCGACGAACCGGCGCCCAAAGGAGCCGGTGCCGCCGGTGACGAAGATGACCTTGCCGTCGAGGTCCAGGCTGGTCGGCGCAAATCGGCCCAAGGGCGGCTCCGGTGCGGTTGGCAGGGCACTCTTGGCGTGCGTGCGTAAAGAAGGCGCTAACCATGTTGCGGCGAGATGGGGACATGCATCGCCGACGCCTCCTCGCCCTCGCAGGCCTCGCCGCCATCCTGCCGCTGGCCGCGGCGCGCGCAGAGGAAAAGAAGAAGAAATCCGGCGGCGAGAGCTATCTGGCGATGGACACGCTCACCGCCACGACGATCAAGGCCAACGGCCGCCGCGGCGTGCTGACCGTCGATTGCGGCCTCGACGTTCCCGACGGCAAGCTGCGGCAGTACGTGGACCAGTCGACGCCGCGGCTTCGCGCGGCCTACGTCCAGGTCGTCCAGACCTACGCGGCCGGCCTGGGGACCGGCACGCCGCCCAATCCCGATTTCCTGGGACGCGAGCTGCAGCGCCAGACCGACCTGATCATCGGCCGGCCGGGGGCGCGGCTGCTGCTCGGCGCAGTGGTTGCGAACTGAGGGCTCACATCGCCGAGATGCCGCCGTCGAGCTTCAGCTCGGCGCCAGTCACGAACTTGCTCTCGTCGGAGGCCAGGTAGAGGCAGGCGTTGGCGACGTCGTCGGGCTCGCCGATGTGGCCGAGGGGCACCTGCCGCCCCAGCTTGGCCTCGGCCTCCGCCTTGCCGAGCCGCTGGCGCAGCGGATCGAGGATCGGGGTGTCGATAAAAGTCGGGTGGATGGAGTTCGAGCGGATATCCAGTCCCTGCTTGGCGCAATGCAGGGCAATGCCCTTGGAGAGCAGCCAGACGGCCGCCTTGGAGGCGTTGTAGACCGGCGAGTTGTGGGCCGCGATCAGCCCCGCAATGGACGAGATGTTGACGATCGAGCCGGGCTGGTGGGCGCGCATGTACTTCAGCGCGTGCTTGGTCCCCAGGAACACCGAGTCGACGTTGACGCTCATCACCAGCTTCCAGTCCTCGAAGCTGAGGCTCTCGATGTCGCCGCCGCGGCTGATGCCGGCGTTGTTCACCAGCACGGAGATGCCGCCCATGGCCTCGTCGGCTTCCTCGAGGGCGAAGATCCACTGGTCTTCCTTGGTCACGTCCAGCGGGAAGGCGAAGGCGGTCCCCTCACCTTGGGTCGCATTGATCTCGGCAGCCACCGCCCTGGCGCCCTCCAGGTTGATGTCGGCGATCGAGACCTTGGCGCCCTCGGCGGCGAGCTTGCGGGCCATGGCCGCGCCCAGCCCCTGCGCCCCGCCGGTAATGACGGCCTTCTTGCCCGCAACCCTTCCCGGCACCGATTTCTCCCTAAGCTTGCGCCCCAGGCAGGGGCAGGAACTCATGCACTTCGACGGCGGCGCCCGGCGCGTGGGTATGGGGGTGGTCCCGCATCAGTTCAACGACAGCCTCGAGCGTCTCCCCCTGCAGAACCGAGAAACCGGATACGGCGCGATCGACAGGCGGCGCGCTGCCGGCGGCGATCACGGGTGGGCCGAGCGGCGAGCCCATGTCTACGATGGTCTCGGCGGCCTTCCGCGCCCAGGCGGTCCAAAGCGCCATGCCCGCCTGCGTCTGCTCGGGCGTGGCCTGCGCCATCTGGTTGGCCGCTGTTGCGGATGAGAGGTAGAGCACCATGAACTTGTTCATGTCGGTTCCCTTGTTGTGGGGCCCGCACGCCCGCGACGGCTAGTCTTCCTTCATCCCGGCTGAGGTCGCCGCCATATCCATCAGGCCGGCCAAGGTTACATCGAGTTCTGTAACGCCGTCGGCGTCGTGGGTCGCCAGCGTCACGTCCACGCGGTTGTAGACGTTGAACCACTCGGGGTGGTGGTCGAGTTTCTCGGCCATGATGGCGATGCGGGTCATCCAGCCGAACGCCGCCGTGAAATCGGAGAAGCGGAAGGTCCGGGTGATCGCGTCGCGGCCGCCGTCCGCCTTCGACCACTTGGACAGGCGCTTCAGCGCGGCATCGGCGCCGATCTTCTGGGGACGGGTCATGCGGGCTCCTGCGCGTCGAATGTGAGGCCGGTGGCGGCTGCGAGCTCAGCCAGCGTCTGGTCGACATCCACCACCTTGATCGCCTTCATGCCCAACGCGGCGGCTGGCTTGCAGTTGATGCCGAGGTCGTCGAGGTAGATGCAGGCCTGCGGCTTCACGCCCAAGAGGTCGCACATCATCAGGTAGATCTTCGGGTCGGGCTTGCGCACGCCGGCCTTGGAGCTTTCGATGATCGCGTCGAACAGCGGCATCACCTGGCCCATGGCGCCCGCCGCCTGCTGGATCTCGTTCTGACCGGGGCTGTGCATGGAGACCACGTTGTTGGTGATGCAGCCCACCTTGAAGTGCTGCTTGCAGGCCTTCAGCGCCGCCGCCATCCGCGGCCTGAGCTCCCCAGAAAGCTTCGGCAGCACGTCGGCGCCGCGGATCGGGAAACCAAGCGCCGTGGATTCCTCCAGGAACAGCTGGTCGAACCGCGCCGCGTCGATCTCGTTGCGCTCGAACAGCGCCCAGGCGTTCTCATGGTGATTAGCGGCGTTGACCCGGCGGATGTGGTCCTTCGGCGCGCCCAGCTCGGCCTCCAGGCGGTTGAAGGCCTCGAAAGGCGAGGATGTGAACACCCCGCCGAAGTCCCAGATCACCGCCTCGATCGCAGGGTCGGCCGCCATGCCATGCTCCACCGTCAGGCCCGCGACACGGGCCAAGGCGGTCTAGAGACGCCACGCCCGACGTGCAAGTAAGGGCGCGATGCCGCGTTTTTCCGCCCTGTCCTCAGCCAGCCTGCCGCGCCCTCTTCGCGTCGCGCTCTATGCGGCGGCGTGCCTCGTCCTGCTCTACATGGCGCTGGCGCCGACCCGCGACGTGCCGGGCGCGGATCTCGTCTGGGACAAGGCCGAGCACGCCGGCGCCTGGATGGTGCTCACGGTGCTGGGCCTCCTGCTCTCGACGCGCCGGCGATGGGCGGTCGGGGTGTTCGCCCTGGTTTTCGGGGTCGTGATCGAGGTGCTGCAGTCCATCCTGCCGTTCGGCCGCGACGGAGAGCTGTCGGACCTCGTCGCCGATGGCCTGGGGATCGCGGCAGCCTATGGCCTCTGGTGGATCGCGCGGCGGCTGGGATGGGTGCGATGAGCGTGCGGCCGCCGCCCTGGGAGGAGTCCGCCGACTTCCGCATTGGACTATCCGCGATCGCGCCCGAGGCTTGGCTGGAGGGCGGCGAGGCCGATCCCGCGGCGCGCAAGGACCCGCTCTATGCCGAGGCGCGCGGGCTTGTCTGGGCGGAGACGCCAGGCTCCGGCCCGGCCCAGGCCGAGGCCTTGGCGTTGGTCGAGGCGGCGCTGGGGCCAGGCCAACGCCCTGCGGACCTGCCGGCGCTCTACGCCGCCGCCCGGCGCACGCCGGACGACCTGTGCCTGATGGAAAAGCGCGAGGGCCAGTGGCGGCTGACGGCGCTCTCGCTGTCGGCGGGCAGCTTCTTCACGGCCGGAGACGCCATCGGCAAGAGCCTGCGCGAGCTGCACCGGCCGGTGACCGGGTTCCAGGAGCGGTTCCTGGCCCGCGTCGAACGGATCTTCGAGGGTCTTCGGCCCCGCCTGGTGCTCGAGCGCCGCAACTGGACCCTTTTGAACTCGGACGCCTTGCATACGCCCGATCCCGGCCCGATCCGGGCGCGCATCGGCGAGATCGACCCAGCCCAGGCCGCCCACCATCTGAACCTCCGCGTCGAGCGCCAGACGCTCCGGCGGCTGCCGGTCACCGGGGCCGCGCTCTTCACCATCCGTGTCCGCCTGACGCCGCTCGAATCCCTGGCGTCCGATCCCACCCGGCTAGCAGCCTTCGCACGCGCCTGGCGAACGGCGCCGGCGGATTTCCGCGCCTACAAGCGCCTGGACCTCTACGACGACCTCGTCCGGGCCGTCCTCGATCAGGCGGGGCTGGTCGACGCCGCATGAGCAGCGACCTATCGTCGGCCGCGATGCGGTCCGAACCCTTCGTCTACGTCGCTACGCCCTGCTATGGCGGCCTCGTCAACATCGCCTTCCTGCACTCGGTGATCGCCCTGCAGGACGCCTGCGCCGCGCGCGGGGTCGGACTGCACGTTGAGCTGCTGGAGAACGACGCCCTGATCACCCGCGCCCGCGCGCGGCTCGCCGCCCGGTTCGTCGCCCATCCACAGGCGACCCACATGCTGTTCATCGACGCCGACATCGGCTTCGCGCCGGAGAACGTGTTCCGGCTGCTGGACTCCGGAAAGCCGATGATCGGCGCGGTCTGCCCGCTGAAGCACATCGACTGGGAGAAGGCTCGCGCCGCCGCGCTGGCCGGGGCCCAGGACCTGATGGCGAAGTCCATCGGCTACGTCGTGCGCTTCATCCCGACACCGGATCACTCCGTGCAGGTCGAGGACGGTTTCGCCAAGGTCGCCTATGTCGGCACCGGGTTCCTGATGATCCGCCGTGACGCCATCGAGCGGGTCTGCGCGGCGCATCCGGAGCTCGCCGCCGACATCGGGGACATCGAGCCCGGGGGCGAGAGTACGCCGATGCTGTTCGACACCCTCGTCGAGGCCGGCACCGGCGAGCACCTCTCAGAGGACTACGCCTTCGGCGCCCGATGGCATGGCCTGGGCGGGGAGATCTGGGCCGACATGCAGGCGCGGCTCACCCACGTCGGCCATGCCGCCTATACGGGCAGCCTCGTCGAAGCGATGCGCCAGGGTTAGGCGGCGCTGCGGGTTCCTCGCGGCGGCCCTTGCGGCGGAATGGGTGGTTCCCAGCCCATGGCGGCGCAGCTAATGGGGGGCTGTGCGCGCGCCGAGCCGGAAATCTGAGCTGCAAGAGCCGGCCGGCAGGCCTCGCGCCGAGGCCGCGCGGCCGCTCGAGCTGGGCGTGGTCATCCCCACGTTCAAGGAGGCTCCAAACGTCCGGCCCCTGCTGGCCAAGCTGGAGGCGGCGCTGGTCGGCGTCGTCTGGCAGGCCATCTTCGTCGACGACGACTCCCCAGACGGCACGGCCGCGGAGGTCAAGGCCGTCGCCGCCACGGACCCGCGGGTGATCTGCCTGCGCCGGATCGGCCGACGCGGCCTGGCCGGCGCGGTGATCGAAGGCGCCATGGCCAGCGCCGCACCGTTCGTGGCGGTGATCGACGGCGACATGCAGCACGACGAGACCCGGTTGCCGGCCATGCTGGCGGCGTTGCGCGAGGACCGCGCCGACATCGTTGTGGGCAGCCGCTACCTGGCGCAGGCGGGCTCCGACGCCACAGCGCTCGGTGCGCGCCGCGAAGCCGGGAGCCGGCTCGCCAACTGGCTGGGGCAGCGGGTGCTGCATGCCCGGCTGACCGACCCGATGAGCGGCTTCTTCATGATCCGGCGCGAGCGGATCGAGGCGGTGGCGCCGCAACTCGCGACCTCCGGCTTCAAGGTGCTGTTCGACATCCTCGCGTCGCAGAAGACGCCATCCCGGGTGCTGGAGCTGCCCTACGAGTTCCGCGCCCGCGAGGCCGGCGCCTCCAAGCTCGATAACGGCGTCGTGGTGCAATACCTGGGCCTGCTCGTCGCCAAGCTCAGCCGCGACACGATCTCCCCGCGCTTCGTGCTGTTCGCCCTGGTCGGCGCGAGCGGGGTCGTGGTCGACATGGCGGTGCTTGGCGCGCTGAAGCAGTACGGCTTCGCCTACGCCAAGCTGGCCTCCGCCCTCGTGGCGATGACCTCCAACTACCTGATCAACAATGCGGTGACCTATCGCGACCGGCGCAAGCGCGGCCTGGACCTGCTGTTCGGCTACGTGAAATTCGTCATGCTCTGCAGCGTTTCGCTGGCCGCCAACGTAGCGGTGGCGACCATGGTCTATGAGCGCGGCCCGGCCTGGTGGGTGGCCGGCGTCGCCGGCGCCGTGGTGGCGGCGGTGTGGAACTATGTGACCACGTCCAGGGCCGTCTGGTGAGCCAGACGGCGAGCGGTGCCGCCGGGCCCGCCTTCGGGCTGGACCGCCGGCTGTTGTTTCTGGCGCTGGGCCTGACCGCGATCCGGCTGCTGGCGGCCGCAGCCATCCCCCTCACCGAGGACGAGGCCTACTACCGGCTCTGGGCGCAACATCTCGACTTCGGCTATTTCGACCACCCGCCGATGGTCGCCTGGTGGATCCGGGCCGGGAGCCTGGTCGCGGGCGACACTGCGCTGGGCGTGCGCCTGCTGCCGGCTCTGGCCAGCGGCCTCAACACCTGGCTGATCGGCGACTTGGCGCGCCGCCTGGGCGCGGAGCCGCGCACCGCCTTCCGTGCAGCGCTCTGGTACAACGCCACCCTGACGGTCTGCCTGGGCGCCATGCTGGCGATCCCGGATGCGCCGGCGAGCCTCTTCTGGACCATCACCCTGTGGTGCCTGGCTCGCGCCTGGCCGGCCGGGGGGACAGCTTGGTGGCTGGCGGCCGGTGTGGCCGCCGGCCTGGGCGTACTCTCGAAGTACTCGGCCCTGTTCCTCGCGCCGGGCGTGCTGCTCTGGCTGCTGCTGATCCCGGGCGGGCTCGCCCAGTTGAAACGACCGGGTCCCTGGCTGGCGGCCCTGGTGGCCGCCGCCCTGTTTTCGGTGAACGTCGCCTGGAACGCGCAGCACGGTTGGGTGAGCTTCGCCAAGCAGTTCGGGCGCGTCGCGCCACAAGGGTTGTCGCCCGCCCACGTGGCCGAGTTCGTGCTCACTCAATTCCTGCTGCTCACGCCGCTGATCGCCGTGTTCGCGGCCGCGGGCGTCGCGCGGGGTCTTCGCGACCGAAGATCGGAGGGCGGGCTGCAACTGATGCTGCCCATCGCCACGTCGGCGCCGTTCGCCCTCTATCTGCTGGTCCATAGCCTGCACGACCGGGTGCAGGGCCACTGGCCCGTGCCGCTGTTCGGGGCGCTGGCGATCTGCGCGGCCGCGGCGGCTCCGGCCGGCGGCTCGCGCCTGTCACGCACGCTGGGCTGGCTCGCGCCCGCGCTGGGCTTCGCCATCGCCGCGGCCACGCTCGTGCTGGCCGCCTTGCCCTCGGCCGCGATCCTAGGGCCGCACGATCCGCTGCTGGCGCTGCGCGGCTGGCCGCAATTCGCGCACGACGTCGAACAGCTGCGCCGGCGCACCGGCGCGGCCTGGGTGGGGACCGAGAGCTACGGCGTCTACGCCCAGCTCGACAAGCAGGCGCAGATCCGCGCGCCCTTGCTGGAGGTGATCGAGCGCGACCGGTACCGCGGCGGCGGCGGTCCTGCGCCGGACGCCTCGCAACCGGGCCTGATCGTCGATATCTCGCGCCGCATGGCCGTTCGGGACGTCGGCCGCTGCTTCGCGAGCGTCACGGCCGTGGCGGAACTTGCCCGTGCGGGCGGCGTCGGCAAAAATCAGCACTACAGCGCCTTCCTCGTGGCCGGGCCGAAGCGTGACGTCTGGACGCGCGGCTGCCCCGAGGAAATCCGCCCCGGCGTCTGGCGCTGAGCGCGACAATCCAGCGCCCTGGGGCTATGGACGGGACTCGCGCCCAGGCGCACCATGGCGGCGCAAACGCGCGCTGCGGCGACGCCGCATCTTGCTTTGCTAGCGCTGAAGTGTTGTTCCGTCGGTAACGTCACCAAGTCTAGGGTCTGCCGGGGGCGAGGCGACCAGATCAATGCGGAGAACTCCACTGACCTTGGTCGATTCCAGGTCCGCGTCGGCGGAAGCCGACCGCGAGGCCTGCCGGGAACGGTTCGTCGCCAGCCTGACGTCGGCCACGCGGGATGAGCGGCCCTACCGCCATTGGCTGCTGCGCGACGTGCTGCCTGCCGACGTCGCCGCCGCGATGGACCAGTTGCCGTTCGCGCCGCCCGAGCTGCACGGGATTTCGGGCTCGCGCGAGATCCACAACAACACGCGCCGCTACGTGGACGCCGAGGCGATCGCCGCCTATCCGGTCTGCCGCGGCCTCGCCGACGCCTTCCAGGACGCCCGCACGGTGGCGGCCATCGAGAAGGTGACCGGCGCCCGCCTGGGCGGTTGCTGTCTGCGCATCGAGTACGCCCAGGACATCGACGGCTTCTGGCTGTCGCCGCACACCGACCTCGGCGTGAAGAAGTTCACCCTCCTCTACTATCTCTCGCCCGACGGTGCGGAGGACCTTGGCACGGATGTCTATGCCGACGCCGACACCTGGTCGCACCGCGCGCCGTTCGAGCCGGGCGCGGCGCTGGCGTTCGTGCCGTCCAACAACACCTGGCATGGGTTCGAGCCGCGCCCGATCCCGGTGGTGCGCAAGTCGCTGATCATCAACTACGTCACCTCGGAGTGGCGCGCCCGCGAGCAGCTGGCCTATCCCGACACACCAGTCGAAGGCCGTGCCTAGGCCGCGACGGGCAGGGTCACGATCGCCGTCACGCCGCCGCCCGCCTCGCCGCGACGGGCGCAGGTGAGCTCCACGTCGCCGCCATGCGCACGCGCCGTCGACCGGGCGATCGGCAGGCCGAGGCCCACGCCGGCCTTGTCGAGGTTGCGCGAGACGTCGCTGCGGTAGAAGGGCTGGAAGACCCGCACGAGCTCCTCGGGCGAGAGCCCCGGGCCCGCGTCGGCGATGGCTACCACCGCGAGCGGCCCCTCCCGGCGGACCTCGATCTTCGCGTCGCCGCCGTATTTCACCGCGTTGTCCACCAAGTTCGAGAACAGCCTCTGCAGGGCCACCGCATCGCCGTCCACCGTCACGGGCTGCGCATCGACGATCTCGACCTGGCCGCCGACCATGGCCGCATCGTCGGCGACGCACTCGACGAGCGAGAGCAGGTCCAGGCGCTCGCGATGGCGCGGCCGGCCCTCGTCGCGGATGAAGGCCAGCACGCCGCCGATCATCTGCTCCATGCGCTCCACGTCGGAGAGCACCGCCTCGCGCACCGCCGGCGGCGCCTGTTCGAGCTTGAAGCGGATTCGTGCGAGCGGCGTCCGAAGGTCGTGCGAGATCGCGCCCACCATCGCTGTTCGGTCATTGATGTAGCGCTTCAGCCTGGACTGCATTTCGTTGAAGGCCTGCGCGGCCATGCCGATCTCGGCGGGACCCTTGAGCGTCATCTGCGGCGCATGCGGGTCGCGGCCCAGGGATTCGGCCGCCTCGGCGAAGCGCCGCAGCGGCGCCGATATGCGCCGGGAGAACAGGTAGCCGGCGGTGGCGACCAGCAGGAACCCGCCCAGGAGCCAGGCCGAGGCCTCCATCTGCCAGGCGGACGGGAAGGGCTCCGGCGTCGAGCGGACCACCGTCCAGGCGCCGTCGTCACGCTGCAGGGCTGCGGCGAAGTCGCCGAAGATCGGCATCTCCGGCCCGCCGCCGAACCGCCGGCGCATCGGCCACCCTGGCCCGGGAGCGACTGAGGCGCGCGGGCCAGTCTCGAAGGGCGGTTCGCGGAACGATCCCAGGCGGTCTCGGACGCGGGGCGGCGGAGCGCCGGTCAGCGTGCGGCGCAGGCGCCACAGCGGCGAGGCGTTCTGCTCTTCCAGGCGCACACGGGCCTCGGGCGCGCCCAGCACCCGGGCCAGCGCCGCCAGCGCCCGTTCGTGCTCACGGTGCGGCTGCGCGAGTTCGGGCGGCAGGGCGCCCACGACCGCCCGCACCATCGGACGGCCGAAGCGGGTCTTCAGGGGACCCCCGTGGATGGCGGCGGCGACGTCACCCATCCGGTACATCGGCGGCCGTGGCGGCGGCATCAGCAGGATGATGCCGAAGCTGATCGCCTGCGAGACCAAGAGGCTCGCCAGCAGCAGGCCCACGAGCTGGAGGCTGATCGGCGCCCGCGTGCGCGCCGGCCGATCGCCGTCCCGCACGCTCATCGACGCCCCGACCTCATGCCGAGGGCCTCATGCGCGGGTCACCTTGGCGTCGAACAGGTAACCCGCGCCGCGGTAGGTCTTGATGATCTCGCCCTCGACCGAGGCGTGCAGCTTGCGGCGCAGCCGGCTGATCTGGACGTCGACGGCGCGGTCGAAGACCTCGGTCTGCGAGCCCCGCGCCTGTTCCAGCAGCTGGTCGCGCGACAGGATCCTCTGTGGGTTCTCGAGGAACACGCTCAGCAGCGAGAACTCGCCGCCGGTGAGCAGGATGGTGGTGCCGTTCGGGGCGCGCAGCTGGCGGCGCAGGGTGTCCACCACGAAGCCCTGAAAATGGTAGGTCTTGCCGCGGCGCGGCGCGCCGCCGCGCACCTCGTCCAGCCGCCGGAACACCGCCCGGACCCGGGCCAGCAGCTCGCGCGGGCTGCAGGGTTTGGGCAGGTAGTCGTCGGCGCCAAGCTCCAGGCCCAGCACACGGTCCACCTCGTCCCCCATGGCGCTCAGCATGACGATCGCCGGCCCGCCCGCCTCGGAGAGCCGGCGGCAGATGGAGAGCCCATCCTCGCCCGGCAGCATGACATCGAGCACGATCAGGTCGATCGGGGCGGCGGCGAGGACCCGCTCCATCGAAACAGCATCATGGGCGGCGTGCAGTTGGAAACCGTGCTCGCGCAGGTAGGACACCACCTGCTCGCGCAGCTCGGAGTCGTCGTCCACCACCAGGATGTGACGGGCCGGAAGGACGCTGGCTTGTTGGTTCATGCTCCCTCCTTCGCCGAGGATTGTGGCGCATGGACAACGGCAGCGCCATAATCCATGCGGCCGGGGCGGCGCTGGACGCATCCGCAGGTCCCCCGGGGCCGCAAGATGTTGAAGTGGAAGATGTCTGGCTCTAAGCCTCGCTGCATGGGATCGACGTCGCCGCAGCGCCTCTGGCAAATGCGGCGGCTCAGCCATTCGGGCGACACAATCATGCTCGATCGATCGGCTGTCGCTTGGGGTTTTGGTCAATGACTGAGTGTTCGTCGCGGGCCGGGTCGCCCCTGTCGGAGCGGGGCCGGCGGACGGTGGGTTGGCCGACGATCGGTAGGCCGGCGATGCTGCGCTTCGGGCCGCCGCTGGTCAGCCTGACGGCGCTGCTCTGGGCCGGTCAGGCGCTCGCCCAGACCACCACGGTCAGCACCGACACCACGACCCCGCTCATCACCTCGAAGGCCGGCGATGTCACCGTCCAGACCGGCGCATCGATCAAGCCGACAACCGCCGGCGCCGCCATCACAGTCGACAGCAACAACAACGTTTCCAACGCAGGGACGATCGCGTTCCACAACCTGGACAGCTCCACCGGAATCCTGGTGCTGGGCGGCCACACCAGCAACATCACCAATACCGGCACGATCACGGTGGACGAGGACACCGCCTCGACGACCGATTCCAACGGCATCGTCCACGGTCCCTTCGCCAAGGGCGCCAACCGCTACGGGATCCGCCTGGTCGGTCCGGGCGCGGTGACCGGCTCGATCTCCAGCGGGACCAGCGGCGTGATCTCGGCGATTGGCAACAACTCGGCGGGCATCTCCGTCGAGACGGACCTGGTCGGCTCGATCTCGAGCCTTGGCGGCCTCAGCGCGCAAGGCACGAACAGCATTGCGCTGCGCAGCACCGGCTCGGTCAGCGGCGGCGTGACCCTAGCCGGCGCCATCGCCGCCAGCGGTCAAGGCGCGCAGGCCGTATCGCTGAGCGACATCGGCGGGGCGCTCAACATCAACGGCACGGTGACGTCCACCGGCTACCGCTACACCACCCGCAGCACCAACACGGCGTTCCTGAAGCTGCTCACCGCCGACGACCTGCTGCAGGGCGGCGCGGCGGTGACCGTGGCCGGCAATGTGGGTGGCGGCATCCTGCTGAATTCGGTCAGCACCACCGACAGCGCCGGAAACGTCACGACCGCGACGGCCAACGTCACCTCGGCCGGCGCTGCGCCGGCGCTGGTGGTGGGCGCGGCCGGCCGGAATGTGGCGATCGGCAACGTCGGCGCCGGCGCCGACGCGTTCGGGATCGAGATCAAGGGATCGGCGATCGGCAACGGCGTCTACGACGGCGTGAGCGGTACAGGCGTCCAGGTGGGCGTCGCCAACGGCGGCGCTGTGACCACCGGCGGCGGCATTCGGGTGACAGGCGTCGCGGGCGCGACCGCCTACGCAGCCGACGCCACCGGCGTGCACCTGCTGTCAGGGGTCCAGGCGCCGGTGATCCGCAACGAGGGCAATCTCGCCGCTTCGATCAGCCTCGACGCCGCCGGCGCCGGCGCGCGCGCCCTGGTCATCGAAGCCGGGGCGAACGTCCAGGCGCTGCAGAACACCTCGACCCTGACCGCCCAGGTCACCGGCCAAAAGGCCGATGCGATCGCGGTGCTCGACCGCTCGGGCACGCTGACGGAGATCGAGAACATCCGCTCGATCGGCGCCGGGCACACCGGCGGCGACCCGACGGCTGCGGTCACCGGCCAGACCGTGGCTCTGGACCTGACCGCCAACACCTCCGGCGTGCACATCATCCAGACCGACCCCAGCGCCGGCGCCACGCCGCCCAGCATGCTGGGCGACATCCGCACGGGCTCCGGCGGCGACCGGCTGGAGATCCTGGCGGGCACCGTGACCGGCGACCTCAGCCTGGGCGCGGGCGCCAACGCGCTGACCATCGGCGGCGGGGCGACGGTCAAGGGCCGGCTCACCGCCCAAGGCGGCACCCTGGCGCTCGGCGTCACGACCGGGACCCTGCAGGTCAACAGCGCCAACACGCTGTCGCTCACCAGCCTGGACCTCGGCGCCGGCTCGCAGACAATCCTGACCGCCGACCCGTCGATCGACAGCGCAACCCGGCTCGACGTCGTGGGGAACGCCACCATCGCCTCAGGCGCCAAGATCGGCGTGCGGCTGAATTCGCTGCTGACCGACACTGCGACCTACACCCTCATCCGCGCCGATCACCTGACGTCGGGCTCGATCGACACCAGCCTGCTGGGCAGCGTGCCGTTCCTCTACAATTCGAGCCTGCAGACCAACGCCGCAGCCGGGACCGTCAGCGCCACGCTGAGCCGGAAGACCGCCGCCCAGCTCGCGCTGCCGACCGCGACGGCGGCGGCCTATGATCCCATCATCGCCGCCGTCAACCGTGACGCCGGGCTGCGCGGCGCGCTGTTGGCGCAAAGCGACCGTTCGGGCCTGATCAACCTCTACAACCAGCTGCTGCCGGTCCATTCGAGCAGCATATTCGACACGGCCCAAGCGACCGTGGAGGCCTTCGCTCGGCCCGTCGACGACCGCCAGGATCCGCGCGGTAGCGGTTTCTGGGTGCAGGAGACCAACCTCGGCCTGTTCTCCGATGGGGCCACCGACCAGCCCGGCTACAAGGCGTGGAGCTTCGGCGTGGTGGGCGGCTACGAGCTGCCGGCCACGGCGCTCGGCGTTCTGGGCGTCACGGTCGGCGGCGCCACCAGCACCATCTATCCGGATAAGGTCGACTCGGCCGCCGACCTGCACGCCAACATGATGGAAGCCGGCATCTACTGGCGCGCCACGCGCGGAGGGTTTTCCGCCAACGCCCGGCTGGCTGGCGACTATGTGAAGGTGACCTCGGACCGGGTGATCTCGGTGCTGGGCGGCGACGGCCTGGCGGTCAACCGCACGGCGGCGGCCAATTGGTCGGCCTACGGCGTCAACGCCCGCCTGATGGCGAGCTATGAGCGGGTGTTCGCCGGCCACTACTATTTCCGGCCCCTGGCCAGCCTGGACTACCTGCGGCTGACCGAGGGCTCGTACTCCGAGACCGGCGGCGGGGCCGGGATGGACCTTTCGGTCGAGTCACGGACCAGCTCGCGCGTCACGGCCTTCGCGGGCGTGGCCCTGGGTGCGGCCTACGGCGTCCAGCGCGACTGGGGCCCGGAAGTGACCCTTGGCTACAAGGGCGTGGCTAGCAACAACCTCGGCGTCACCACGGCTCGCTTCGTATCCGGCGGCAATCCTTTCACCCTGCGGTCCGACGACGTGAGCGGCCAGGGCGCCGCGGCGCACATCGCGCTGAAGGGCGAGAACGCCTCGGGCGCATTCGCGGTGGAAGGCGGCGCCGAAACCCGCGACGGCCTGTCGATCTACGATCTGCGGCTCGCCGGCCACATCCAGTTCTAGAGCGGCTGGGCGGCGGCGTCGAACCGGGCCAGCGACACGACGGCGCGGGAAATGGGCGAGTGAGATAGCCGCTGGCGCACCCGACACGATTCGAACGTGTGACCTTTGCCTTCGGAGGGCAACGCTCTATCCAGCTGAGCTACGGGTGCCGATCCAGCGGAGGCGTGTGTCTAGCGGAAAGGCCGACGCCGCGCTAGGCGCCGCCGCAGACCGCGAAGAACCGGCCGCTTAGACGCCCTTCACGCTGTCCCAGAAGGTCTTCGCCTTGCCGGTGAAGCTGGCGTTCTTGGGGTGCTGCTGCTCGGAGCAGAGGCCGGCGAATTCGCGCAGCAGCTCCTTCTGTCGGGTGGTCAGCTTGGCGGGCGTCTCGATGAACAGCTCGACCACCAGGTCGCCCCGCTCGCGGGAGCGGAGCGAGGGCATTCCCTTGCCCTTGACGCGGACGGTGCGGCCGGTCTGGGCGCCCTCGGGGACCTTGACGCTGAGCTTGCAGTTCCCATCGCAGTTCTCGCCGCCCAGCAGGCAGGGTGCATCGATCTCGCCGCCCAGGGCGGCGATCGCCATCGGCACCGGCACCGTGCAGAGCAGGTCCAGCCCGTCGCGCTCGAAGAGCTCGTGCGGACGCACCGAGACGAAGATGTAGAGGTCGCCACGCGGACCGCCGCGGGCGCCCGAGTCGCCCTCGCCGGAGAGGCGGATGCGCGCGCCGTCGTCGACCCCGGCCGGGATGCGCACCGAGAGCGTGCGCTCCTTCCGCAGCTGGCCCATGCCGTGGCAGTCGACGCAGGGGTCGAGCACCAGCCGGCCCGAGCCGCCGCAGCGGGGGCACGTGCGCTCGATGGAGAAGAAACCCTGGGTCGCCCGCACCCGGCCCTGGCCGCCGCAGGCATTGCAGGTGGTGGGGCTGGTGCCTGGCTTCGCGCCTGTGCCTTCGCAGCTTTCGCAGGTCAGCGCCGCCGGGACGGTGATCTCGACCTCGGCGCCGGCGTAGGCCTGCTCCAGGGTGATCTCCAGGTCGTAGCGCAGGTCCTGGCCACGCGCCGGGCCGCTGCGCTGCTGCTGACGGCCGCGGCCGAACATGTCGCCGAAGACGTCGCCGAACACCTCGTTGAAGATGTCGCCGACATCCTGGAACTGGGCGCCGCCGCCCATTCCGCCGGAACCGTTGAGCCCGGCATGGCCGAAGCGGTCGTAGGCCGCGCGCTTCTGCGGATCGGAGAGGACCGAATAGGCCTCGTTGATTTCCTTGAAGCGGCCCTCGGCCTCGCCGCAGCCGTCGTTGCGGTCGGGGTGGTGCTCCATGGCGAGCTTGCGGAAGGAGGCCTTCAGGGCGGCCCCGTCGCAGCTGCGCTCGACACCGAGGATTTCATAGTAGTCGCGCATCAAACGCCCAGGTGTTTGGTGTGTGGCTGCCAGGAAGGTGGGAAAACCCCCGCCCGGCTACAAGACCCAAATCCTGGCGGAAGCCGGGTCGAGCGGGCGGGGGTCCCTAGTCGCGCAGAAGCGGCGGCGACGTCCCCAGTGGCGAACTCTTCGCAAAAGGCGCCTGGAGCCGCCATGGGGCAGGTTGTCACGCCGACTTCTTGTGGTCGTCGCCGTCGACTTCCTCGAATTCAGCGTCGACCACGTCTTCGCCGCCATGCGCGCCGGAGCCGCCGGCCGCGTGGGCGGCGTCCTCATCCGAGGCCGGGCCTTCGCCCTGCTGGGCCTTGTACATGGCCTCGCCGAGCTTCATCGACGCCTGGATGAGCGTCTGGGTCTTGGCCGAGACGGTCTCCGGATCGTCGGTCTCCAGCCCGCCCTTCAGATCTTCGAGCGCCTTGGTGATTGCCGCCTTCTCTTCCTCGGAGACCTTGTCGCCGTGCTCGGCGAGCGCCTTCTCTGTGGAGTGGATGACCGCGTCAGCCTGGTTCTTGGCCTCGACGCCCGCCTTGCGCTTTTCGTCCTCGGCCTTGTTGGACTCGGCTTCCTTGACCATGGCGTCGATGTCCGCGTCGGAGAGGCCGCCGTTGGCCTGGATGCGGATCGACTGTTCCTTGTTGGTCGCCTTGTCGCGCGCCGAGACGTTGACGATGCCGTTGGCGTCGATGTCGAAGGT
>JBJMQX010000114.1:0-52623 GCA_045802455.1 Phenylobacterium sp. | reverse complement strand
CGGGGGCGGCGGCGCTGCGAAGGAATAGCGCAGGCCGAGCGTCACCGACTGATCGCGGTACTTGCCCGAGAAGGTCCCCGGCTGCAGGGCGTTGGTGCCCTGGGAAGCGAAGGCCGCGTCCGACCCGCTGAGGAAGCGGTAGGTCGCGTCCACGTTCAGGCGGTCGGTCGCCTTCCACGAGAGGCCGCCCAGCACCTGCCAGGCGAACACCGTGTCGCTGTCGTCGATGTGCAGGTTCTGGAACGCCGGGTTGGCGCCGCTGGCGGGGGTGACCACGCCCGTGACGTTGGAGAACTGGCCGTCCACCCGCATCGCGAGGTGGTTCACGCCGACGCCGGCGCCGATGAAGGGATCGAGCACCCAGCCGGTGTTGAAGTCGTAGATGCCGTTCAGCATCACGGTCCAGGACTCGATCTTGCCGTCCGGAGAGCCGCAGTTCGGCGACGCGGTCGTGCGGATCACGCCGGGGGTGCAGAGGCCGGCGATCGACTGGGTCGTTCCGCCGCGGACGCTGTCGATGTCACCGGGCCGGTAGCCGGCTTCCAGCTCGACCCGCCAGTTCGGAGAGAACTGGTAGCCGAGGCGCGCGAAGGCCGCCCAGTCGTCCTGCTGGTTGAACCGCCAGGTGTATTTGATGCCGTTGGCGGCGTTGTTCGACGAGTCGGCCTTGATGCCTTCCGGCCAGTGATAGCCAAGATCGACGGCCCCGTACCAGCCGTCTGCGGCGGCGGCGCTTCCCGCCGCGAACACCGCGGCCAAGGCCGCTCCTGCCAGGAGTTTGAACTTCATAATCAGAGCCCTCTCGTTGCCCTCAGTGCTGCGGCCTATTGACCCAGCTTTTCTTATAACAAGCCGATCAGATTGCGTAAGTGTCACCGAAGCCACACTCGCACCGCAATCTCACCTGCCTCGATACCTAGACCGGGACGCTATACGACCATTCCCCGTGGGATCAACGTCAGTTGTGAAGTTGATCGCCCTCTGGGGCACAAGGCTGGCGCGCCCGGCCGAACCGCCAGCTCTTAACGAATGACAGAAATACCTCCGCATTCCGCGCGACAGCGCCCGCCTGGGCGCCGAACTGCTCATCGAAGTATCTGGAATGACTTGAAAACCGGACGTCTCGTCGCAGATTGCCGGCGCGCCGACACGCTCAGCATTCGGCTCACGCCGACCGTCTGATGTTTCCGCACAGCAAAACGGCATGCCCACCCCTAGCCGGCTCACGCCCGACTTGCGCTGGTCCTGCAAACGTAGACGGCGCCGCTTGGTTCCCCCCAGAGGCCGGGTACGGACCTTTTTTCGCCCCGGTTTCGGCGCCCTCAAGGCCGGCGATTCGCCCGCCAGGCGCGGCCGCGGCCACCCAGAGATTCGGGCCGGTTGAGGCTCCTGCGGAACTCGTCGCGGCGCTCGTGGATGGAGGCGATCACCAAGCCCATCGGCACGCCGATCTCGACCAGCAGGGCCTCGGAAAGCTGCAGGCTCGCCTCGACCGTCTCGGGCACCGCGTCGGTGGCGCCGAGTTCGTACAGCCGCTGGGCGTGGCGTGCGTCGCGGGCCCGGGCGACGATGGTCAGGTCAGGCCTGAGCGCGCGGGCGGTCGAGACGATGGCCTCGGCGCCGTCGGGATCGTCCATGGTCACCACCAGCGCCGCGACCCGGGCCAGGCCGCAGCGCTCGAGGAAGTCGGGCCGGGCGGCGTCGCCGAAGTAGAGGGTTTCGCCAGCGCGACGGCCCTCGGCGGTGAGCTTCGCGTCCTGTTCGACCGCGACCCAGGCGACGTCGTGGCGGCGCAGCATCTCGCCCACCAGGCGCCCCACGCGGCCGTAGCCGGCGATCAGCACCCGCGGCTCGCCGGGCGCGTCGCCCGGGGCCTCCGGCAGCGGCGCGGCCTGGCTGCGCCGCCCGCCCAGCCTGGCGCCCAGGCAGGCCAGGAGCGGGATCGCGGCCATCGAGAGCGTCGCGGCGACGCTCAGCGCCGCGGCGGTCGCGGCGTCCACCAGCCGCTGCTCGGCGGCCTGGCCCAGGATCACGAAGGCGAACTCGCCGGCCCCGGCCAGCAACAAGGCGGCCTCGGCCGCGGCCCCGGCGCGCAGCCGGAACGCCCTGGCGAGGCCGAACACCACCGCGGCGTTGATCGCCACCAGCCCCGCCGCCGCGCCCAGGACGACGCCCGGCCGCTCGGCCAGCAGCGGCAGATCGAGGCCGATGCCGATGGAGAGGAAGAACAGCCCGAGCAGCAGCCCTTTGAAGGGCTCGATGGCCGCCTCGACCTCGTGGCGGAACTCGGTCTCGGCCAGCAGCAGGCCGGCGATGAAGGCGCCCAGCGCCATGGAAAGCCCGGTGGCGGCGCTCACCAGGCCCGCGCCGATGACCACCAGCAGGCAGGCGGCGACGAACAGCTCCTCGCTCCGGGCGCGCGCCACCGAGCGCAGCATCGGGCGCAGCACCAGGCGGCCCACGACCAGCAGCAGGACGACGCCCGCGACCGCCGGCGCGAAGTCGAGCAGCAGGGCCGGCGACAGGCGCTGCAGGCCGCCGTGGCGGCTGAGCAGGGTCAGCGTCACCAGGACCGGCGCCACCGCCAGGTCCTGGAACAGCAGCACCGAGAAGCTGGCGCGCCCGGCCGACGAGTGCTGGCGCTTCTGTTCCGCCAGGATCGGCATGACGATGGCGGTCGAGGAGAGCGCGAGCGCCGCGCCGATGGCGATCGCCGCGCCCGACGGCTGGCCGAGCGCGGCGGCCACGCCGGCGATGGCGGCGAGGCTCAACGCCACCTGGCCGGCGCCCAGGCCGAAGACGAACCGGCGCATGGTGCGCAGCCGCTCCCAGGAGAGCTCCAGGCCGATCATGAACAGCAGGAAGACGACGCCGAACTCGGCGAGCTGGGCGACGTCGCCGGGCTTGTCGATGGTCAGATTGGAGAGCCAGGGGGCCCGCGGCGCCAGCGCCCCCAGGCCGTGCGGCCCCAGCACCACGCCGGCGCCCAGGAAGCCCAGGATCGGCGAGATCCGCCACCGGCGGAACAGCGGCACGACCACGCCGGCGGTCGCCAGGAACAGCACCACGTCCTTGTAGGCGCCGGGCTGGACGTGGACGGGCATGGCGGCTCCGGGGGCGGGCGCCGACTATGGCGCAGCCGGTCCGGCTTGAGAAATCGCCGCGAGGCTGTAAAGGACCCGCGATGACCGGCCAGCCACAGCGTTCGGACGACCGGAAGGCGCTGGTCGCGCTGTTCGCGGTCTTTGCGCTGCTCGTGCAGGCGCTGTTCCCGGCGGCCGCCCTGGCGGGGCCGAGGCTCACGCCCGGCGACCTGATCTGCGGCGTGGACGCTCTGCACGCGGGCTCCGACGCCGGGATCCCGGCGCATCACAGGGGCCCGGGCGGCCTGCCCTGCCAGGACTGCCTGGCCGCCGCCATGGCCGCCATCGCCCCGCCCGAGCTCGCCGTGCGGCCGGTCGCCTATGTGACCGCCCGCGTCGAGCACGCGCCGGTCGCCGAGCGGATCGCGCCGCGCGCCCGCGCCCCGCCGCGCCCGCCCGGCCAGGGTCCGCCCACCGCCTGATCGCCGAAGCCCCGCCGCACCGCGCCCGGCGCGCGTGCCCACGCCTCGCGTTCAGGACACCTCCATGACCTTCCGACATCGGGCGCTCGCCTGCGCCCTGCTGGCCGGGACGGCGCTCGCCGTCGTTCCGCCGGCGGCCTTCGCCGCGGACGACGACGACGCGCGCGTGGTCGCGCCGATCGTGGTGCAGGGCGAGCGCCAGACCCGCGACGACGAACCGCTCTCCGTCCAGCGCATCGGCGCCGAAGAGATCGTCCAGACGGTGAACGCGATGACGGTCGAGGACACGCTCAAATACCTGCCGAACCTGTTCGTGCGCCGGCGGCACATTGGCGACACCCAGGCGCCGGTGACCACCCGGACCTCCGGCGTCGGGGCCAGCGCGCGCAGCCTGATCTTCGCCGACGGCGTGCCGCTCTCGGCCCTGATCGGCAACAACAACGGCACGGCCTCGCCGCGCTGGGGGATGGTCTCGCCGGCCGAGATAGACCGCATCGAGGTGCTCTACGGGCCGTTCTCCGCGGCCTATGCGGGCAACTCGATCGGCGCGGTGATCAATATCGCCACGCGCACGCCGCAGACCTTCGAGGCCGAGGCCCAGGTCAGCGCCGGGGTGCAGGGTTTCAAGCAGTACGCGACCCGCGAGACCAATCCGTCGTGGCAGGCGGAGGCCTATCTGGGCGACCGGCGCGGACCCTTGGCGTGGCGCGTCAGCCTCGACCATATCGAGACCCGCGGCCAGCCGCTGAGCTACATGACGGCGCTCACGCCGGCTTCGGCGAGCACTGCCGGCGTTCCGGTGACCGGGGCCTTCCTCGACCGCAATCGGACGGGCGCGCCGATCGCGGTGCTGGGCGCCGGCGGCATCGAGCGCCAGGCCATCGACAACGCCAAGCTGAAGCTGGACTGGGATGTGTGCCCGCGCCTGAGCGTCGGCTACCTGCTGGGCTATTTCGGCAACCGCGACGAGGGCAGCGTCGAGAGCTATTTGCGCGACGCCGCAGGCGCGCCCGTCTACGCGGGGACGTTGAACATCGCCGGCCGCGCGTACTCGGTCCCCGCCTCGACCTTTGCGAACGGCGTCTATCGCCTGCGCGAGCAGCATTGGATGCAGGCGCTGAGCCTGCGCGGCGAGGTCGGCAAGACGCTGCGGTGGGACACCGTCGCCAGCGTCTACGATTACGGCCAGGACGAGCAGCGCGGGCCCACGGTGGCCCTGCCGGGCGGCCTGACCGGCGGCGCAGGGACCATCCTCGACCTCTCCGGCACCGGCTGGCGGACGCTGGATGCGAAGGCGGCCTGGACGCCATCCGAGGCGCAGACCCTGACCCTGGGCCTGCACCACGACCGCTATGTGCTGGGCTCCGCGCGCTACAACACGGCGGACTGGATATCCGGCCCCCGCAGCGCGCTGGCGGCGGTCAGCCGCGGCAAGACCGAGACCGACGCGGCCTTCATCGAGGATTCACTGAGCCTCGCGCCCACTCTGCGGCTGACCCTGGGATTGCGCGAGGAGGCCTGGCGCGCCTTCGACGGTGAGAACTTCTCCCTCGCCCCAGCTTTGAACGTGCGCCAGCCGGAGCTCTCGGCGACCCGCGCCTCGCCGAAGGCGGTGCTGGCCTGGACGCCATCGGCCGACTGGCGGGTGACCGCCTCGGCGGGAGAGGCTTTCCGCTTCCCCACCGTGGGCGAGCTCTACCAGGCGGTCGCCGTGGGGCCGACGCTGCAGGTTCCGAACCCCGACCTGGCGCCGGAGCGCGCAATCGCCACCGAGTTCTCCGTCCAGCGGTCCTGGCGCAAGGCCAGCCTGCGGCTGACCGGCTTCACCGAGGACATCGACGACGCCCTGATTTCGCAGAGCGGCGCGGTGACGCCGGGCTCGACCACCCTGGTCAACTTCGTCCAGAACATCGACCGCGTCCGCTCGCGCGGCGTGGAGGCGGTCGCCGAGGCGCACGACCTGCTGGTCCCCGGCCTCGACCTTTCCGCCAGCGCCACGTTGGTGGATTCGAAGATCGCCCGAGACCCCGCTTTCCCCGCCGCCGAGGGCAAGCGCACGCCGCAGGTCCCGAAGCTGCGCTGGACCGCGGTGGCGACCTGGCGGGCGAACGATCGGCTGACGCTGACCGGGGCTGCCCGCTATTCCGACCGGGTGTTCGGCACGATCGACAACTCCGACCTCATCGGCCACACCTACCAGGGTTTCGAGGGCTATCTGGTGGTCGACGCCCGCGCGGTGCTGAGACTGGACCGCCATTGGTCCGCCGCGATCGGGGTCGATAACCTGACGAACGCCCGCTACTTCGTCTTCCATCCGTTCCCGCAGCGATCGGCCCTGGCGGAGCTGCGCTATGTCTACTGAGGTGACCGGCTTGAGGCTCGCATCCGCCCTCGTCCTGGCCATGCTGGCGGCCGCTCCCGCAGCGGGCGCGAGCCCGGCGGCGCTGGAGGTCACCCGAGCCTGGAGCCGACCGGCCGCGGCGGGGACCAACGGCGTGGGCTACCTGACGCTCGTGAACCATGGACGCAAGACCGACGCCCTGGTGCGGGTGGAGAGCCCGCTGGCCGCGCGCGCCGACATGCATGCCGGGTCGATGGCCGGCGGCGTGATGTCGATGCAGACGGTGGATCGCGTCCAGGTCCCCGCCGGCGGGAGCGCTCAGTTCGCGCCGGGCGGCTACCACATCATGCTGATGGGCCTGAAGAAGCCGCTCGCCGTCGGCGACAAGGTCCCGGCGACCCTCGCGTTCGCCAGCGGCGCGCACCTGAAGGTGGCCTTCACGGTGGGCCTCACCGCCCCCACTTCGGACTAGGAGGCGAGCTCACAAATCGGCGAAGGCCCGATCCGGTGCGCGCTGCTGACATCGGATTCCGACCCTTTGCGGATCGTCGGGAGCCCTCAATTCGGCCGGGTGAGCCGGGTGACGTACATGAGGCTGGGGGCCACGATCAGGCCCAGGGCGGCCACAGGGTTCAGAAAGGAGACCGGTATCGCCAGCGCGTAGGCGACGACGGCCGCGGTGTTGATCAGCTTCTGGCGCGGCGCGAAGGCGGCCGGCTCGTCACCCGGCTCGTATTGCGCCTCGAGTCCCATCGCCAGGCTCCAGAAGGCCAGGCCGACCAGGAGCAGGACGACCGCATAGACGGCGGTCGACAGCGCCGCCAAGCGTGACTGGCCCACGAAGGCTGTCGAGAAGGGCACCAGCGAGAGCATGAACAGCAGGGCCATGTTGCTCCACAGCACCCGCTCGTCCACGCGTCGCATCAGGCTGAACAGGTAGCGGTGGTTCACCCAGAGCGTCGCGACGACCAGGAAGGAGATGAAATAGATCGCGAACTGCGGCCAGAGCCGAATCATGGCGGGGATCGTCGCCACCTCCGGGGGATGCAGTTCCAGCACCATGATGGTGAGGATCACCGCGATCACCCCGTCGGAGATCGCCTCCAGGCGCGCCGGACTGACGTTGCGATCGCTCATTGCCTGCCCCTGTCCCGGGCCAAAGGAGGTCCGCTTGCCGGCCGCGCGTCAAGGTCCGCAACCCACCCATGTCGGAGGTTGAAGGAGGGGCGAGCGAACAGGCCATCCGGTGTCGATCGGTCCTAGGTCGTAGTCGGCGGCGAAAAGGCCGCGGATCCTGACCAAAATGTAACACCCATGTACCGCCGGGACGGGGCATGGTCCGGCGCAAAGCCGCTTCCTTTTTCGAGACCCCTTCGCCATGAGATCCATCTGGTTCGGCGCCGCCGCGGCGGTCGCTCTCCTCGCCGCGGGCGCAGCCGCCGCGGAGTCCGCGCCCACGCCCGTGAAGCATTTCCCGGCAAAGCATGCCAAGGCCAAGCCCGCTGCGAAGCCGGTGGCGGCGCCGGCGGCCGGGCCCAGCGCCGCCGAGCTGGCGCACGCGCCGCGTATGGGCGGCTGGGGCTTCGACCTGGCCGGCCGGGACGCGGCCACAACGCCGGGGCAGGACTTCTACCAGTACGCCAACGGCGCCTACCTGAAGGCCCTGGAGATCCCGGCCGACCGCTCCCGGTTCGGGGCGTTCGACAAGCTGAACGAGCTTTCCCAGAACCGCATGCGCGCGGTGGTGGAACAGGCCGCCGCCGACAAGGCCGCCACCGGCGAGCGCGGGCAGGTCGGCGCGCTCTACCGCGCCTTCACCGACGAGGCGCGTGTCGAGGCGCTCGGCAAGAAGCCGCTCGCGCCCGACCTGGCGGCGATCAAGGCCGAGAAGACCCGCGCCGACATCGCCCGCACGATGGGCGTGTCGCTGAAGACCTTCGGCGGCAGCGTCTTCGGCGGCCAGGTGCAGCCCGACGCCAAGGACCCCGACCACTACGCGGTCTACATCGGCCAGGCGGGCCTGGGCCTGCCCGACCGCGACTACTACCTCGAGGCGCAGTTCGCGCCGCAAAAGGCCAAGTACGAGGCCTATGTCACCAGGATGCTGACGCTCGCCGGCTGGCCGAACGCGAAGGCCAACGCCAAGGCGATCGTCGCCCTGGAGACCGAGATCGCCAAGGCGTCCTGGACGCGGTCCGAGCAGCGCGACGACAACGCGATGTACAACGCCACCCCGACCGCGAAGCTCGCCGAGCTGGCTCCCGGCTTCGACTGGGCCGCGTTCCTCGCGGGCGCCGGCTTCTCCAAGGTCGACAGGGTGGTGGTGCAGGAGAAGACCGCCCTGCCGAAGATCGCGGCGATCTACGCCAAGGCGCCGATCGAGACGCTGAAGGCCTGGCAGGCGTTCAACCTCGCCGACCAGGCCGCGCCCTATCTCTCGAAGGCGTTCGACCAGGCGCACTACGACTTCCGCAACGCGACGCTCAGCGGCGCGAAGGCCGAGGCGCCGCGCTGGAAGCGCGGCGTGATCCTGGTCGACAACCAGATCGGCGAGGCGCTGGGCAAGCTCTACGTCGCGGCCTACTTCCCGCCGGAGTCCAAGGCCAAGATGCTGGCCCTGGTGGGCGACATCCGCACCGCCATGAAGGGCCGCATCGAGAAGCTCGACTGGATGAGCCAGGCCACCAAGGCCAAGGCGCTGGAGAAGCTGGCGGCGGTGACCGTCAAGATCGGCTATCCCGACAAGTGGCGCGACTATTCGCGGCTGACGCTCACCGACGACGACCTCTACGGCGACGTGAAGCGGGCGATCGCCTTCGACTGGGACTTCCGCCTGTCGCGCCTGGGCGGCCCAGTCGACCGCGCGGAGTGGGGCATGACCCCGCCGACGATCAACGCCTACTACAATCCGCTGGGCAACGAGATCGTCTTCCCGGCCGCGATCCTGCAGCCGCCGTTCTTCGATCCCGACGGCGACATGGCGATCAACTACGGCGGCATCGGCGGCACCATCGGCCACGAGCTGACCCACGGCTTCGACGATTCGGGGCGCCGCTACGACGCCACCGGCAAGCTCACCGACTGGTGGACGGCCGACGACGCCAAGCGCTTCGAGGCCGAGGCGACCAAGCTCGGCAAGCAGTACGGCGGCTTCGAGGTGCTTTCGGGCGCCAAGATCAACGGCGACCTGACCATGGGCGAGAACATCGCCGACCTCGGCGGCCTATTGCTGGCGCTGGACGCCTACCACGCCTCGCTGAACGGACGTCCCGCGCCGATCATAGACGGGCTGACGGGCGACCAGCGGGTGTTCCTGGGCTGGGCGCAGGTGTGGCGCGGCAAGTCGCGCGACGACGCCCTGCGCCGGCAGCTGGTCTCCGATCCGCACGCGCCGGAGCGGGCGCGCGTCGACGTGCCGATGCGCAACATCGACGCCTTCTACGAAGCCTTCGGGGTGAAGTCGGGCGACCCGATGTTCGTGCCGGCGGGCCAGCGGGTGCGCATCTGGTGATTTGACGACGGCGTCAAAATCTGGCGCAGGCAAAAATTTGGCCCGCTGAGGGGGATAGACTCAGCGGGCCGGATTTCGAGCAGTTCGCTCTGATAGAGCGGGCGTTTCCTCCCCGAAACGCCGGAAACCTCAGGACTTGCGCCTTCGTGTCTCTCGCAGGTCTGACCAAATGGCAATTTTTCACCTGAGTCAACGGCCTGCGAGGAGCTTGAGCGCATGCCGCGATCAGTTTTTCGCGAGCTTCCGGTAATTTACACCGTCATTTGACGGCCACGTCAGAGAACGTGGTGTTTCAGCGCTGCAAATGCCTCGCATTCGACGTCGAACACGAAGTCGGGCCGCGCGACGGTGACCGGGCCCAGGCCGGCGGCGGTGAGCGCCTGGGCGGCGCCGGCAGCCTGGTCCGCGGCGATCAGCAGGCCGTGGGGACGGACGCTCGCGCCGGCGGCGGTGAGGCGCTCGACGACCTTGGCCTCGGAGGCGTCGCCGCGCTGCGGCCAGGTCAGGGTGGCGCTGGTGAGCGCCGCGGCCCGCGCCTCGACAGTGCGCAGCAGCTGTTCGGCCACCGCCAGCTGATCCGCGGTCCAGGCGGCGCGCAGGCCGGCGGCGAGCTGGGCCTGGCTCCTCAGGATCAGGCCGTCGGCCAGCACCTTCAGCCCGTTGGCCGCCAACGTCGCCCCGGTCGTGGTGATGTCCACCACAAGCTCCGCCGAGCCCGCGGCGGGCGCGCCCTCGGTCGCCCCGCCCGATTCGCTGATCCGGTAGTCGGCGACGCCGTGGCGGGCGAAGAAGCCGCGCGTCTGCACCAGGTACTTGGTCGCCACCCGCATCCGCCATCCGGTGCGCGCGAGGTAGTCGTGGGCCACCTCCTCCAGGTCGGCCATGGTGTCGACGTCCAGCCAGCTCTTCGGCGCGGCGACCACGAGGTCGGCCCGGCCGAAGCCCAGCGGCCGAAGCAGCAGCACCCGGCCGTCGAGCTCGCCGCCCTCGCGCAGCAGGTCCTCGCCGGTGATGCCGAGGTGCGCCTCGCCGCCGCTCAGCGCATCGGCGATGTCGGCGGCGGAAAGCAGCCGCACCTGCGCGCCGGCCAGGCCCTTGAGGCTCGCCAGGTAGCCGCGCGCCCCGCCGCTCACGGCGAGGTCGAGGCCGCAGTCGGCCAGCCACGCCTCCACCTGTTCCTTCAGTCGTCCCTTCGACGGGACGGCGATGATCAGGGGCGCGTTCACGCCTCGCCTCCCGCCCAGGCGCGCCACGGCCTGACGACGCAGCCGACGGCGCGGGCGTCGGCCGATCCGCCGAGCCGGGCGAGCAGGCCATCGTAGCGGCCGCCGGACGCCACCGGCCGGTCCGCGCCCAGCGCCTCGGAGCGCACCTCGAAGGTCAGGCCGTCGTAGTAGTCGAAGGCGTGGCCGAGGGCCGGTGCGAACCGCAGCCGATCTCCGTGGACGTCCTGGGTCAGCACCTTCAGCCGCGTGGCCCAGGCCTTGAGCGCCGCCTTCAGCCCCGCGGCGGCCCGGCCGCTGACCAGGCCGCCGATCCGCGCCAGGGCGGCGTCGGGAGTGTCGGAGATGGCCATGAACTCGCCGAGCGCGGCCGCCTGGGCCTGCGTCAGCGCCGGCGCCGCGGCGGCCTCGGCCTTGCGCACCAGCCGCGCGGCGATCTCGGCCGCGCCCCGGCCGCCGACCGGCTCGACGCCCGCCAGCGCCCAGACCTCTTCCAGCATGGCGGCGGCCTCGGCTTCAGGGCGTCCGGCCAGCAGGGCGGCGAGCGTGCTGCCTTCATCGTTGGCGGCAGGGCCGCCGGCGCGGGCGAGCTCGGCCTGGAACAGCCGCGGACGCCCGGCGACCCGCTTCAGCCGCGCCGCCAGCGCGTCGGGCAAGTCCAGCGCCTCGATGAACGGCGCGAAGAGGCCGACGTCGCCCAGCCAGAGGGTCAGGTCCTTGCGACCTCCGGCCTCCGCTGCGCGCCAGGCCAGGGCCGCGATCTCGCCGTCGGCGGCGGGCGTCTCTGCGGCGCCGCGGTCGAAGAGCTCGACGCCCAGCTGCAGGAATTCCTCCGGCCGGTCGCCGGTCGAGGCGCGGAACGCCCGGCCCTCGTAGGCGTAGCGGCCGGCCGCGGCGCCCCGCTCCAGGTGCTGGCGCGCCACGGCCACCGTGAAGTCCGGGCGCAGGCAGTATTCGGACCCGCCCTCGGCCTGCACGACGAAGAGGCGCGCACGCATCGCCTCGCCCGCGAGGTCGAGCAACAAGCCGAGCGGCTGCAGGATCGGCGCGTCGACGCGCTCGGCGCCGGCCTTGGCGAGGGCCTCGCGGATGGGCGTGAGCGCCGCCTCCGGAATGCGCGGCTCGACCCTCACGGGCGGATCGCCTTCGCCTGGCTCTCGACGATCTGGCTCACCGCGGCCACAAGCTGGGCGCGCGGCACGGTCACCTGCCCGGGCCGCTCGGCGCGCCAGGCGGCGTTGTCGGTGACGCCGGCCGCCAGCGCCCGGCCCAGGTCGAGGTCCTTGAGCGTCACGGTCCCGGCGGCGAACTCGTCGCCGCCGATGATCACCGCGACCGGCGAGAGCCTGCGGTCGGCGTACTTCATCTGCGGCCGCATGCCGGAGGTCCCGAGATAGACCTCGGCGGCGAGGCCGGCGGCGCGCAGCTCGCCCGCCACGGCCATGTAGTCGGCCATGCGGGCCTGGTCGAGCACCAGGACGACCACCGGCCCGCGGGCCTCGGCGGCGAGGTCGCGGCCGGCGGCGCGGAGCGCGGCGGCCAGCCGGGTGACGCCGAACGAGAAGCCGGTCGCCGGCGTCCGCTCGCCGGTGAAGCGCGCCACCAGGTCGTCGTAGCGCCCGCCGCCGCCGATCGAGCCGAATCGCACCGCCTGGCCGCGCTCGTCCGTGGTCTGAAGGAGCAGCTCCGCCTCGAACACCGGGCCGGTGTAGTACTCGAGCCCGCGCACCACCGACGGATCAACCATCGCCCGGTCGGGGCCGACGCCCATGCCGCCCAGCGCCGCGTCGATGGCGGCCAGTTCCGCCAACCCCTCGTCGCCCTCCGCCGATCCTCCGACCACGTTCGACAGGCGGTCCAGGATCTCGCTGCGCGTGCCCGCCCCGCCGGCCTGCGTGAACGCCAGCACCCGCTCGGCCGCGGCGGCGTCGAGGCCGGCGCCCTTGGTGAAGTCGCCGGACTCGTCCTCGCGGCCCGGCCCCAGCAGCAGGCGCACGCCGTCCGGGCCCAGGCGGTCCAGCTTATCCACGGCGCGCAGCACGGCGAGCTTCTGGCCCTCGCTGGCCACGCCCGCGGCGGTCATCAGGCCGTTGAGGAGCTTGCGGTTGT
This sequence comes from Phenylobacterium sp., assembly GCA_045802455.1. Lineage (GTDB taxonomy): Bacteria > Pseudomonadota > Alphaproteobacteria > Caulobacterales > Caulobacteraceae > Phenylobacterium. The sequence continues at coordinate 39,874 of JBJMQX010000114.1, read as the reverse complement.
TGATCTTCACCACCGCCGAGCCGGCCGGCAGGCCCGCGGCCTCAAGGCCGGCGACCGCCATGGCGATGATCTCGGCGTCCGCCTCGGGGCGGGCCGAGCCCACCGTGTCGGCATCGCACTGCACGAACTCGCGGTAGCGGCCGGGCCCGGGCTTCTCGTTGCGCCAGACCGGTCCGAAGGCGTAGCGGCGGAATGGCTTGGGCAGGGTCTCCCAGTTCTGGGCGGCGAAGCGGGCGAGCGGCGCCGTCAGGTCGTAGCGCAGCGCCATCCACTGCTCGTCATCGTCTTGCAGGGCGAACACGCCTTCGTTCGGACGGTCGGCGTCCGGCAGGAACTTGCCCAGCGCATCGGCGTACTCGAACGCCCCGGTGTCCAGCGCCTCGAAGCCGTAGGCCTCGTAGACCTCGGCCACGGCGGTCAGGATCTTCCGCTCGGCCACCAGGTCGCGGGCCCGCCGGTCGACGAAGCCGCGGGGTGTGCGCGGTTCCGGGCGCGGCGGGGCGGGAGCGGGATCGGAGGCCATGGGGCCGCGCTTAGCGGTTGCCGGGGCGCTACTCAAGGAAGGAGGGCTGCTCATGGTCGTGTCCTCAGGGAGGGCGTCGACGGACGAGGCTTGAAAGGTCACGAGCCCCGTCCGCTTGTGGCGGGGCTTCGGAGAGGGTCGCTTTAGGCCAAGCGCGCCCGATCCGGACCCGCCAGGGTCGGATGGTGGTGGTGGCCGTGATGGTGCGCGAAACCGCTCATGGGACGCGGCTTGTAGCGGAGCTTCGTGAACAAAGCGAGTCAGCCATCTCTTGAGCCGAGGTCGGCTAGGCTAGCCTCCAGCCGCGCCAGCAGCTCTTCCAGCTCGGCAACCAACGCATCGCGACGCGCTTCGTTGTCCATGCCTCTGTACGGGCTCGAGGCGCTCTGCACTTCGATCTGCCGCCGAACGTGCGCGCAGGCCTCCTCGAGCTGCTGACGCCGGCTCTTGGGTGGTTCGGAGGGATGCGGCCCGCAGAGGTGATGGGCCAGCTGCTTCCAGAAGCTCTCTTCGACGATCACGCCTTTCAGCCCCCTTTCAGCTCAACCGATGACGCCCGTGCCGCCGGTGGCGGCGATCACCTGGCCCTGGATGAACTCGGCGTCGGGGCTCAGCAGGTATTCGACCAGCGAGGCGTAGTCGCTGTCGCGGCTGGCGCGGCCGGACGGGTTGGACCGGGCGGCGCGCTCGACCACGGCGGCGGCCGCCTCCTCGCCGCCGACCATCGAGGCGACGGAGGTGGTGTGCACGAGGCCCGGGGCCACGCCGTTGATCCGCACGCCGCGCGGGGCGAGCTCGGCCACCAGGTAGCGGATCAGCGCCTCCGCCAGGGCCTTGCCGACCCCCAGCGCCGCATAGTTGGCCGAGGGGATGCGCGCGCCCATGCTGGTGATGAACACCACGCTGGAGCCGCGCCCGAGCAGCGCCTGGGCGGCGTGCACCAGGTAGAGCAGGGAAAGGCCGTTGGTCTCGATGGCCGCCCGGAACCGGGCCAGGTCGGCGGTGAGCAGGCTGGTCGGGTAGATCATGGCGGCGCTGTGCACGATGTGGGTGAGGCCATGGCCCTGGCGCTCGATCTCGGCGATCAGCGCCGCGGCGCCCTCGATGGTCCCCACGTCGGCCTTGATCGACACCGCCTCGCCGCCGGCTTCGACGACCTCGGCGACAGCGCTCGCGGCCGCAGCGTCGTCGTTGTGGTAGGCGAGCGCGATCCGGCCATGGGTCGGCGCAAGCCGCTTGGCGATCGCCAGCCCGATGCCCTTGGTGCCGCCGGTGACGAGGACGGTCATCCTAGGACCTCAGCCTGGCGATCAGGGCCGCGGTTGAGCGGTCGTGCGCACCCGCCGGCCCACCCTCCAGCTCGCCCAGCACGCGGCCGGCCAACACCTTGCCCAGCTCCACGCCCCACTGGTCGAAGCTGTTGATCCGCCAGAGCACGCCCTCGACGAAGGTCTTGTGCTCGTAGAGGGCGATGAGCGCGCCCAGCGTGCGGGCCTCCAGGCGGTCCATCAGGATGAAGGCCGAGGGCCGGTCGCCGGGGAAGGCGCGCTGCGGGGCCAGCACCGCGATCTCGGCCTCGGAGAGCCCCTTGGCGGCGAGCTCGGCGCGCACCTCGGCCTCCGGGCGGCCGACCATCAGGGCCTCGGCCTGGGCGACCGCGTTGGCGAGCAGCTTGCGCTGGGCGGCGGGGTCGCCTTCCGAGGCGTGGCGCACCGCGATGATGTCCAGCGGGATCACGTCCGTGCCTTGGTGGATGAGCTGGAAGAAGGCGTGCTGCACGTTGGAGCCGGCGTCGCCGAACACCGCCGTCGCCGTCGGGTGGTCGACGGGCTTGCCGTCCGCTCTGACCCGCTTGCCATTCGATTCCATCTCCAGCTGCTGCAGGAAGTTGGGCAGCAGGCGGAGCCGCTGGGCGTAGGGGACGACGGCGCGCGCGCGGCGGCCCAGGCCATCGCCGTTGAACACGTGGGCCAGCGCCAGCAGCACGGGGGCGTTGGCGGGGAGCGGCGCCTTGCGGAAGTGCTCATCCATGGCCGCGCCGCCCGCGAGCAGCGCCTCGAACACCTCGGGCCCCAATCCGATGGCGCAGGAGAGGCTGACCGCCGACCACACTGAATAGCGGCCGCCGACCCAGCCGCGGAAGCCGAACACCTGGTCGTCGGCCACCCCGAAGGCGCGGGTCTCGGCCAGGGCCGTGGAGACCGCAACGAGATGGCTGTCGGCGCCGGCGCCCAGCGCATCCCGCAGCCACGCCCGCGCCGTGGCCGCGTTGGTCATGGTCTCCTGGGTCGTGAAGGTCTTGGAGACGACCACGACCAGGGTCTCCGCCGGATCGAGGCCGGCGAGCGCGAACGTGATGTCGGCCGGGTCGACGTTGGCCACGAAGCGGACCTCGATCGCGGCCTCGACAGGCCGCAGCGCCTCCCAGACCAAGCGCGGGCCGAAGTCCGAGCCGCCGATGCCGATGTGCACGACCGCGCGGAACGGCTTGCCCGTGGCGCCTTTACGGGCGCCGGAGCGGATCGCCTCGGCGAAGGCGGCCATACGGGCGCGCGTGGCCTCCACCTCGGCCGAGACGGGCTCGCCCTGCGCCTGGAAAGCCGAGCCCTTGGGCGCGCGGAGCGCCATGTGCAGGGCGGCGCGCCCCTCCGAGGCGTTCACGGCCTCGCCGGCGAAGAGGCGGTCGCGCGCGCCCTCGACGTCGGCGGCGCGGGCCAGCGCCAGGGCTGCGTCTAGCTCGTCCAGCGACCACGGCTGCTTGGAAAGGTCGAGGTCGAGGCCCGCGGCCTGGACGGAGAGCCGGGCCAGCCGCTCCGGCTCGGCCTCGAACAGGCCCGCGATGCGGCGCTCACCCGCTTCGGCAGCGGCTTGCATCAGGCGCGCCCAGGCGGCGGTCAGGTCGGACAAACAAACCCCCAGGCTCTGGCGTCAGTCGGCGGAGTTGTACTTCACGCTGCAGCCATAGGGCTGCGAAACCGGCGTGGCCACCGGCCGTCCGGCCCGGAGGTCGGCGAGCGCCAGGGCGACGTAGGGCTTGGCGCCCTTCAGGCTCTCCGGATCCGAATAGGGCCGGTCGTCGATGCCGCCCATGTAGGCGACCTTGCCGGCCTTATCGATGACGAACATGTGCGGCGTGTTCTTGGCCCCGTAGGCGCGGCCGATCCTGCCGGCGCTGTCGAGCAGGATGGCGGTGCCGTTCCAGTGCTGCTTGGCCGCCCAGGCCTTTGCGGCGGCGGGGGTGAAATAGCCCTGCATCCCCGGCGCGGAGGACGAGACGGTGAGCCAGACGACGCCCTCGCCGGTCTCCTTCTTCTGCAGCGCCTGCATGGTCCCGGAGCCGTAGTGCTTGCCGACGTAGGGACAGCCGGAGTTGGTCCACTCCAGCACCACCGTCTTGCCGGCGAACTCGGCGAGCGAGCGCTGATGGCCTTGGGCGTCGAGGGCGGTGAAGGCCGGCGCGGGCTGGCCCAGCTGCGGCAGCGCGAACGCGGGGCCGGCCAGGGCCACAGAAAGGCCGGCGGCGAGAAGGGTGCGGCGGGCGATCATCGCAAGGCTCCTTCTACCTGTCGGCGGTTTCCACCGCCTTGACCACGATGTCCGGCGTCAGGATCGACGGCAGGATAACGCCCTCGCCGCCGCTCCGGCCATAGACCAGGTAGAGCGGAACGCCCGCCCGGCCGTGGCTCGCCAGCTCGGAGGCGATGCCGGCGTCGCGCTTCGTCCAATCGGCCTTCAAGTAGGCGACCTTATGGCGGGCGAAGGCCGAGCGGACCTGCGAGGTCGAGATCGCGACCTTGTCGTTGACCTGGCAGCTGACACACCAGGCGGCGGTGTAATTGACGAACACCGGCCGCCCCTCGGTCCGAAGCTGCGCCAGCCGGGCGGGGCTGTAGGGCTCCGAGGCCAGCTCGGCGGCGGCGTCCTTGGGCCAGACCACCGCGGCGACGGCCAGCAGCACCGCAAGGCCCGCCGCGACGGCGAGGCCCGTGGCGCGGCCGCCCACCGCCGCGCGCCGCTGCGCCATGCCCGCGAGCCAGGCGGCCAGGGCCACCACGATCCCGGCGGCGAACAGCTTGGCGAGGTCCTCGGCGCCGGCCTGCTGGGCCAGCACCCAGGCGAGCCACAGGGCCGCGCCGTACATCGGGAAGGCCAGCGCCTTGCGGAACACGTCCATCCAGGGGCCGGGCCGCGGCAGGCGGGTCAGCAGGCCTGGCACGAACGCCACCGCCACGAAGGGCGCGGCGAAGCCCAGGCCCAGCACCAGGAAGACCGCCAGCGCCGCGGCGGCCGGCTGGGTGAGCGCCCAGCCCAGGGCGGGTCCCATGAAGGGCGCGGTGCAGGGCGCGGCCACGACGACGGCCAGCAGGCCGGTGAAGAAGGCGCCCACGAGTCCGCCGCGGCTGGCCAGGCCCGCGCCCGCGCCCTGAAGCGAGGTCCCGACCTCGAACACGCCGGAGAGGTCCAGGGCGACGGCCAGCATCAGGAGCGCCAGCACCGCGACAACGGGCGGCGACTGCAGCTGGAAGCCCCAGCCGATCGCCGAGCCCGCCGATTTCAGCGCGATCAGCAGGCCGGCCAGGGCCACGAAGGTCACCACGGCGCCGGCCCCGAACGCCAGCCCCTGGCGCCGCGCCTCGGCCTGTTCGGCCCCGCCGTGGCCGGCCAGCGAGGCGGCCTTCATGGCCAGGATCGGGAAGACGCAGGGCATCAGGTTGAGGATCAGGCCGCCCAGGAAGGCGAAGACGGCGGCGGTCAGGAGGCCGAGGCTCGCTCCGCCGGCCGCCTTCACCGGCGGCGGTCCCAGGCCGGAGGCGCCGGGCGGCGGCGCGCCGGGGGCCGCGGCGACCTCATAGGCCTTGTCGCCGACCGCCAGCACGCCGGCCATCGACGCCGGCTGCCGGCCGCCCTGGAAGTCGTAGCCGGGGCTGAGCGCCAGGGTGAGCCCCTCGGGCCCGCGCTCGATGGCCTGCGGCTTGGCCGGATCGAGCGCCGTGGCAGCGAAGGGGAAGAAGTAGGCGTCGGCCAGGTCCGCGCCGTTCAAGGCCGGTCCGGTGACGGCCAGCGCCACGCCCGCGCCGCGCGGCTGGAACACCGCCTGCAGGCCCGCGGGCTTCGGCGCGGCGGCCAGCGCCTGGGCGATCGGCTTGCCCCACCGGGGATCCTCGGGCGCGGGGCCGGCGGTGACCGGCAGGGTCAACCTGACCTGCTTCTCCTCCGGCACGCAGATCTCAGCGCAGACCAGGATCTGCACCTTGGCGGCGAGCGTCGCCTTGTCGCCCGGCCGCGCGTCGGCCGGCGCGGTGAGCGGCATCGGCAGCAGCACCTCGCCCGAGTAGCCGTAGTTCATCAGCGGGCCGACGGGGATGCGCCGCGGCGTCGGCCAGGCGACCTCGCCGGTCTTCCAGCCGGCCGGCAGCGCCCACTCGAAGCGCGGCGGCTCGCCGGAGTCGCCCGGATTGCGCCAATAGGTGTGCCAGTCCTTCTGGATCTTCTGATGCAGGGCGATGTGGATGGTCTGGCCAGGGGCGACGCCCTGGTGGTCGGCCACCAGTTCGGCGGTGACGTGCGGGCCCGGCCCCGGCTCGGCGGCGGCGGCCGGCACGCTCACGGCGAGCGCCAGGAGAAGGCCTGCCCAAAACCGCATCGACGCCTCGTCTCCGCCCACCCGAATTGTGCCGCTATATGGCCTGCGGACGGCCAATCGCAAAGCCGCCCCTCGACTTGGCCTCTCGACTTGGCGGGCGGCGCACGGCCATCATCGCTCAGTTCGCAGCCCCTCGAGAGGTCGTTACACCGTGCCAGCCGCCTTCGACGACCTGCAGATCGGCCAGGTGGTGTCCCTGGGCGCGGCGGCCATCGAGCCCCAGGCGCTGGAGCAGTTCATCAAGGCCTTCGCGCCCGGGTGGGCGGCCGAGCGCGGCGCCCCCGACGCGATGATCTACGCCATGTGGGCCCGGCTGGACGCGGTCGCCCACACCGACTGGCCGCAGACCAAGCGGCTGGGCGTCGACGCGCTGCGCTGGGTGCGCAACCCGCCGGCCGGCGAGCTGCTGCGCGGGCGGATGACCATCATGGCCAAGGATCCCGTGGGCGAGGGCAAGGGCATCGTCATCTGCCAGCACGACCTGCTGGACGAGGCGGGCCGGCTGGTCTTCTCGTGCCTGACCCGGGGGGTGTTCGCGCGTTAGGCGTTCGCGGCTTGCGGCTGGGCGGTCTGCTTGGCGAGCGCCAGGGCGACGAGGCGGTCCCAGCCGACCAGCGACAGGAGATGGGCGTGGATCTGCGCCAGCGCGCCGTTGTCGCGCAGCTCGATGAACTTCTCGGCCGGCAGCTTGTTCAGCTTCTCCTCGGAGACCCCGAAGTACTCGGCGATCTTCTGCGGCTCGCCGGCGGTGCCGTCCTGGTTCATCGGCGTGAAGTTGGCGACCTTGGTCTCGAACAGGTCGAGGTCCCTCAGGATCTGCACGAAGCTCATCGTGCGCTGCCGCTCGATCTCGAAGTTGTTGCAGAACTCGATGCAGTTCTTGGTGTACTGGCTGGGCTCGCCGTTGGCCTCGAAGAACGGCTGGTCGGGGTCCTTGTCGACCACGAATTCGGCGGCGCGGTCGATGCACAGCACCATCTTCTGGGCCGCGTCGTCGTTGGCGAACACGAACGGATAGCGGCGGATGTAGGCCGGGATGTAGACGCCGGGCTCGAACAGGCCGTCGTCGCGCAGGAACATGTTCTCCCCGGAGTTCAGGCCCATGACCGCGATCGGCAGCTTCTCGTCGCCGACGAAGATGATCGGGCCGGTGACGGCGGCCAGCGGGAACTCGCCGACCGTCAGCGGGATCGCGTGGCCGGGGCGGGCGAAGCCGAACGGGCCGTCCATGGACTTGACGCCCATCTTGCCGTGCATCTCGGGCGAGAGCGGCTCGGGCTGCGAATAGAAGAGGACGGTGCCGCTGAGTTGGCCGGGCGCCTGCTGGACGGTGGTGGTCATGAGAGCCTTCGAATTGGGAAGCGCGGCGGCCGGCTGGGCGCCCGCGCGAGGTCGCCGCTTCTAGCCGATCAGGCGAACGCCCGCAAATGCCGCTCCTCGATCGTTCGGGCGGCTTGCGAGGGGTGACGGCTGGCTCCAATCTTGGCCGTCGCCATCCCCCTGGAGGAGCCCACTTGATCCGACACCTCCTGCTCGCAGGCGCCGCGGCGCTGCTGCTGGCCGCAGCGCCCACGCCGCGGCCGGCGACCGACGCCTCGATGGCCGGCCCGACGCCCGCCAAGCTGACCGGCTACCTCGCGCCCGACGCCATCGACGGCCAGACGGTGATCGGGCCACCGCCGGCCCCGGATTCGCCGCGCGGCAAGGCGGACCGGACGATCTACCTCGACACCCGCGCGCTGGCCGGCTCGCCGCGGTGGAGACAGGCGACGAAGGACAACGACCTGTGGACCGGCGGGGCGCTGGAGCGGTTCGCCTGCGCGCTGGGCCGGCCGATCGACGCCCAGGCGCTGCCCAGGACCTACCGCCTGCTGCAGCGGATCGAGCTGGACGGCCGCACGGTGGGCACGCCGCCCAAGACCCATTTCAACCGGACCCGGCCGCTGATCGGCGACGACCGGCCGGTCTGCATCGCGCGCGAGGACTGGATGAAGACCAACGCCTCCTATCCGTCCGGCCACGCCATCGTCGGCTGGGCCTGGGGCCTGGTGCTGGCCGAGCTCGCGCCCGCGAAGGCGTCCGGGCTGATGGAGGCGGGCCGCGAGATCGGCGACAGCCGGATGATCTGCGGCGTGCACTACCAGTCCGACGTCGAGGCCGGCCGCATGCTGGGCGCGACCATGGTGGCCGAGGAACACGCCAACGCCGCCTTCCGCGCCGACCTCGCCGCGGCGAAGGCGGAGCTCGCGAAAGCGCAGGTTGGCGCGCCGCTGAGTTGTTCTATTAGCCCGGCCGCTTCAGCGACCAGGTGACGTGGGCCTTCAGCGGGTGGTCGTCGGGGAGCTTGGGGTGGTCGAAGTCGCGCCAGGGCTCGGCGACCATGCCGATGCGCAGCATCACCGCCTGCGAGCGGTAGTTGCCGCGCGCGGTGATGGCGACGATCTCCGGCGCATCGGGCTGGTTGGCGAAGCCCCAGGCCACGGAAGCGCGCGCCGCCTCGGTCGCGTAGCCCTGGCCCCAGGTCTCCGGCGACAGCCGCCAGCCGACCTCCAGCGCCGGCCCAGGCGGCAAGTCGGCCCCCATGGCCAGGAGGCCGGCCATGCCGATCACCGCCCGGTCCGCCTTGCGCTCGACGGCCCAGAATCCGTAGCCGTGCTCCGCTATGTGGGCGAGCACGCGGTCGACCATGGCGTCGCTTTCCTCGCGGGTCAGCACGCCCGACAGCCACTCGCCGACCCGCGGATCGGCGTTGAGCGCGGCGATCGCCGGCCGGTCGCGGTCCTGCGGCGGCCGCAGGATGAGGCGCTCGGTCTCGATCATTGGGGTCGCCCCTGGGTGAGCGCGCCGTAGAGGTCGGGCCGACGGTCGCGGAAGAAGCCCCAGGCGGCGCGGTGGGTGGCCAGGAAATCGAGGTCGAACTCGCTCACCAGCACGCCCTGGTCCTCGCGCCCGAAGGCGGCGACCAGCTCGCCGCGGTGGTCGGCGATGAAGCTGGAGCCGTAGAACAGCTGCCCGCCGTTCGGATAGTCCGCCCACGGCTCGAAGCCGGTGCGGTTGGCGCCGACCACCGGGATCACGTTGGAGACCGCGTGGCCCTGCATGGCGCGCCGCCAGGGGCCGGCGGTGTCCAGCGTCGGGTCGTGCGGCTCCGAGCCGATGGCGGTGGGATAGAACAGCACCTCGGCGCCCATCAGCGCCATGGCCCGCGCGGCCTCCGGGTACCACTGGTCCCAGCAGATGCCGACGCCCAGGCGTCCGTGCCGCGTCGCCCAAACCTTGAAGCCGGTGTCGCCCGGCCGGAAGTAGTACTTCTCCATGTAGCCGGGGCCGTCGGGGATATGGCTCTTGCGGTAGACGCCGAGCAGCGAGCCGTCCGCGTCGGCCATCACCAGCGAATTGAAGTAGTGCGGCCCCTCGCGCTCGAAGATCGAGATCGGCAGCACCACTCCGAGCTCCTGGGCGAGCGGGGCCAGCGCGGTGACGCACGGATGCTCCCGCCACGGATGAGCTTCCCGGAACCAGCGCTCCTCCTGCGCCACGCAGAAGTAGGGGCCCTGGAACAGCTCGGGCGGCAGCACGACCTGCGCCCCGCGGCCGGCCGCCTCGCGGATCAGCTCGGCGGTCCTGGCGATATTGGCCTCCAGGTCCGGCCCGTAGGCGGCCTGGATCGCGGCCACGGTCAGCATGCGGGCCATCAGGCGGGCTCCTGCTGGGTGATGCAGTGGAACGAGCCGCCGCCGGTCAGGATGGCGATCGAGGGCAGGCCGATGACCGTGCGGTCGGGGAACAGGTGCTGCAGCGCCTGGACGGCGAGGTCGCCGGGCTGCTCGGCGTACGTGGGAACCACCACCGCCTTGTTGGCGATCAGGAAGTTCATGTGGCTGGCCGGCGCCGGGCCCTTGTCGCCGGTGACGCTGTCGACCCACCCCGGCGAGGGGATCCGCACCACCTGCAGTCGGCGGCCGGCGGCGTCGGTCATGCCGGCCAGGCGCCGGGCCGCGTCGTCATAGGCGCCCGCGTTGGGGTCATTGCGGCCCCAGGCGACCGGACAGGCGACGACCCCGGGCGCCACGAAGCGCGCCAGGTTGTCCACGTGGCCGTCGGTGTGGTCGTTGGCGAGGCCCTCGCCCAGCCAGAGCACCTTCTTCGCGCCCAGCGCCTCGGCGAGCGCCGCCTGGGCCTTGGCGTCCGTCCAGCCCGGGTTGCGGTTGGAGTTCGTGAGGCACTGGCTGGTGGTCAGCACCGTGCCTTCGCCGTCGTGGTCGAGGGCGCCGCCTTCCAACACGAAATCGAAGCGGCTGAGCGAGACTCCGGCGGCCGCGGCGATCTGGGCCGCCACCTCGTCGTCGTGCTCGAGCTCGTACTTGCCGCCCCAGCCGTTGAAGCGGAACGCCTGGGCCACGGGAACATCCTGGGCGAGGGCGAAGATCGGGCCGGTGTCCCGGAGCCAGATGTCGCCGAACCGGCCGGGCACGATCTCCACGCCGGCGACGTCGCCGAGCAGCCGCCGCGCCTCGTCCTCCCCTGCCTCGGAGCCCGTCATCAGCCGCACCCGCTCGCCGCCGGGGCCGGCCAGCGCGCGGGCCAGGGCCGCCACCTCCGCCTGGGCCGGTGCGAGGTCGTCCTCCCACAGCGCCGCATGGCTGGGGAAGCCCAGCCACATGGCCCTGTGCGGCGCCCACTCGGCAGGCACGGTGACGGTCATCGCAGCCCTCGAAACGAAGCCGCGCCAATTGGGGCCGGCGGGCCCGCGCGTCAAGCCGGCAAGCAAAAGGGGCGGCCCGTCTCCGGACCGCCCCTCCGCGTCTCTTGAAGAGCCCTGCGCCCTAGAAGTCGGCGTGCAGGGTGAACTGGTAGGTCCTGGGCGAACCCAGCGCGTAAGTCGGCGCGAAGCCCGTGGAGCCCGGGACCGTGATCGCGTTGGTCTGGGTGGAGATCGAGCCCAGGTAGTGGGTGTCGGCGATGTTCTTCACGTTGGCCTGGAAGTAGACCCGGTCGCCGCCCCAGAACGGGAGCTTGATGCGCAGGTCGGCGTCCCAGGTCGTGTAGGCCTTGGCCACCTGGTCGTTCACGTCGGTCGCGAACCGGTCGCCGACGTATTCCATCTGGACGCCGGCGCTGATCAGCTCGGTGGCGCGCCAGTCGACCCGCTGGAAGACCTTCCAGTCGGGCGTCTCGACGACCTTCTTCCCGGCGATCGGCAGGAACAGGCCGCCGGAGAGCGGGCTATTCGATTTCACCTTGCTGTGGTTGTACGACACGTTGCCGATGTAGTTCAGGTTGTCGGCGACGTTCAGCACCACGCCGCCGTCCACGCCCCAGATGTCCACCGAGCCGATATTGCGGTCGATGAACACGCCCAGGTCCTGGTCGAAGGACGACGCGATGCGGTTCGAGAACTTGGTGTCGTAGATCGCCAGCGTGGCGAGCAGCCGGCTGGTGGTATAGCGGTAGCCGACGTCGATGGTCTTGGTGGTCTCCGGCTGCACGCCCGGGTTCTGGACCGTGCCGTTGGCCGCGCGGGTGACGGTGTAGAGGTTGTCCGTCCGCGGCACCGAGAGGCCTTCGGCGTAGCTAGCGTAGACGCTGTTGGCGTCATCGAACCGGTAGGTCGCGCCCAGGGTCGGCAGCACCTTGTCGTACTTCACGGTCTTGGCGTACGGCGGGATGAACTGGTTGGTGTTGCCGGCGAACTGGACGTTGCCGTTGGCGAGCACGGTGGTCACCGGCTGGGTCGTGCAGAGAACGGTCGTCGAGCCATTCTGCGAATAGCAGAACTGGTTCAGGTCGCGCTTGAAGAACGGCGCGCGGATGCCGAGGCGCACTTCCACCTTCTGGTCCATGAACCGGCCGAAGTACTCGGCGGCGAACATGTTCAGCTGGGCGATGGAGAAGCGGTCGCGGCCGCGCAGGAAGCTGCCGTCGTTGGTCGCCACCTTCGGGCCGTGGTCGTCCTTGCCGCCGAACACGTCCAGCGGCACGCCGTTCTGCTGCAGGAAGGTGAACTCGCCGGTCTGGCGGTGGCGGGCGTAGTCGAGCGAGTAAGCCAACCGGAAGTGCTGGTCGGGCGTCAGGTCATAGATGATCGACGAGTTGATGCCGTAGCGCCGGGTGTTGGTGTTGTTCGGCGTATAGAGGGCGACGCTGTCCAGCGTGTCGCCGTCGCCGTTCAGGTCGCGGCCGGGCGCCGTCGGGCCGGCGGCGCCGCGCAGGCGGTTGTCGGTCTCGGAGACCACCGTGAAGCCGCCGCCGTTCGCCAGTACGTACTGGAAGCTGGGGTCGAACGTGAAGATCACGTTGTCGGTCAGGTGGTACTTGAACTGCCCGCGGATGTTGCCGGTGTTGGACGGGTTGATCCGCACGCCCGCGAAGTTGGTGCAGGACGTGTTGGCGACGATGTTGCCGAGGAAGTCGACCACGGTCGATTGGGTGGTGGCGTTCTGCGCGCCGGGGCCGGGCGTCGGCAGCGCGCACTTGGCGTCTTCGTCGAACGCGTAGCCGAACTGCTGGTACTGGGCCAGCGTCGGGTTGCGGTAGAAATTGTTGCGGTTCTTGTTCCAGTGAACGGCGACGGCGACGAAGTCTCCGTTGTCGCGCAGCGGCTGGTAGACCTTGGCGTTGTACTGCTCCTTGTCGAGCGAGCCCTCGCCCTTGAACTTGTTGTACTGGGTCTTCGAGGCCGACACGAACATGCGCGTGCCCCAGGGGCCGATCTCGCCGGTGTCGAACTCGCCGAAGGCGCGGGTGTAGGCGAAGCTGCCGGCCGACAGGTTGACGTGGCCGCCCATGGTCTTGTCCGGAACCTTGGTCCGGTAGTTGATCGCGCCGCCGACCGCCGAGGCCGTCGGGCTGTCCACGTCGGTGGTGCCCTGAGAGACTTCAGCCGAGCTGATGATCTCGGAATCGCCGACCTGGTTGGTGAAGATCGCGTAGTTGCCGCTGTCGTTGAGCTGGATGCCGTCCCACTGCAGCGAGATGCGCGCGCCGTCGAAGCTGCGCAGGCGGATGTTGCCGCCCGAGTTGCCGTAGGGGTCGTTGTTGGTGAAGTTGTAGCCGGGGACGACGTTCAGCGTTTCCGCGATCGTCTGGCCGGGCATCTGCTTGGCGATGAACGTCTGGTCGATGGTGGTCTTGGTCTTCGGAGCCGTCTGCTCGACGATGCCGTCCATCGACTTGGGCCCGTTGGCCCCGGTCACCACCAGCTCTTCGATCGTCGACGAACCGGTGGATTGGGCGAGCGCGCCCGTGGCGATCAGCAGGCCCGTGGCCAGCGCCGTCGTCGCGCACAGGGCGCGGTTCAGTCTCAGCTGCATAGATATCCCCTTTGAGAACCCCCGACGCCCGCCTATCCCCGGCGGGTTCGTCCTTTGTCATGTGTTTAGACCAATAGCGCGCAATTGGCATCCGTTGGTGACGCTTTTGCTACGGTGACGGTTCGTCGCGGCGAGTCGGCCGCGGACTGTGGCGCCGGCGCCCTGGTTGCGGCAGAGACGGCCCCGGCAGAGGCGGTGACGATAGCGATGATGGGCGTACGGAATGTCTGAGCAGCCGCGCGCGCAGGGCGCCGACCAGGACGCGCGCGCGGCCGTCCTGCTGACGCTGGCCCTCAGCCTGGCGCGGCTGGTCGCCCTCTTCCGCACGCCGCTCGAGCTCTATCCGGACGAGGCGCAGTACTGGCTTTGGTCGCGCACGCTGGCGCTCGGCTACTATTCCAAGCCGCCGATGATCGCCTGGGCGATCCGCGCCGCGACGGCCATAGGCGGCGACGCCGAAGCCTGGGTGCGGCTGCCGGCGGTGCTGTTCCAGGGCGGGGCTGCGCTCTGCGTGTTCGCCATCGGCAGGCGGCTCTACAGCTCACGCGTCGGCCTGGCTGCGGCCGCCCTCTATGCGCTGGCGCCCGCGATCCAGCTTTCGGCGACGGTGGTGGCGACCGACGCGCCGCTGCTGTTTTTCACCGGCCTGACGCTGCTCGCCTACGTGGCGTTCCAGGCCGCGGAGGGCCGCCGGCGGCTCGCCCTGGCGGCCGCCACAGGCGCGGCGCTCGGCCTGGCGTTCCTCTCGAAATACGCCGCCGTCTACGGACTGATCGGCATCGCCCTGCATCTGGCCCTGTCGCCGGCGGCCAGGCGGCGGTGGTCGCCGATGGCGGCAGGCCTGGCGCTGGCCGCCTTCGCCGTCGTGATCGCGCCGAACCTCGCCTGGAACGCGGCACACGGCTTCGCCACCGTGCAGCATACGGCGGAGGACGCGCACTGGCGCGCCGGCGAGCTCTTCAACCTGAAGGCGCTGGGCGCGTTCCTGGCGGCGCAGTTCGCGGTGTTCGGGCCGATCCCGTTCGGCGTGCTGATCGCAGGCGCGGTCCTCCTGGCGCGGCGGCGCAGGATCGAGCCCGCCGACCTCCTGCTGCTGTGCTTCACCGCCCCGCCGATCGCCATCGTCGCCGTGCAGGCCTTCGTCAGCCGGGCCAACGCCAACTGGTCGGGCGCGAGCTACCTGGCAGGCTCGGTGCTGGTGGCGGCCTGGCTGATGCGCTGGCGGGCGCGGCGCTGGCTGACCGCGGCGATCGCCATCCAGACGGCGGTGGCGGCGGCGTTCCTGGCCATGGTGCTGTCGCCGGGGCTCGCCGACCGCCTGGGGGCCGGCAACAGCCTGAAGCGCGCCCGCGGCTGGCATCAGACCGCCGAGGCCGTCGTGCGCCGCGCCCGCGTCGAGCAGCCGGCGGGGCTCACCGCCATCGCGGTCAACAACCGCTTCCTCTATTACGGACTGGCCTATTACGGCCGCGAGTTCCTGCGCGAGCCGCTGGCGCCGAAGCTGACGATCTGGCTGCGCGGCACCGGCGCCGGCAACCAGGCGGAAGCCTCAGCGCCGCTGACGCCGGGCGTGGGCCAGCGGGTGCTGGCGGTCGCCATCGAGGGCTGGTTCGACACCGAGATGGCGCGCGACTTCGACCGTGTGCTGGCCCCGGAGATCGACGACATCTGGCTGGATCGCAAGCATCAGCGGAAGGTCGAGATGTTCGTGGGCGAGGCCTTCCGGCCGCAGCCGCGCGATCAGAAGACCGGCTATCCGACCCCGGAATGGACGCCCGGGGCCGCCTTCCACCTGTCGCAGAGCGCAGACCCCAGCGTCAGCCCTTCGACCACACCACCCTGAGCGCGCGGTCGCGGCCGCAGCCGACGCGGTAGGCCATGTAGGCGGCCGGGTTCTTCTCGGCGTAGTGCTGGTGATAGCCCTCGCCCATCCAGAACTTCGTCGGCCCCAGGATCATCGTCCTCACATAGGTCCCGAGCTCCTTGCCGACCTGCGCCTTCACCTGCTCCGCCTGCGCCTTCTCGGTGGCGTCCTCGGTGAACACGGCGGTCCGGTAGGACGGGCCCTGGTCGCAGATCTGGCCGTTCGGGTCGGTCGGGTCGATGTGGTGGAAGAAGGCCGTGACCAGCTGCGGATAGCTGATCACCGCCGGGTCGTAGGTGACCTTGATCGATTCCAGGTGGCCCTCGTGGTTCTCATAGGTCGGGTTGGGGCGCGCGCCGCCCGCGTAGCCGACCACGACGTCCTTCACGCCCGGCGTGTGCTCGATGTCGTGCTGGGCCGACCAGAAGCAGCCGCCGGCGAAGATGGCGGTCTTCAGCGCCGCGGCGCCCGCCGGGCCGGCGTCGGCGAAGATGAGGGTCGAGGCGGCCAGGGCCGCGATAAGGCGCGTCTTCATGGGTCTTTGGGCTCTAGTCCCTGTGAACGGTCGTTGCGCCTGAATATACGAACGACGGCGGCAATTGGTTACCCCCGGGGAGGAACTGGAGCTACGCCGTCGCCGCCTCGGCGACCTCGAAGGGCGCTTCGGTCCTGGCCCTGACCTCGTCCACCGTCACGCCGGGCGCGAGTTCGGTGAGCGTCAGCGGGGTCTTGCCCCGGCCCACGTCGAAGACGCCCAGCTCGGTGATCAAGAGGTCCACCACGCCCTGGCCGGTGAGCGGCAGGGTGCAGGCCTTGACCAGCTTCGGCGCGCCGGACTTCTCGGTGTGCTCCATCACCACGACCACCCGCTTGACGCCGGCCACCAGGTCCATCGCCCCGCCCATGCCCTTGACCATCTTGCCGGGCACCATCCAGTTCGCCAGGTCGCCATTGGCGGCCACCTGCATCGCGCCCAGGATCGAGAGGTCGATGTGGCCGCCGCGGATCATCGCGAAGCTGTCGGCGGAGTTGAAATAGGACGAGGACGGAAGCTCGGTGATCGTCTGCTTGCCGGCGTTGATCAGGTCGGCGTCGATCTCGTCCTCGGTCGGAAACGGTCCCATGCCCAGCATGCCGTTCTCGCTCTGCAGCGTCACGTGGACGCCGGGCGGGATGTAGTTGGCGACCAGCGTCGGGATGCCGATGCCGAGGTTCACGTAGAAGCCGTCGCGCAGCTCCTGGGCCGCGCGGGCGGCGATCTGTTCGCGGGACCAGCTCATCAGGACACCGCCTCCGGCTGACGGATCGTGCGCTGCTCGATCCGCTTCTCGAACATCGGGCCCTTGAAGATGCGGTCCACGTAGATGCCCGGCGTGTGGATGTTGTCCTTGTCGAGCTGGCCGGTGACGACGAGCTCCTCGACCTCGGCGATGGTCACCTTGCCGGCCGTGGCCATCATCGGATTGAAGTTCCGCGCCGTGCGCCGATAGACGAGGTTGCCCTCGTGGTCGCCGCGCCAGGCCTTGACTATGGAAAGGTCGGCGGTGAGGCCGCGCTCCATGACATAGAGCTCCCCGTCGAACTCACGGACCTCCTTGCCCTCGGCGACCAGGGTGCCGACGCCGGTCTTCGTGAAGAAGGCCGGGATTCCCGCCCCGCCGGCCCGGATGCGCTCGGCCAGCGTGCCCTGCGGGTTAAACTCCAGCTCGAGCTTGCCGGAGAGGTAGAGCTCGGCGAACAGCTTGTTCTCACCGACGTAGCTGGAGATCATTTTGCGGATCTGGCCGCCGGCCAGCAGCAGGCCCAGGCCGAAATCGTCCACGCCGCAATTGTTGGAGACCACGGTGAGGTCCTTGACGCCCGCGTCGCGGATCGCCGCGATCAGGTTCTCCGGGATGCCGCAGAGGCCGAAGCCGCCCGCCATGATGGTCATGCCGTCGAACAGCTGACCGCTGAGCGCCTCCTGCGCGCCGCTCGCTACCTTGCTGACCATGGGTGCTCCTTCGGAGGGCGTCCTGTTACGCCGCAATGCAGCATTTGAGAACCGGGCAGCTTCCAAAAATCGCGTGCAAGCACCGTCGTTGCAGGCTTGTGTGGCGCCATGAACGCCCACTCGCTGTTGGTCCAGGCGCTGGTCTATCTCGCCGCGGGCGTGGTCTCGGTGCCGATCGCCAAGCGGCTCGGCCTGGGCTCCGTCCTCGGATACCTGATCGCCGGCGTGATCGTCGGCCCGTTCGCCCTGAACCTGGTCGGCGCGCCGCGCGAGGTGCAGGGCTTCGCCGAGTTCGGCGTGGTGATCCTGCTCTTCCTGATCGGGCTGGAGGTGCGCCCGGCGCTGCTCTGGAAGATGCGGACGGCGATCTTCGGCCTCGGCATGGCGCAGGTGCTGGGCGCCGCAGCCCTGATCGCCGCCGCCTCGCTGGCCTTGGGCCTCGACTGGCGGGTGGGCGCAGCCATCGGCCTGATCCTGGCCATGTCGTCGACCGCCATCGTCCTGCAGAGCCTGGAGGAGAAGGGCCTGCGCCAGGGCCCAGTGGGCCAGGCCTCGTTCGGGGTGCTGCTGTTCCAGGACCTGGCGGTGATCCCGCTGTTCGCCCTGCTGCCGCTGCTGGCCCCGCCGGGCGCGCCGGCCGCGGTCCCGATCCCGGCCGCAAACCTGCTGGCGCCCCTGCCCGGCCCGCTCCAGGCGCTGGCCGAGCTGGCGGCCGTGGTCCTGGTGGTGGTCGGCGGGCGCTACCTGATGCGGCCGCTGTTCCGCTTCATCGCCGCCGCACGGCTGAGGGAGATCTTCACCGCCTCGGCGCTCTTGCTGGTGGTGGCGGTCGCCGCACTGATGGAGCTGGTCGGGCTCTCGCCGGCGCTGGGCGCGTTCCTCGCCGGGGTGGTGCTGGCCGAGAGCGAGTTCCGCCGGGAGTTGGAGACCGACATCGAGCCGTTCCGCGGCCTGTTGCTCGGCCTCTTCTTCATCACCGTCGGCGCCGGCCTGGACCTGGGCCTGGTCGCCGCCCACCCGCTGGCCATCGCCGGCCTGGTGGTCGGGCTGATGGCGCTGAAGACGCTCGCCATGTACGCCGCCGGCCGCATCTTCCGGCACAGCCACCGGACCGCGCTGACCACCGCCGTGGCGCTGGCCCAGGGCGGCGAGTTCGCCTTTGTCCTGCTGGGTTTCGTACTGGGCGCGCGGGTGATGGACGCCCAGCTGGCGCGCTTGCTGACCGCTGTGGTGGCCGTCTCGATGGCCGCCACGCCGCTGGTCACGGCCGCCTACGACCGGCTGGTGCTGAGCCGCCGCGAGGAACGCCCCGAGCCGGAGCGCCTGCCGTTCGACGAGAGCGCCCCGGACGTGATCGTCGCCGGCTTTGGCCGCTTCGGCCAGATCGCCACCCGCCTGCTGCTGGGGGCGAACTTCAACGTCGTGGTCCTGGAGTCCTCGATCGAGCAGATCGACCTGCTGCGCCGGTTCGGCTGGCGGGTGCACTATGGCGACGCGAGCCGCCTCGACCTGCTGCGCAGCGCCGGCGCGGAGAAGGCGAAGCTGCTGCTGGTGGCCATCGACGACCAGGACAAGGCGGTGGAGCTGGTGCAGGCCGCCCGCGAGGCCTTCCCGAACATCCAGGTGCTGGCCCGCGCCTATGACCGCCGCCACGCCTACGAGCTGATGAAGACGCCCGGCGTGGAGGTCGAGCGGGAGACCTTCGAGAGCGCCCTCAACCTCGGGCGCCGCGCGCTCCTGAAGCTGGGGCTGTCGGAGCGGCTGGCCGCCCGCGCGGCGACGGTGTTCCGCGAGCAGGACGACGCGATCCTCAAGCAGCTGGCCCCGATCGCCGGCGAGGAGGACCGCTACACCATGGCCGTGCGCGGCGGGCGCGACACCACCGAGCGGGTGCTGCGCGCCGAGATGCAGCGGATCGCCCAGGAAGAGGACCTGGAGGACGCGCCCCAGCTCGCCGAGCCCGAGCGGGTGGAGGAGGACGCCTGAGAGGTGTAGGAATGGCCCAATGAGCCAAGCCCTTGATATCCAGGACCAGATCGCCCCGGTCTCGTTCACGCTGTTCGACCGGGACTTCGCAGGCTTCACCCAGGCGCTGGGCGACAGCTACGCCCGCTGGGGTTTTGCGGTGATCTCCGACCACGGCCTGCCGCAGGACAAGGTCGACGCGGCGCTGGCGCAGATGAAGGCCTTCTTCGCCCTGCCCGAGGCCGCCAAGCTGAAATACAAGCTGCCGGTGATGGGCCAGCGCGGCTACACGCCCTTTGGCGTCGAGACCGCCAAGGGGAACACCCACTTCGACCTGAAGGAATTCTGGCACGTCGGGCGCACCCTGCCGCCCGGGCACCCGTTCCGCGACCACATGCCCGACAACGTCTGGCCCGACGCCGAGCTGCCGCAGTTCCGGGCTGATGTGCAGTGGCTCTACGAGGCGCTGGACGCCATGGGCCTGAAGGTCTTGGAATCCATCGCCGTCTACCTGGGCCTGGATCGCCACTTCTTCGACGACAAGGTCGACGTGGGCAACTCGATCCTGCGGCTGCTGCACTATCCGCCGGTCCCCAAGGACGGGCCGCACATCCGCGCCGGCGCGCACGAGGACATCAACGTCATCACCCTGCTGCTGGGCGCCGAGGAGGCCGGGCTGGAGGTCAAGGACCACGACGGGCGCTGGATCGCCATCAACCCGCCGCCGGGCTCGCTGGTCTGCAACATCGGTGACATGCTGCAGCGGCTGGTCAACCACCGCCTGCCCTCGACGACGCACCGCGTGGTCAACCCGGCGCCGGAGCGCCGCGGCTTCCCGCGCTACTCGACGCCTTTCTTCCTGCACTTCAATTCCGACTACCTGATCCAGACGCTGCCGAGTTGCGTCGACGCTGAGCATCCAGACCGCAACCCGCAGCCGATCACCGCCGACGGCTATCTTCAGGAGCGCCTGCGCGAGATCAAGCTGGCGTAGGGCCAGCGCCGCAGCTCAGAGGGCCGGGACGCTGGTGGAGGCGTTGAACACCAGGGGCGTGTCGGACAGGAACGGCACCACCAGCGTGGTGCTGTAGGTGCTGGACGCGACCAGCAGCTTGCCGGCCGGGCTCGAGGTGTCCGTGGTGATGGTCACCGCCAGGTTGCTCGCCGTGGCCCGGCCGTTCAGCAGCGACACCATGTTGGCCTTGAGCGTCGTGGCGCTCTCGGTGGGGTCCAGCATGAGGTTGCGCGCGCTCGTCTCCAGCGCCCATCGCACGGTGGCCGCGCAGTGCAGGCTCCAGGCGAGCTGGAAGCCGCCGATCAGCGCCAGGATGAACACCGGCGCGATCAGTGCGAATTCCACCGCCAGGGCGCCCGAGGAGTCGCGAAGGTTGATCCTGCCCCGCATCGCTAGCGAACCCGGATCGAGCCGACTTCGGTGAGCGACTCCGAGTGCACGACGCCGTGGTAGGTCCCGTTCGCGGTCAGGGTGATGAAGGTCTGCGGCAGGGTGTTGTTGGGCGCGCACTGGCTGGTGCAGGCCACGACCACCGCTCCGCAGGTGCAGCTGCGCGCAACGATCACCTGGGCGTCGGCGGGTACGGAAGCCCAGGCCTTCACGGCGAGGTTGGCCGCATTGGTGTCGTCGGAGCCGCCGCCCTCGTAGTAGCGCGCGCCGGCCTGCAGCGCAGAGCGCATCTGCGACACCTGAGTGATCCGCATCCAGCCGTCCATGCCCAGAAGGAGGACGCCCACCAGGACCGGGATGATCAGCGCGAACTCGATGGCGGCCACGCCGCGGTCGTCGCGCAGGCTTCGGACCAGGCGCATCGCTATTCGACCAGCTTGATGGATTGGGTCGCCGGAATCTTCTGCATGCCCTGTGCGGCGCAGTCGACGGAGACCGTCGTGTTGCCCGACCAGGCGACGGTGTCGCCGATGATCTGGGTGCACCCGTTGATACCCGAGAAGTTGCCCAGGTAGCTGACCGCCTGGGTCGGGAAATAGAGGTCGCCGGTGAGGCCCGAGCTGGCGTCCCCGTTGAAGATGTTCGATCCCGTGCCGTTGCGGTCGCCGAAGAACAGGATGCCCGAGTAGGTGCCGCTGGTCGGCGCCTGCAGGTTCACCGTCGCGTTGCCGTTCATGTTCGCGTGCGAGCCGTTCACCAGGTAGATGGTGACGCCCGAGCCGGAGATGTTGGCGTTGGCCGCGATGCTGAAGTCGCCGCCCGACACGTAGTAGATGCCCGGGTTCAAGGTGATGTCGCCGCTGAGGCTCATCCCGGAGGTGTAGGAGCCCGGGTTCAGGCTCACCGGACCCTTGGGGTTCTTGGGGATCGACTGGGTGGCGCCGGGCGACGGCGCCGGCACGTAGGCGAACGGGTCGGCGGCGCGCGGCGCCTGGGTGATGGCCGAGGGACAGGCGGTCAAGGTCATGCCCGCCTTGTTCGTGACACCGCCCACCGAGATCGCGCAGTCGGCCGTCAGGTGGGCGTTGCCCCAGACGTTGAGCGCGTCGTCGGCGACGGAGTCCGACATGATGTCGCAACCCGTGAGGGTCAGCGTGGAGTTGCCCTGCACCTGCACCGATTTCGCCGCCGTCTTGTTCAGCGCCAGGATGCAGGCGTTGGCCGCCGTGACGGTGAGCGCCACCGCGCGGGCGTTGAGGCTCACCGGCGCGGAGGAGAAATAGGCGGTGAAGAACCTGGGCGCGGTCTGCGTCAGCCGCACCTCGACGGCGTTGACCTTGCCGGCGTTGGGTCCGGAGCTGGGCGGCGTGTTGACGGTCAGGGTGCCCTTGGCGGCCGCCCAGCCGTTGGACGTCGCCTGCTGGCTGGCGGCCCCGTTGATAGTGTTCGCGTCGGAGCCGCCGATCACCTCGATGGCGCTGGCGTAGGCCGCCGCGTCGGCGGCGCTCTGCAGGCGCGACTGGCTCACGTAGTCGAAGCTGGTCTCGACCGCGAGGCCGGCGCCGCCGACGACGATGGGGAGAGCGATCGCGAAGATGATCGCAACGTTGCCTCGCTGGTCGCGCTTGACTTGCGCCAGGCCGCGGGCGGTCAGGGATGTGATTGAGCGCACCATGCCCTACGGATAGCAAGGCCTGGTTAAGTGCCTGCAAACACTATTGGTTAAGACCTGGGAATCGGCGCGGCCGGCGATTTTTCGCGGTTTTCCGGGCTGCCGATCCGGCGGCGCGCCGAGGGAAAAATAGGCCTTACCCCTCCAGTCTGGCGAGGTCGTCGGGGCCGCCGATGGTGACGCCCAAGTCGTTCACCAGGCCCGTCGACAGCGAATAGACCCAGCCATGCACGCAGACCTGTTGGCCCCGCGCCCAGGCGTCCTGCACGAAGACATCGGAGGCGACGTTGCGCACCTGGCGGATCACGTTCAGCTCACACAGCCGGTTCAGGCGCGCGCGCTCCTCCGGGATGGCTTCCAGTTCCTCGCGGTGGTCGTGATGCACCTCGCGGATCGGGTGCAGCCAATGGTCCACCAGCCCCCGGCGCTGCCCGTCGATGGCCGCCGCGATGCCGCCGCAGCCGTAGTGGCCGACGACCAGGACATGCTTCACCTTGATCACATCGACGGCGAACTGCAGCACCGAGAGGTAGTTGGCGTCCTGCGGCGGGGCGAGGTTGGCGACGTTGCGGTGGACGAAGAGCTCGCCCGGGTCGAGGTCGACGATCTCGTTGGCCGGCACCCGCGAGTCCGAGCAGCCGATCCACAGGTATTCCGGCGCCTGCTGGCCCTCCAGGCGCTTGAAAAAGCCGGGATCGCCGGCGACCTTGCGGGCGGCCCAGGCGCGGTTGTTGGCTTTCAGGTCGTCGAGCATGTCAGCCAAAACCTCTCAGACGACCGCGTCGGGCTGGTTGTTAGGATGCGCGGCCTGGAACGCCGGGTGGTCGGCCGCCCGCTCGGCCACGCCGGCGATGGCCGGATAGGGCGCGAGGTCCACCTCGTAGCGCCGGGCGGAATAGACCTGCGGGATCAGGCAGCAGTCGGCGATCGTCGGCGTCTCGCCGAACGCGAAGCCGCGCCCGTGCTCGGCCACCAGCGGCTCCAGGGCGTCGAAGCCGTCGCGGATCCAGGGCTGGATCCATTCCGTGAGCGCCACGTCCTGGGCGATCCCGAGCTTCGAGAGCTTCCGCCCCACGCGGGTGTTGTTCAGCGGGTGGATGTCGCAGGCAACGATCAGCGCCATGGTGCGGACGGTCTGCCGGTCCAGCGGGTCCTTTGGCAGGATGGACGGCTCGGGCCGCGTCTCCTCCAGCCACTCGAGGATGGCCAGGCTCTGGGTCAGCACGCGGCCGTCGCCGAGGTCGAGCGAGGGCGTCAGCATCTGGCGGTTGACCGCCTGGTAAGCCGGCTCGCGCTGCTGGCCGCCGATCAGGTCGATGGGCGAATAGGCATAGTCGACGCCCTTCAGCGCCAGGCCGATGCGCACCCGGTAGGGCGCGGTGGCCCGCCAGGCGGAATAGAGGGTCGGCCGTTTCATCAGACGACCTTGAAGGACAGCTCGCCGACACCCTCGACGCCGCCTTCGACGCGGTCGCCCTTGACCAGCGGCCCGACGCCTTCCGGCGTGCCGGTGTAGATCAGGTCGCCGGGTGCGAGCGCCCAGAGCTTGGAGGCCTCGGCGATGATCTCGGCGGTCGCCCAGATCATGTCGGCCACGACCGCGTCCTGCTTCGTCTCGCCGTTCACGGAGAGCCAGATGCGGCCCTGTGGCGGGTCGCCCGTCCAGGGGCGGATGGGCGAAATCGGCGCCGAGGCGTCGAAGCCCTTGGCGGCCTCCCAGGGCTGGCCCTTGTCGCGGGCGGCCGCCTGCAGGTCCCGGCGGGTCAGGTCGACGCCGACCGCATAGCCGAACACCAAGCCCAGCGCCTGGTCCGGCGTGAGCTCTCGGCCGCCCTCGTCAAGCGCCACCACCAGCTCGATCTCGTGGTGCAGGTTCCCCGTGGCCTGCGGATAGGCCACATCCTTGCCGGGCGGGACGATGGCGTCGGCGGGCTTGGAGAAGAAGAACGGCGGGTCGCGGTCGTGGCCGCCCATCTCGCGCCGATGGGCCCAGTAGTTGCGGCCCACGCAGAGGATGCGGCGCACCGGAAACGCAGCCCCGCCTTCGACGGGGACGGTCGTGACGGCGGGCGGGTCGATGACGTAGGCGCTCATGGGCTGCGCCTCTACCACCTCCTCTCCCCCGAGCGCCAGCGAGAGAGGAGGCGTTGACAAGCGAGCGTCCGGACGGCTCTGCCTCTCGACATGGACGCTTCCGCGACAGGCCCGCTTTCCGACCTCGTGGTGATCGAGATGGGGACGCTGATCGCCGGGCCCTTCGCGGGCCAGATCCTGGGCGACTTCGGGGCCGAGGTGATCAAGCTGGAGGATCCCAAGGTCGGCGATCCGATGCGCCAGTGGGGCCGCAGCCTGCCCCAGGGGCTATCGCCATGGTGGCCGGTGATCGGCCGCAACAAGAAGTCGGTGGGGCTCGACCTGCGGCGCCCTGAGGGCCAGCGGATCGCCCGGGAGCTGATCGGCCAGGCCGACGTGGTGATCGAGAACTTCCGGCCGGGCGCGATGGAGAAGTGGGGCCTCTCCTACGAGGCGCTGGCCGCCGACAATCCCAGGCTGGTGATGGCCCGGGTCTCCGGCTTCGGCCAGACCGGCCCCTACGCCCAGCGCGCCGGCTATGGCCTGATCGGCGAGGCGATGGGCGGCCTGCGCTACGTCACCGGCGAGCCGGACCGGCCGCCGGCGCGGGCCGGCATTTCGATCGGCGACAGCCTGGCGGCCATGCACGCGGTGATGGGGATCACCATGGCGCTGCACGAGCGCGAGCGCACCGGCCGCGGCCAGGTGATCGACGCCGCCCTCTACGAAAGCGTGCTGGCGGTGATGGAGAACCTGGTCACCGAGTTCGACCTGACCGGCTACGTCCGCGAGCGCTCTGGCTCCGTCCTGCCCGGCATCGCGCCCTCCAACGCCTATCCGTGCGCCGGCGGCGAGCTGATCCTGATCGGCGGCAACGGCGACACCGTGTTCGCCCGCCTCACCGAGGCCATGGAGCGCCCGGACCTGAAGTCCGACCCGAAGTTCGTCGACCACGCCAGCCGCGGGCAGCACCAAGCCGAGCTCGACGCGATCATCGCCGAATGGACCGGCCGGCGGACCCTGGACGACCTGCTCGCGCTGCTTGAGGCCAAGGGCGTGCCGGCGAGCCGCGTCTTCCGCGCTCCGGACATGCTGGCGGACCCGCAGTACCGGGCGCGCGAGTCCATCGTCGAGACCGAGCATCCGGTGTTCGGCCGCATCAGGATGCAGAACGTCTTCCCGAGGCTGTCGCGCACGCCGGGCGCGGTGCGCTGGCCGGGGCCGGCACTGGGCCAGCATACCGACGAGGTGTTGGCCGACAGGGCGGGTTGTTCGCCCGAGCGCCTGGCGGCGCTACGCGCCTCCGGAGTGATCGCCGGCGCGTAACAAGAGGTCGGGTCGCGTGATCCGGGCGATGTCCCTGGGCCGCCGGTCCGGCCCCTGCGGTGTCCGCAGGCCCCCTGTGCGTCTTCTTAAGGCCCCGCTTGCGCGATGCCGAGGCGACGCCTTGTCGCGGACGGGGCCTAAGCGTGCGGCGCGTTGACCCCCAGGAGCTCGGCCACCGCCGCGGCGACCTGGGTGACGTCGTAGGGCTTGCGGATCACCGGGGCTGCGAAGCCGCCGGGCGCGCCGCCGGCGTCGCCGTAGCCCGTGGCGAAGACGAAGGGCACGCCCCGGGCGCTCAGCGCCTCGGCCACCGGCGTCACCGAGCGCCCGTTCAGGTTGGCGTCGAGCACCGCGGCGTCGATCGGCTGGTCGAGCAGCGCCATCGCCTCCTCAAGCTCGTAGGCCGGGCCGATGACGTGGGCCCCGGCGTCGGCGAGGCCGCCTTCGAGCTCCATGGCCAGCAGCACGGCGTCCTCGACGATCAGCACGCGCGCGCCCTTCAGGTTCGGCGGCCCCGAGGCGGTGGTGATGATCTCCGCCATCCGGGTCGGCGGCGGCTCCGGCACGGTCTCCGGACGCGGCGCCACCGCCGCCGAGCCGGCGCGGAGCCGGGCCATCACCCCGGCGGGCCGGTAGTCGATGGTGGTCGCGCCGTTGAGCTCGCGGCTGGTGACCTCCTCCAACAGCGTCGAGCCGAAGCCGCGGCGGGCCGGCGGGGTCACGGTCGGGCCGCCGGTCTCGGTCCAGGTGAGCTCGAAACCGCCGTCGCGGGTGCGCGCCCAGCGCAACTGCACGCGGCCGGTGTCGGCCGACAGCGCCCCGAATTTCACAGCATTGGCGGCCAGCTCGTGCAGCCCGAGCGCCAGGGCGTTGGCCGCGCGCGGCGTCAGGAACAGTTCCGGCCCTTCCCAGGCGGTCTGGCCGGGGGCGAGCGCGCCGAGCTCGGCGGCGGCCAGGTGGTCGATGGCGGCGCCGCGCCAGCGCGCCGCGGTGAGCAGCTCGTTGGCCGAGCCCATCGCCTTCAGCCGTCCGGAGAAGTTCGACAGGAAGGCGTCGAGCGAGGTGGTCCGGCGCGCGGTCTGCACGGCGAGCGCCTGCACCGTCGCCAGCACGTTCTTCACCCGGTGGTCCAGCTCGGCCATCAGCGTCTGGCGCTGGCTCTCCTCGCGCTTGCGCTCGCCGATGTCCTCGACGATGCCGGTCGCCCGCGCCGCCTGGCCGTCGGCGCCGACGGTGATGATGCCGGCGACCCTCAGCCAGACGGTGGCGCCGTTGTCGGGCCGGACGTGACGGTACTCGTAGCCATAGGCGCCGCCCGCCTTGCGGTGGCGGCCCTGGTGGGCGCGCACGGCGGCGAGGTCCTCCGGGTGCACGTGGCGGTTCAGCGCCTCGCCGCCGGCCGCAGAGGACTCTCCCGTCGGCAGGCCCATGATCGCGGCCATGCGGGGGCTGATGGCGATCACGTCGCGCGCGAGATCCCACTCGAACTCGCCGAGCCCGGCGGCCTCCAGGGCAAGGTCCAGCCGGCGTCCGACATCGGCCGGCGCTAGGGCAACGCGTGTCATCATCCCAACATAGGCTGACCCTGCGCCATCTGCGACCGGAACTGCGGCGGCCGCATGGCGTTTCCGATGTTCGGGGGCGGGGCGTAAGCCTGCGTCCCCCGGCTTTGCTCATCGGGCGGGAACCCGCTAACGTATGTGACGTTGAGGCTGGCGCTTCCCGGCGCCCCCGCCGAGACCTTCTTGATCGGAGAGATCCCATGTCCGCGAACTCTGTTGACTACGCCGCAGACGAGTCCAAGGCCGCGGCCAAGACCGCCTCCGACGGCGCCACCAAGCTTTCAAGCGAGGCGCAGCGCTCCTTCGCCGACGCCGCCAAGCGCATCGAGAAGGCGGTGACCGAGGGTATCGAGCAGCTGCGCGCCCAGACGCGCGCCTACTCCGACACCGCCGGCCAGCAGATCGACCAGGCGCAGCAGTACATGACCGAGCGCGTGCGCGAGCGCCCGCTGGCAGCCACGGGTGCGGCGCTGGGCGTCGGCGTGCTGATCGGCCTGCTGCTCGCCTCCGCGTCTTCGCGCCGCTGATCCTCCGCACGCGCCAAAAGTCCTCAAGGTGATCTTCCGCAAGGTCGTAGGCCTGGTCGCGGCGTTCGCCGCCATCGCGGTGGCGGCGGGCGTCGTCGTCGTGGCGCTCTCGTTCGCGCTCTACGCCGCCGTGCGCGACATGATCGGCCCCGCCTGGGGCGCGGCGGCGGTGGCCGGCGCCGCCGCCGTCATCGCGCTGATCCTCGCCTTCCTGGTCACCCGCAAGGCCCGGCCCAAGCCCGTGAAGGGCGATTCCGAGAACCTGTCGGGCAGGCTGATCGAGCTCGCCCGCGAGCGGCCGCTGGTGGCGCTGGCCGCGGTCGGCGCGGCGGCCGCCGTGGTGGTCCGCAATCCGCGAATTCTCACCGCCATCGTCACGGCCACCTTCGCCAACCGCCCCCCGCCGCCGCCGAAGAAGTGATCGCCGGCGCCCGGGCTTGGGCGCGGCGAGGCGGAACACGCCTTAACCGTGCGCGTTGACTGGCCCGGCGGATCCGAACGGGCCGCCACTGGAGCGCCTCGCGGCGCGCATGGAGGTAAACCAATGCTCGGCTGGGCCCTGACATTTCTCGTAATCGCCCTGATCGCGGGCGTGCTTGGCTTCACGACTATCGCGGGCGCCGCGATCGGGATCGCCAAGATCGTCTTCTACGTGTTCCTGCTGCTGTTCGTGGTCTCGCTGATCATGAACTTCGTACGCGGCCGCGGGCCGACCATATAGTCCCGGTCGAAGCCCTTCGGCGCTTCAGCGCCGATCGAGCGACCAGGTTCGATAGGGCTCGTAGTGCGAGCCCGTCCACTGAAGGGCGGCGATCCGCATCGCCGTCCCTTCTATTTCCACCACATTGAAGCTCGGCGGGGTCCCGCGCTCGCGCAGCGACAGCGTGCCGGCGCCCACCGCATAGGTCTTGCCGTCGCCGTAGGGATAGGGCCAGGCGAAGGGCGCGTGGATATGGCCGGAGAGCACCAGGTCGACCTTCGCTTCGGCCAGGTCGCGCGCGGCGCCCTCTCCGTTCCAGACCCGGGCGGTCATCGGCCCGCCGATCATCTCGGTGAGCGGATGGTGGCAGGCGACGATCCGGACGCACTCGCCCGGCGCCTTTTCGAACCAGTCCACGGCCGAGCGCACCTGGCGCGGCGAAATCTGGCCCTTCGACCAGTTGAGCCGGGGCTGGGCGCCGCGCGCCGTGTTCAAACCGCGCACCGCGAACCCGCCGCCGAGGTGCGTCTGGGCGGGCGCCGGCCCGATCGCCGCTTCATAGCGGCGGAACGGCGTGAACAGCCGCTCGGCCCAGGCGAGGTAGGGCGCGTCGTGGTTGCCCGGGGTCACCAGCTTCGGGCCCTTGATCGTCGACAGCCAGGCGGCCGCGGCCTGGAACTCCACCCGCTCGCCGAAGCGGGTCAGGTCGCCGGTCACCACCACCAGGTCGAAGTCGCCGGCGTTCAGCATGGCCGAAGCGCCCGCCACCGCCGCGGCGTTCTCGCCGCCGAAGTGGATGTCCGACAGATGCGCCAGGCGGACGGTCATCGGGTTCGCGGGTTCAGACGTCCTTCGGAATCGCCAGAATGCGGGCGACCCTGGCCGTGTAGCGCACTTCGCTGAGCGACTTCAGCCCCACCGATTCCCCGTCGAGGATCGCCGGAATGCCCTGGGCGGCCCAGATCCGCGCCACCGAACAGCGCTCCACCTCGACGCCCGGCGCGTCGCGCCAGTCGCCCTTCAGCGCATGGAAGCCGAGCCGGAAGGCGTCGAGCGCGCCAGTCACGTCGAGGGCGGCGGCCTCCAGCGCCTGCTCCTCGTCGTTCATCGCCCGGGAGGTCAGTGGGCACATGCACACCAGCGCCTCGGCCTTGCGGCGCGGACCGTTGTCGATGGCGTAGCGCAGCCGGCCGGAGAAGGCCCGGCGCATGGCGCGGCGCGCGCGCATCCAGGCGAGCCGCGGGCGGCCGTAGCGGGCGGCCTCGCGCGCCTGCGCCCACAGGGCTGGCGCGCCGAAGATGCCCGCCACCATGAAGACCCGCCCCTCGACCTCGCCGCCGCCGATCGCCTGCTCATGGCCCTGGGCGAGCGCGATGGAGAGCGCCGTCTGCCAGGACCTGGGGCCATAGACCGCGTGCGGCAGCATGTTCATCGTCCCGCCCGGCAGGGGCGCGATCACCGGACCGTCGGGGCCGCAGAGCTCGGCCGCCGCGCGCGCGGTGCCGTCGCCGGCCAGCACGATCAAGAGGTCCGGGGCGGCGTCCACCGCGGCGCGCAGGCAGTTGGTCAGGTCGTCCTTTTCCGGCGCGCAGACGTGCGCTCTGAGGCCGTGGTCGGAGAGGATCTTCTCGATCTCGTCCGGCGCGTCGGCGGAGACCCCGCCGGAGTGCAGGTTGGCGACGACCTCCACCCGCCGGAACCCGGCGGCGTCCGGCGCCGTGCCGCTGAGCTTCGCCCCCTGAGCCAGCACGGTCAGCGTGTCGCGTCGGCGACCTTCGATTGCGCCTGGCCGGCGGCGATCGAGAGGTTCTGGTCGACCACGCTGCCGGCCTGGGTGAAGGAGCCGTTCACGGCGGCCAGCGCCAGCAGGACGACGCCCACCACGGCCGCGGCGAAGGTCAGCGTCATGAAGATCGGATGCCGCCGGCGGCTGGCCCGCTCGTCGCGCCGCCCGCGCTCGTAGGCTTCGCGCAGGTCCGCGCCGATGGCGTGGGTGTCAGAGCTGTCGATCCGGCCGTCGTCGGCCACGCGCGCGCCAACCATCGTTGACCTCCCAGGCTTCACGTTCAGGCGGGGTGAACGGCGCGCGGGCATCGCGGTTCCGTCGTGGGTGCGTAAGGCGTTTCCTCAGGGTTTCGCTGTAAGGTCGCTCGGAACTGTGGCGCTTAGCTGGCGTTAGGGCGCCCAGGGGACCCGTAAGGAGAGCTCTTGGACATGCTCAAGCCATTCATCGCACTTGCCGGAGCCGGCGCGCTGCTCTGCGCCTGCGCCGACGACCCGCACACCACCAACACCGCTCTCGGCGGCGCCGCGCTCGGCGCAGTGGCCGGCGCGGTCATCGGCAACAACGTCGGCGCGCACAATCCCGCCAGCGGGGCGCTGATCGGCGCGGCCGCCGGCGGCCTGCTCGGCGCGGCCAAGGGTTGCGCGGACCAGGGCGGCTGCGGCGCCCGCGCGCCGGACCACCGCCAATACTATGACGAGCGCGCCGGGCGGTATTACTACTATGACTCCGCCACCGGCCGTTACTACTGGGAAGACGGCAGCCCGCGCTGACGGCGCGTGAC
This sequence comes from Phenylobacterium sp., assembly GCA_045802455.1. Taxonomy (GTDB): domain Bacteria; phylum Pseudomonadota; class Alphaproteobacteria; order Caulobacterales; family Caulobacteraceae; genus Phenylobacterium. The sequence goes on along the minus strand of JBJMQX010000114.1, from coordinate 8,740 downwards.
GCCATGAACCTCGGGAAGGGCGGCCGGCGGGACCGGCCGCCCTTTTCGCGTGCGGCCTCAATCGGTGCGAACTGGAGGGTTTCCGGATGACGACAGCCAGAACCGCAGCGGTCTGTGCGCTCACCCTGGCGGTCTGCGCCTGCGCCACGGTGCGCTCGGCGCGCGACCGCATCGTCCGCCCGGCACCCCGCTGCACGGACCAGACCGCGGACATCTACTTCGAGCCGCAGTCGGCGGAGTTGACCAAGGAGGGCCGGGCGGTGATCGCCGCGGCCGCCGACGGGGCCAAGGCGTGCCGCGTCGCGAGTGTCGAGGTGGTCGGGCTCTCCGACGCCGCCGGCGCGCCCGGCGCCAACCTGGAGCTTTCCAAGAAGCGCGCCGACAGCGTCGCCGACGCCTTGAAGGCCGCGGGCCTGCCGGCCGCCGAGTTCAGGGTGGGCGCGGCCGGCCAGGCCGGCGCCGTCACCGCCGACGGCAAGGCCCAACCCATGCGCCGCAGGGCCGAGATCGTCCTCCACCTCGCCGCACGCTGAACTCTCGCGCGCGCTCCGCCCCCCAAGGACAGGGCGCAAAAGAGAAGGGCGGATCTTACGATCCGCCCTGAGGGGTGCATCATCGAGAAAAGGGGTGCGGAGACGGCAGACTGGCATGCTCGCCAGTCTCAAGTCGGGGGGGGCGTCGCCGCCTCCGCACGTCTAAGAACTCACCGCCACTCGAAGCGTTCCAGGCCAGGCGCACTTTTTTCGATTTTCTCATGCGCCGCGGACGGCGCCAGCTCGGCCTTGATGGGGAACGGCCGGCAGGGCTGGCACGTTGCAATGCCCGGTGGGCGCGACGGGCCCACCGGCCCGTACGGAGGAGCGCCCCATGCCTTCCAGCTTCGCCGCCAGGACCGGCGCTCCGCTGGCCCGCACCTCCAGCCATCACCAGCTCGTCAGCCGCCGGCGCCTGGCCGTGCTCTGCGGCGTCGTCGGGCTGGCCCTGGCCAGCGGCCTGATCGGCTCGCTGATGCGGCCCGAGCCGCAACCGCTGCCGGCGCACCCGACGACCGGCCCCTTCAGCTATTTCCCGACCGAGTAAAGGACGCTCCCGCCGATGGCCGATTCCTCGAGACCTACCGAGACCGCCCGGCCGGTGCTGGGCGAGACCCGCGCCCGCCAGGGCCGCTATGGGCGCCACATGGTCTGGGTGCTGCTGGGCGGCCTGTTCCTGGTGATCGCCGCCTTCGCCGCCCTCTGGGCCTATCGCGCGGGGGACTTCGCCAGCGCGAATTCCAACAACGGTCCGGGCAACGTCGACGCGCCGCCCGGCAACGCGCCGCCGGTCGCCTTCCACGCGCCCGAGCCCGCGCCGATCAACCCCCAGCCCTACCAGAAGGCGACACCGCCGGAGACCAACCACACCCGTCGGGGGCCCTGAGAGACGCGAGTGCGACGCTCAGCTCGGTCCTGACCCTTAAAAAGCTCCGTCATCCCGGCCGCAGCGAAGCGGAGAGCCGGGACCCAGGAGGTCTCGCATTGCGGTCGCCCCTGGGTCCCGGATCGGCCTTGCAGGCCGTCCGGGATGACGTCTTGGGATTAAGCAGAGATCGCTCGAGATCTGCTCTGCGCTGCAACCGAGCACAGCCCCCAAGGCCTAGACCACCGACTGGCCGCGGATCGCGCGGATCACGAACTGGACGACCAGCAGCACCAGGAAGATCACGAACAGGATCTTGGCGATGGTCGCCGCCATCCCGGCGAGGCCCCAGAAACCCAGCACGCCGGCGATCACCGCCAGCACCGCAAACACGAGCGCCCAACCGAGCATCGCCGCCACTCCATGAGAAAAGGCGCCGCATGGCTGCGGCGCCCTCTCAAACGTCGGCTTCCGTCGCCCGTTCCTAGGCCGCCTGCTTGGCGGCCTTGCGCGGGTGGAAGAACAGCGCCTGGCCGATGGCGGCCTTCACCGTCTCCGGCTGGAACGGCTTGGTGATCAGGAACGTCGGCTCCGGGCGCTCGCCGGTCAGCAGGCGCTCCGGGAAGGCGGTGATGAAGATCACCGGCACGTCGAAGCGGGCCAGGATGTCCTTCACCGCGTCGATGCCTGACGAGCCGTCGGCGAGCTGGATGTCCGCCAGCACCAGGCCCGGCTGCTTGCGGGCGACCGCGTCGACGGCCTCCGACCGGGTCGCGGCGATGTCGACGACCGTGTGGCCCAGCTCCTTGACCAGGGCCTCGATGTCGGCGGCGATCACCGGCTCGTCCTCGATGATCAGCACGTCGGTGGCGAGCTCGGCGTCGATCTCCGCCTGGGCCTCGGCGATCAGCTGCTCGACCTCGTTGAAGTCGGCGTCGAGGATCTGGGCGGCCTCCGAGGGCGTAAAGCCTTCGAGCGCCGTCAGCAGGAAGGCCTGCCGCGAGCGCGGCGCGATGCGCATCAGCCGGCGCGTGGTGTCGTCGGCGCCGGCCAGGTCCTCGTCGGCCGGGCCTTCGAGCTGGGCGCCGGACGTGCACCAGATGGCGTGGAACACGTGATAGAGCGCGACGCGCGGCGTCAGGTTGGCTTCCAGCACCCGCTCACCGGCCGCCAGGGCCTCCAGCGCCACACGGACATAGTGGTCGCCGGTAGTCTGATCGCCGGTCAACGCCCGGGCGTAGCGGCGGACATAGGGCAGATGCGGCGCAAGACGAGCTAGCAGACTCAAGGGCTGACCCCTCCTAGGGCTTCAACGGAAGACTGTTCGACCAGCGATCGGGCATCCCAAAACCATCCCCGGAAGGGAGACGCCCTATCATGATGCAAAAACGCCACCTGCGGGAACTTGTTCCCAAAGGCGGGAGTTTTCCGCATCTTGGACGCTGAACATCGGGAACCTTAGGCGGAGCCCTGCGTTGAGCGCTGACGAGAATGCCAAGAGGGGGCGGCCTTCGCGCAAGCGGCCTGCCGACAGTATGATCGAACCGATGCCTTCCCAAGACCCGCGGAAAAACGCCGCCGCGCTGGATGAAGCCCGTCTTCGCCAGCAGGCGATCGGGGTCCGCCTGCGCCAGATGTTCGACGAAGTGGTCAACGAACAGGTGCCTGACGAATTCCTCGACATCCTGCGCCGGGCCGACAGCCGCGCGACGGAGGGGAACTGATGGCCGACGACGCCCAGCAGACCCCGGACACCGATCCGCCGGCCGTGGACGCCCCGACCGCAGCCCGCGCGGCGCCCACGCGCGAGCGCAACAGCGCCGACGACGAGGCCTTCAAGCGCGAGCTGGTCCAGCTGATCCCGCACCTGCGGGCCTTCGCCCGTACGCTGTGCGGCGACCCCGCCGCGGCCGACGACCTGGCGCAGGACGCCATGATGAAGGCCTGGGACGCGCGCGCCAGCTTCCAGATGGGCACCAACATGAAGGCCTGGACCTTCATGATCCTGCGCAACCAGTTCTATTCCGAGAAGCGCCGATCCTGGCGCCAGAGCCAGCTCGACCAGGAAGCCGCCGAGCGGACCCTGGTGGCGGTCGACGACCCCGAGGCCCCGGTGGCGCTGGACGAACTGCGCCAGGGCCTGGCCATGTTGCCGCCGGAACAGCGCGAAGCGCTGATCCTGGTGGGGGCCGGCGGCTTCGCCTACGAGGAGGCGGCCGAGATCTGCGACTGCGCGGTGGGCACGGTGAAAAGCCGGGTCAGCCGCGCCCGGCGCGCGCTGCACGCCATCCTCGAGGACGGCGCCTACGATCGCGACGGCGCCTCGGCCGGGGACGCCATGCGGGCTATCCTGGCGGACGCGGAGCGGCTAAGCACCGTCCGTTGAGGACGGACAACCGCCTTCCATGACCGGCCTGCCCTGGGCTTCGCTAAGCACGATCAGGGTCCGTCTGACGGCGGCGCTCGCCGCCGCGCTGTTGCCGGTGCTGATCCTCGGCATCGGCCAGTCCGCCATCGCCTTCGACCGCGCCCGGGTGGCGCTGCGCGAGAACCTCGGCTTCGCCGCCGAGCGCAGCGCGGCGACGGCCCGCACCCGCATGGAAGGCGCCGGCATCCTCCTGCAGACGCTGGCCCCCGGCGCGCTGGGCTACGAATGCCAGACGCGCCTCGCCGAGGTGGCGAGCCGCATACCCGGCTATTCGAACCTGATCCGGTTCGACAAGCGCGGCCGTGTCGCTTGCGCGGCCGGCGAGGTGCCGGCCGACCCGCAGCGGATGCAGCGCCCGTGGTTCCGGCGGCTGGAGCGCGGCGACAAGCTGGTGATCACCAGGGATCCGGGCTCCGCCTACGCCGGCGAGCCCTCGATCCTGGCCGCCGCCCGCGCCCGCGGCCCGCGCGGCGAGTTCGACGGCGCCTTCGCCGCGGTGATCACGCTCGCCAGCCTGGAGCCCTCGGTCTCCGACCCGACGCTGCCGGCCCACTCTGACGTCGCCCTGGTGGATTCCACGGGCCGCTACATCTCCGAGACGCAGGCCCGGTCGTTTCCCTTGGGCCTGCCCGGAGGCTGGCGGAACCAGGTGCGCCAGAACGGCGCCTACGTCTGGTACGGCCCCGACCAGGCCGGGCAACGGCGGGTCTACTCGGCCGCGCCGGTGGCCGGCGACGAGGTGTTCGTCGTGCTCTCCGCCCGCTCGCCCGGCCTGGTCTCCTGGGCCTGGCTGAACCCGCTTTCCGGCATCCTCTTCCCGCTGCTGAGCTTCGGCCTTGGGCTCTTGGCCGTCACCCTGGTGACCGAGCGGGTGGTGATCCGCTGGATCGCCTACCTGCAGCGGATCGCGGCGCTCTACGCCCGCGGCCGCCTCTCGGTGCGCCCGATCCAGTCTGAGCAGATGCCGCCGGAGATCCGCGACCTCGCCGAGACGCTCGAGGAGATGGCCGACGCCATCGTCGGGCGCGACGCCTCCCTGCGCGACTCGCTCGCCCAGAAGGACGCGCTGATGCGCGAGATCCACCACCGGGTGAAGAACAACCTGCAGGTCATCTCCAGCCTGCTCAACATGCAGCAGCGGGCGCTGGCCGACCCGGCGGCGCGCGCGGCCATGTCGGACACCCGCCAGCGGATCACCGCGCTCGCGCTGATCTATCGCTCGGTCTACCAGGGTCCCGACCTGAAGCGCGTCGACCTGCGGCCGTTCCTCGAGGAGCTCACCGCCCAGCTCGTTTCTGGCGAGACGCTGCACGGGCCGGCGGTGAGGACCGAGCTCTCGGTCGACGCCCTGGTGATCGACCCCGACCGGCTGGCCCCGCTCGCACTCTTCGCCGTGGAGGCGATCACCAACGCCCAGAAGCACGCCTTCGCCGCGCGCGGCGGGGTCCTGACGCTGGCCTTCCGGGTGCGCGGCGAGGAGGCAGAGCTGACCATCTCCGACGACGGAGAGGCGCCCGCCGAGGGCCTCGCCGCCACCGGCATGGGACGCACCCTGATGACCGCCTTCGCCCGCCAGCTCAGGGGGCGCGCCGAGCTCGTGCGCAACCCCGAAGGGGGGGTCACCGCGCGGCTGATCTTCCCGACGCCCAGCGCCGACGACACCGCGCCTGCGCCCGTCGCCGCCGGCCAGGGCGAGGGGAACCAGGCCGCAGCGTGAGCGTTTCGGCCACGCTGCATTCCCAACAGACCTCTGGAGAAGACCGAATGCGTACGATCGTTCTGCTGGCCTTCATGGCCGCGAGCATGGCCGTGGCGGCCTGCAACACCGTCGAAGGCGCCGGTCGCGACGTCTCCGCCGCCGGCAAGGCCGTGACCAACACCGCCGACGACGCCAAGCACTAAGGCGCGCTCGCTCTTATGGACGGGAGAGCCCCGCCGTTCCGCGGCGGGGTTTTCCTCGTCTGAACATCGGGTTGAAGATCAGGCGGCCGCGCGCTGCGCGTTTGCTCGGACGTGGAAGCCGGGCAGGCCCTGAGGCGAGCTGAGGCCCGCGGCCCGCTCGCCGCGGCCGAGCACCAGGAAGCCGCCAGGCGCGAGGGCCGCGGTCAGGTTGGCCAGCAACCGCTCGCGGGCCAGCTCGGTCAGGGCGGCGGCCAGGTTGCGGCAAAGCACCAGGTCGAACTGCCCCAGCCGGCGCAGGTCCTCGATCGGGTTCAGCCGGCGCCAGCGCACCTGCTGGCGCAGCCGCGGGGACAGCACGAACCCGTCCTCGGCGTTCTCGAAATGGCGGACCAGCCGGTGGGCCGAAAGCCCGCGCTGCACCTCGAACTGGCTGTAGAGTCCGCTCTGCGCCTTCTCCAGGCGCCGCTCGCAGATGTCCGAGCCGGTCAGCTCGACGGTCGTTCCCGCCGGCGGATGCTCGGCCAGCAGCATGGCCAGGGAATAGATCTCCTGTCCGGTTCCGCAGGCCGCCGCCCAGACGCGGATCGGGCCGCTGTCGCGCCGGTGCGCCAGCGCCGGCAGCACCTTTTCGGCGATCAGCTCGAAGGTCTCGGGATCGCCGAAGAAGCTGCTCTCCGAGGGCGACATCGCCTCGACGATCGCCCAGATCAGCCGATCCTCGTCGCGGTCGCGCACCGCGGCCATCATCTCCTCGACCGAGCCGAAGCCCTCGCGCCGCGCCACTGGGGCCAGCCGGTTCTCCAGCAGGTAGGGCTTCTCGGGATCGACCCGCAGCCCGGCGCGCTCGGCGCAAAGCCCGATCGCCAGCTCCAGGTCGCGGGCGATCACAGGACGCCCGCCATGGCCAGCTTGGAGGCGACGATGTCGCCGTCGAACGGCTTCATGATGTACTCGTCCGCCCCGGCGCCCAGCGCCTCGCGGATGCGGTCCAGATCGTTCTCGACGGAGCAGAAGACGACCCGCGGCTCCTGACCGCCCGGCGAGCCGCGAAGCTGCTTCAGGAACTCCAGCCCGCTCATGCCCGGCATGTTCCAGTCGAGCAGGATCACGTGCGGGACGATCGTCTTGCACCAGCCCAGCGCCTCGGCGCCGTCCGCGGCCTCGGCCACCTCGAAGCCCAGGTCCTCGAGGATGCGGCGCGCGACCTTGCGGATCACGCGGCTGTCGTCGACGACCAGGCAGACCTTCACGGGCGGACCCACGCTCCACGGACCGAGTCCCCAGGTTGTCGCGCCGCATAGTTAAGGAGGTGTGCAAGGCGGCTGCGTCCGAGAGCCCTAGCCAAGGCATGAGAGTTTGGTTTACATATGTAGTTCATGAGGACGACGCATTGGGTCGAGCGGCTGCAGGGCTGGGGCATCGTGGCGGTGTTCGCCCTGGTGGTCGCGATTCCCGCCGCCAAGGTGGCCGAGGGGTTCGCCGAGCACCAGGCGGCGATCGACGAATGGAGCGTCAGGGGCCCCGCCTGCCCGGTCGCCAACGGCCCGACCATCGCCACGCGCGGCGCCAAGCCGCCGCCGCCGTTCGACTTCCAGGGCGTGCATTTCGCCTACCAGATCGGCGACGTCTCCTGCAGGACCCTCCCCGACGGGGTGTTCACCAACGCGGTCTATCCGGTCTGCCAGTTCGACGCCGCCGGCGGGGTGGCGGTGACCGCCGGCGGGCGCACCACCTGGTTCGATCCGGGCATCGGCCATTCGGCCATGGTGACCGTGCGCCACGGCCGGATCACCTGCGTGGTGGGCGCAGGGTACATGGGCTAGGCCCTTACTACGCGGGGATCGTCGCGGCGAAGGTGACCTTCTCCTCCGCCGCGTCGGCGAACACCCGGCCGCCGGCATCCCCGACGAACAGGTTGACGTAGCGCGCCTGCACCCACTGGCCGTGCAGGCCCTCGCCGGCCCCCTCGCCGCGCAGGCCCGCCAGCACCTCGGGCCGCAGCCGCGCGCGCGGGCCCGCCGCCTCGACGGCGATGGCCACCTGGGCGGCTTCCTGCACCGCGCGGACCTTGGCCACCCCGCCGGTCGGCAGGGCCGCGCCGGCCAGTTGGGCGAGGTTGAGGAGCGCACGCGCCGTCGGCTTGTTCACCGCCTCGGCCTCGACCTGCCAGTCGAGCTCGGCCCGCATGTGGCCGAAGATCCCCCGCGCCAGCTTCTCCAGTTCGCGGGCGTCGAAGGTTTCCGCCGAGGCGGACGCGCCGAAGGCGACGCGGCAGAACTGCAGCAGGTCGGCGAGCTTGCGCGCCGAGGCCGCGATCAGGCTCATCGCGTCCTCGCGCATGTCCTGGTTGGCGGGGTCCTCCAGCAGATCGACGCCCGAGACGATGGCGCTCGCCGGGCTGATGAAGTCGTGGCACAGGCGCGCGGCCAGATGGGCGGCGAGCTCGGCCGGGCGGAGCGTTCCATTTTCGGGGGTGTCTGGGGCGGGGGGCTCCGTCATGGCGGCGACCTTGCGGTGATTTGAACCTTTGGAAAACCGCCGCGGGTCCTTAAGAGGCGCGGCTCAGGGAGCATCCAGGCATGAACGACATCGGTGCCGAGCTGGCCGAGATCTGCGAGCAGGCCGCCGCCCTGATCCTGCCGCTCTGGCGCACCGGCCTGGCCGTCGCCCAGAAGGCCGACGAGAGCCCGGTCACCGAGGCGGACCGGCAGGGCGAGGCGCTGATCCTGAAGGCGCTGGCCGAACGCTTCCCCGACGTGCCGGTGATCTCCGAGGAGGACGCCAGCGAGTTCGGCACGCCGGACGCCATCGGTCCGCGCTTCTTCCTGGTCGACCCGCTGGACGGCACCAAGGCGTTCGTCCGCGGCGATCCCAACTTCACCGTCAACATCGGCCTGATCCAGGATCGCCGTCCGGTGGCCGGCGCCGTGGTCGCGCCGCCGACCGGGGAGTGCTGGTTCACCCAAGGCGGCGGGGCAATGAAGCGGGTGAACGGCGGCGCCGCGACCTCGG